>NZ_JWAJ01000081.1 GCF_001068775.1 Streptococcus pseudopneumoniae
AGCACATCAGCAAGTACATCTGCATCAACGAGCGCAAGTACGTCAGCAAGCACGTCAGCTTCAGCAAGTGCAAGTACGTCAGCAAGCACGTCAGCATCAACGAGCGCAAGTACGTCAGCAAGCACGTCAGCTTCAACGAGCGCAAGTACATCAGCAAGCACGTCAGCCTCAACAAGCGCAAGTACATCAGCAAGTACATCAGCCTCAACAAGCGCAAGTACATCAGCAAGTACCTCAGCGTCAACGAGCGCAAGTACGTCGGCTAGCACGTCAGCTTCAACAAGTGCAAGCACATCAGCAAGCACGTCAGCGTCAACGAGCGCAAGTACGTCGGCTAGCACATCAGCTTCAACAAGTGCAAGTACATCTGCATCAACGAGCGCAAGTACGTCAGCAAGCACGTCAGCTTCAACAAGTGCAAGTACGTCAGCAAGCACGTCAGCGTCAACAAGCGCAAGCACCTCAGCAAGTACATCCGCTTCAACAAGTGCAAGCACGTCAGCCTCAACAAGTGCAAGCACATCGGCAAGTACGTCAGCATCAACGAGCGCAAGCACCTCAGCAAGTACATCCGCTTCAACAAGTGCAAGCACGTCAGCAAGTACGTCAGCCTCAACGAGCGCAAGCACCTCAGCAAGTACATCTGCTTCAACAAGTGCAAGTACATCGGCAAGCACATCGGCTTCAACCAGTGCAAGCACGTCAGCAAGTACATCAGCCTCAACGAGCGCAAGCACGTCAGCAAGTACGTCAGCCTCAACGAGCGCAAGTACATCAGCAAGCACATCGGCTTCAACGAGCGCAAGTACGTCAGCAAGTACATCTGCTTCAACAAGTGCAAGTACGTCAGCAAGTACATCTGCTTCAACAAGCGCAAGTACATCGGCTAGCACGTCGGCGTCAACGAGCGCAAGCACCTCAGCAAGTACGTCGGCTTCAACGAGCGCAAGCACATCGGCTAGCACGTCAGCCTCAACAAGTGCAAGCACGTCAGCAAGTACGTCAGCCTCAACAAGTGCAAGCACGTCAGCGAGCACGTCAGCCTCAACAAGTGCAAGCACATCCGCAAGTACATCAGCTTCAACAAGCGCAAGTACGTCGGCTAGCACGTCCGCTTCAACAAGCGCAAGTACGTCAGCAAGTACGTCGGCCTCAACAAGTGCAAGCACATCCGCAAGTACGTCGGCCTCAACGAGCGCAAGCACATCAGCAAGTACGTCCGCTTCAACAAGTGCAAGTACGTCCGCAAGTACATCCGCTTCAACGAGCGCAAGTACGTCAGCAAGTACATCGGCGTCAACGAGCGCAAGTACATCAGCAAGTACGTCAGCCTCAACAAGTGCAAGTACGTCAGCAAGTACATCAGCCTCAACCAGTGCAAGTACGTCAGCAAGTACGTCAGCCTCAACGAGCGCAAGCACCTCAGCAAGTACATCTGCTTCAACAAGTGCAAGTACATCGGCAAGCACATCGGCTTCAACCAGTGCAAGCACGTCAGCAAGTACATCAGCCTCAACGAGCGCAAGCACGTCAGCAAGCACGTCCGCTTCAACCAGTGCAAGTACGTCAGCAAGTACATCTGCTTCAACGAGCGCAAGTACATCAGCAAGTACATCAGCTTCTGAGTCAGCAAGCACAAGCGCATCAGAATCAGCAAGCACAAGCGCGTCAGAGTCAGCAAGCACAAGCGCGTCAGAATCAGCAAGTACATCAGCTTCTGAATCAGCCTCAACAAGTGCCTCAGAGTCAGCGTCAACAAGCGCCTCTGAATCAGCAAGCACAAGCGCTTCTGAATCAGCAAGCACATCAGCTTCTGAGTCGGCATCAACAAGTGCGTCAGAGTCAGCAAGCACAAGCGCATCTATGATTCATTCGACTAGTCAAGCTCCTCAAACTGATACAACTAAGACACGTAAGCAACTTCCAAATACTGGAACAGCAACATCGGCTACAAATCTACTCCTAGGAGTTGTAGCAGGTCTAACAGGATTAGGATTAGTAGCTAAACGTCGTAAGCGCGATGATGAAGAGTAAGCCTTGTTTTATAAAGTTGCTAAAAGACTAGGTAAGCTATGAGAAAACCTCCAAGGATTGTAAAATTCTTGGAGGTTTTTGTCTATAGGAAGTGAGTATTAGCTGGTTGGAGTTTTGTTGATTCGTAAGACTCGTTTAAAATATAGTAGATTGAAATAAGTTGTGAACAAAGAGATTAGGAAATTCAAATCAATTTCTAATAATGTTTTAAAATCTGTAGCGTACTATTCTAGGTTCAATCCACTATAAAAAAGAGCAGAAATTTCCACCTCCAAAATACATATATCATAGTTTTGTTAGAAACTCTTTCATTGTTTTCCTAGAATAGAGTAAGGTTCATTAATTAGTTGGTTAATCTCCAAGCTACGATATTTCTTAAGTAACATGTTAACAAAAAAGTGCACTTTGATTTTAATTGAGTATAAATCAGTTGAAATTCAATATTTATTGTCTAGAGCTAGAAAAAATAAGGTTATGAGCTTTATCTCACTTTATGAAAGTGTGCAAAAATGGTATAATATATAGTAGATTTTTGCATCTAAAAATGGATGTATTATATAGAGATGCTTGATTTGCTATCACATGAAGATTATAGGAGAATTAGGTTATCAACAATCAATTGCTCTAAAACAATGAGAACAATGTTTTTGGTCAACAAATGATATAAAATGAAAGAATCGAGAATAAGGTATGGATTTTAGAAATGCAGTACAGTTAATTGGAGATTTTCATCATGTTGAAGTGTCACCAGATGCTCGTCTTGATTTGGGAGCAGATATCACAATTCGGTCGTTTGCAAGTATTGAAGTTTCAAGTGGTGCGAATTTGAAAGTAGGAAATAGGGTCTTTTTTAATGACCATTGTTCAATCCGCTGTACTGAAGAAATCACCATTGGTCATGATACAATGTTTGGGGATGGAGTACGAATTTTTGATTCGAATCATCAATTCAATAACTATCATGTGTTTAAAACTGCAATGAGCGGCGCTCCTGTTCGTATTGGTCGGGATTGTTGGATTGGTGCCAATACCGTTATTCTTAGAGGAGTTACTATTGGTGATAATGTCATCATAGGTGCTAATTGTCTCATCCACCAGGATATTCCTAGTAATTCAATCGTCACTCATAGTGAAACATTAACGATTAAGCCCAAGAATATTGCCAAATTCCATGCCTTTGTTTATACTTACTCAGATCAGTTGGAAGGTTTGGAGTATTTGCTAGCTAGTTTACCTGAAGTTGATTTTCATGTTGCGGCACCAACGAATGTTTCAGATTTTTTAAGAAGCTTTTCCAGATTTAGTAATTTTCAACTATATGAATATTGCCAATCGAGAGAGGTTTCAGATCGCATTTTAGAGTTGGCGGATGTCTATCTAGATATCAACAATTGGAGTGAGGTAGATAATATTGTCGAGCGCGCTTTGGCAATCGGGAAGCCGATATTTGCGTTTGACACAGTAGTCCATCGAACTGCTGAAGGAGTACAAGTGTTTAGCCTAGAAGATAAAGAAAATATGGTGGTGGCCATTCGTCACCAACTAGAAAAAATTGACAGTGGAGAAAAGGAATGAAATTGTATCAAAAAGCGATAGCTCTTGGAGCTGATCTTCATTACCTTGATAAGGTAGAAACCGTGATAAAGTCAGTATCGGTTCATAATCATGAAGTGAAATTTTATGTGTTTAATGATGATCTACCTAGCGAATGGTTTTTATTGATGAGAAATCGTCTGAAGGTTATTGGGTCTGAGATTGTCAATGTCAAAAAAACAGCTCATAATCTTCGAGATTTCCACTTGCCAAATGCAATCCTGTCCTATGCTGCTTTCTTTAGGTATTTCATAGCAGATGAAGTACAAGAAGACAGGGTTCTCTATTTAGACTCGGATACGATTGTTAATGCAAATTTAGATGACTTATTCACCTTAGATTTACAGGGCTACGCTATCGCAGCTGTTCAAGATTTTAATCACGAAGGTTGGTTAACAACTTTTAATTCAGGTGTGATGTTGATTGATGCAAAAAAATGGCGAGAAAAAAATTCAACACAAAGTCTACTAGAGTTGACAGCCCAACACCATGAACATGTCTATGGGGATCAAGGTGTTCTCAATATGTATTTTGGTGATCAGTGGCTTCATTTGGATAAAGAGTATAATTTCATGGTTGGCTTGGATCAGTTTTTACATTTAAAAGGAAATACTGACTGGTACAAATCTAACTATTATGGAAATCATGAACCAAAGATTATCCATTATACTGCAGAACACAAACCTTGGACTCACTTGAGCTTAACGCGTTTTCGTAAGATATGGTGGTTTTATTATGGATTGAACTGGAACGACGTATTGTTAAGCTCAGACATCACCAAACGATCTTTTGGGGAGCTAGTAGGTGCTCCTTTATATCATACTTGTATTTTTACAAATAGTGCTGCAATGGAGTCCTTGGAATATCTTCTATCTGAACTTCCAGAAGTCCACTTTACGATCTTGGCGCATACAAACTTTGCTCCCTTTGTCGTTGACTTTCAATCACATCTGAATCTGTCACTTTTTCCAAATTTTAACCCTTTTAACATGAAAGAAACGTTGGATAAGATGGACTTTTACCTAGATATCAATCACGAAGGTGAGATTGCCAATATTATCGAGGAAGTTCAGAAACGAGATAAACCGATTTTTACCTTTGACAATACCAGTCATGATTCAAGTGGAAGAAGTCGCGTATTTTCATCAGCTGAACCAGACAAGATGGTAGAAGCTATTCGGAAATTTTTAGGGGAAGAATTGAATGGAAAATGAATTGATTAGTGTTATAGTTCCCATCTATAATGTTGAGAACTACTTGAGAATGTGTTTAGATAGCATTCAAAATCAAACCTATAAAAATTTTGAGTGTTTATTAATCAATGATGGATCTCCAGACAATTCGGCAGAGATTTGTAGAGAATATGTAGCTAAAGATTCTCGTTTTCGCTATTTTGAGAAAGAAAATGGTGGGGTATCATCAGCTCGAAACTTAGGAATTGAACGTTCGGAGGGGGTGTACATTACTTTTGTTGACTCTGATGATTGGGTAGAACCAGATTATTTAGAAGTGTTATATTCTATTATTGTTCAAGAAAAAGCCGATATATCTGTATCTACTTATAAGCAATTTAATACTAAAGAGAATTGTTGGTATCTGCATTCTTTTCAAAGAGGATACGAAAAGCGCGTTTTTAAAAATGATGAATTGATTAATGAATTGATAGATTTAAATGTTTTTGATTCGTCTTATGGCTTTGCAAGTTGTAAATTGGTTCGTAAGGATAGTATCGGATGTATTCGTTTTAATAATAGTACTAGTTTTTGTGAAGATATGGAATTTTGGTTTAAATTATACTTAATTGTTCAAAAAATTGTTTATATCAATAGAGATAGTTATAATTATCGTACAGATATGAATGCCGCAAGATATTTTACACCAGAAAAAATTCGTAGTGATGTAGAACAACGGTTAAAATTTATTACTTTTCTTGCTGTTAAAAATTTTAATATAGGAAAATATATAGAGAATTTTATCGAACATTTGAAATATTCAAAATATATTTTATTAGAAAGTGTAGGAATGGAAAGTTCAACTGATACATTGAGGTGGATTGAAGAACTGTTATATTTATTAGAGATAAGTCATAAGATGTAAACCGTTATAATCAGAATTACCTGAAAGACTTAGAATAATTAAGTTAGTTTTTAAAATAGAGATAAAAGGATTCATATGAAGGCAATTATACTTGCTGGGGATAAACAATATCTTACCCCAATACTTACGATGATAAAGTCTATTTTGTATTATAATCAACAGGTTAAGATTTACATTCTACATCAGAATATCCCTAGCGATTGGTTCCATGAAGTCAAGATTCAAGTGGAAAGGTTAGGCAGTCTTGTAGAGGATATTTTTATCGGTGATGTGATTGATCCAGAGTGGAAAACCCAAGCGCATATCTCCCCCATAGCTTATGCTCGATACTTAA
Source organism: Streptococcus pseudopneumoniae (assembly GCF_001068775.1). Lineage (GTDB taxonomy): Bacteria > Bacillota > Bacilli > Lactobacillales > Streptococcaceae > Streptococcus > Streptococcus pseudopneumoniae_N. The sequence continues at coordinate 6,059 of NZ_JWAJ01000081.1, forward strand.
TTCCACAACTGATTACAGAAGATAGAGTAGTCTATTTAGATAGTGATATTATTGTGCATGGAGATTTGAGTCCACTCTTTGACTTAGATTTGGGTGACTACTCTGTAGCGGCAGTTAGGGATGCTGATGGCAATGGATTTAACTCAGGGATGCTGGTCATTGATTGTCAAAAGTGGAGAGAAAAAGATATTACCTCCTTGTTGTTTGATAAGACAGTGGAGTATATGTCCTACCTGGAGCAGACGACTACAGAAGGTTTCAATGGGGATCAAACCATTTTCAATTTAGTCTTCCAGAATCATTGGCTAGAGTTGGATAAGCATTTTAACCTTCAAGTTGGTCATGATGTCATTGCTTTTTATAGCCATTGGGATTCACACTTTGAGTTGGATAAAGAACCTTTGATCATCCATTATACGACCTATCGAAAACCATGGTCCACTTTGATGGGCTATCGTTATCGAGACTTATGGTGGGCATTTAGGAATGTTAGTTATGAACAGATTGCTGACCACTATGCAGGACGTTTTACCATCAAGAGAGTTTATGACCTTCATAATGTCAATCTATTTACATTCACAGATTCGCAGGATTTTCTGTATATTGAAGAACTAGCTCAAGCTCTTCCTGATGTTGGATTCCATATCGGAGCCTATACAGATATGGGGCCAATTCTAATGGCTTTGGACAAATATCCAAATGTGCATCTCTATCCTAGCATGGTTGGGGCAGTGATTGATGAAATGATTGAGAAGTCAGACGCCTATCTGGATATCCATAAAGGGAGTCCGATGGGCTTTATCGTCAATCGCTATACCAGTGCGGGCAGACCAGTATTGACTTTTGATATGACCAACAAAAATCAATTGAAAAAAACAGTAGTTTCGTCTCAGTCTCCCCAGTCAATGATAGAAGTAATTAAAGAGTTAAAGAAAGATAAAATGGACATGAAGGCAATTGTACTAGGGGCCAATTATCAATATGCAGATAAGGTATTAACGACAATCAAATCCATCTGCTGTCATAATCGAGGACTTCGTTTTTATCTGATTAACAGCGATTTTCCGACAGAATGGTTTTTCAATCTCAATCGTAAGTTGACGAAGTTAGACTGTGAAATCGTCAATGCCCGTGTCAATAGTTCTCATATTAGCCAATACAAGACCAATATTCACTATGCAACATTTTTGCGTTATTTTATCTCAGATTTTGTTGAGGAAGATAAAGTTTTATATCTAGACTGTGACTTGGTTGTCACAAGAGACTTAAGTCCTCTATTTGATGTTGAATTAGGAGACTATCCTTTGGCAGCAGTCAAGGATCTGGGGGCTCAAGTATATTTTAATGAGCATGGATTCAACGCAGGTGTCTTGCTCATCAATAATCGCCTTTGGAAGCAAGAAGAAGTTCGCAAACAACTGATTGAAATGACTAATGAGTTGCATGATAAGGTTGCTCAAGATGATCAAAGTATTTTGAATCTCTTATTTAAAGACCGTTGGTTGGCTTTGGACTTTAAATATAACTGCATTACCTTGCACACACATTTCTCAGATTATCGACCAGAACCTGGGACTTATCCACCGATTATTCATTATTTGACAGAGAGAAAACCATGGGGATTGTATGAACGCTCCATCTATCGAGATGTTTGGTGGTATTATAACGCTCAAGAGTGGTCAGACATGAGTCAGATGACGCCTTGTCTGACAAAAGATCAGGTGAGTCAATACACAGGGGTTCAACATTCAGCCCTAGTCTATACCTTCTCAAGTGACTTGAGAAATATGGGTTACTTGATTGAAAATTTACCAGATGTCAAGTTTTATGTAGCAGCTCCCGTTATGGTGGCGGATAGTATTACAGCTTTACTGGCCCACCCAAATGTCTCTGTCTTATCAGATATTGCAGGACAACCACCTTTGATTGATAGCTTGGTTGAAGGCTGTGACTTCTTACTGGATATCAATGCTGAATCCGAAGTTGATGGGATCATTGGCCGTTTCCGACAAGCAGGAAAACCAGTATTTGCATTTGAAAGTGTAGCCCATGGAGAACAAGGTCAGTTTCTTTATGACCAAGCACATCCTGAGGAGATGGTTCGAGCTATTGAAGCCTACTGTCAAAATGGAGAGTTGCCTGTAAAAAAGCTGCAATCCTACCCAAAGGTACTGGATATCCAGCAGAGTCTTGATTATATACTGGAGCACCATTCTTCTGTCATTCGTTATGGAGATGGGGAAATGGATATTATGATGGGACATGGGATTCCTTATCAAGACTATGATGAGACATTGGCAGAACAGCTTAGAAGTATGATCCAACTGGAAAGCTCTCCAGAATTGCTGGTTTGTCTTTCAGATGTTTTTGAAGGATTGGAACGCTACAATCCCGAAGCTGTCAACTTTTGGCAAAAGCATTTAGAGCATTATAAAGAAGCCTATCATAGATTTTGTACAGCAAGTTTCTATGGTTCTACTTTTATATCTCGCCCTTATATGGACCTCAAAGATAAGTCTGCTTCGGTAGCCCACTTTGAAAAATTAAAGAAACTTTGGGATAAACGAGACATCTTGATCGTCGAAGGTGAAAACTCACGTTCAGGAGTTGGTAATGACCTTTTTGACAATGCTCAGTCTGTTGAGCGTATCATCTGCCCTTCTAGAAATGCCTACAGTAAGGTTAAGGATATTCAAGAAGTGATTGAAAATCACGCAGATGGTAAACTAGTATTCTTGATGCTTGGACCTACAGCAAAGGTTTTAGCGTATCACTTAAGCAAAAAAGGCATACAAGCGATTGATTTAGGTCATATTGATTCCGAATATGAGTGGTTTAAGATGGGAGCAACTTCAAAAGTAAAATTCTCACACAAGCATACCGCAGAGCATAATTTTGATCAAGAAATTCAGCTAGTTGTCGATGCGGCTTATGATGCATCTATCATCGTGAAGCTATAGTCAAGGAGTAGTGAATGAATAAAAAAGTATTTGTGTTAGCAGGAGATTACGGTTATATTCGTCAAATCGAAACTACCTTAAAATCTATTTGCTATCACAATAGTGATGTCAAGGTTTATATTTTTAATCAGGATATTCCCCAAGAGTGGTTTGTCTCCGTCAGGGAAAAAATGGCATACCGAAATAGTGAGATAGTTGATATCAAGCTGTTTGGAGGTAATATGCGAAATTGGAGCCTACCACCTGTTGGACAGCACATAAACTTTATGACCTTTGCTCGTTATTTTATACCGAGTTTTGTGTCAGAAGATATTGTTTTATATTTAGATTGTGACTTAGTAGTTACACGTGATTTGACAGATCTATTTTCTATTGATTTAACCAATAAACCTCTAGCTGCTGCAAAAATCATATATGGTTTAGAAGACAGATTTAATGCAGGAGTGTTACTGATCAATAATGCATATTGGAAGGATAAGGGAATCCAGCAGGAACTCATTAACATTACTGAAAGAGAACATGAACACTTACTTGAAGCTGATCAAACAGTTCTCAATCTAGTGATGGGAGAAAATTATGTATTATTAGATGACACCTATAATTTTCAGATTGGATATGATCAGTTGGCTGATAGTAGGGGGCAATATTTTATTTTTGAATTGCCTTTGACTCCATTACCAGCGATTATTCATTATTTGTCTGCTGATAAACCTTGGAATACTTATTCGGTAGGTCGCCTACGTGAAGTTTGGTGGAAATATAATCAACTAGAGTGGTCTCAAATAAATAGTCAAGAAGAACTTGTCGTGAAAAAAGCTAAATATCAAGCATTGATCATTACAGGTAGTCAGCAATTAGAACAAATTCATTATCTCATTAAACATTTACCTGAGTATGATCTTCATATTTTAACTTTTACGGATATGGGAGAAATTCTCAGAAGTCTAGCCAGTTATGAGAACATTAAGTTGCATCCAACTGTTATGAGGTGGATGTGCAGGAAAATGATTGAAGAATGTGATGTTTATCTGGATATCAATCATGAGTTTAAATTTCCTGATGTTTTAGAATGGGTGCAAGAAGCTAAGAAAACAATTTTAGCGTTTGATAATGTGGCCAATCCTTATCATGTAGATCAAGTATTTCCTCAGGATAATCCTCAGGCTATGGTCGATTTTTTGAAGGAACTTTAAGTCTGTGAGTGGTTTATTTTAAAAATACTAAATTAGAGATTCAAAATGAAAATTAATATTACAAATATTTACGGTATGTCTGGTCAAAGTACAGCCTTGATCGCCCAGAATGAGACCGTTAAAATTGCAAAAAAGTTAGACTTTCACGAGCTTAGCTTTTACTTTTACAATATCTATAGTGATAGTCAGGGTGAGTTGAATAGCCGTTTAGATGGCGTTTTAGCTAAGCTGGGTTATGGGGATATCGTTGTTTATCAATCTCCTACATGGAATGGTAGAGAGTATGATCAGGCTTTTATTAGAAAATGTAAGATTTTAAATACGAAAATCATTACCTTTATCCATGATGTCCCTCCCCTTATGTTTCCATCTAACTATTACTTGATGCCTGAGTACATTGAAATGTACAACCAATCAGATCTAGTAGTTGTTCCATCAGAGAAAATGAAAGAACGCCTGATTCAGGAAGGTTTAACGGTTCAAAAAATTATGATCCAAGGAATGTGGGACCATGTTCACGACTATCCTTTGAGACAGCCTGCTTTTCAGAAAAAACTATCTTTTGCGGGTAGTGTAGAACGTTTTGAACACTTATCCAACTGGGCTTACTCAACCCCACTCGATATTTTTTCCGAGTCTAATCAGGAGAATCATAATCCAAGTGTTTCCTTTAAAGGGTGGAAAACAGATCCAGAGTTGCTTTTTGCTTTGTCAGAGGGTGGATTTGGCTTAGTATGGGGAACAAGTGAAAATCCAGCTGATGAGGCAGACTATTATCGATTGAATATCTCTCATAAAGTCAGCACTTATCTTGCAGCAGGAATTCCAGTAGTAGTACCATCCTATCTCTCAAATGCCAGTTTCATAAAGGAAAAAGGCTTAGGTTATGTAGTAGATAGTTTGGAAGAAGCCAGTCGTCTTGTAGAGGGAACGACAGCAGAAACTTATCAACAGATGGTTGAAAATGTATACAAAGTTAGTTATGCCTTGAAACAAGGCTACTTTACAAAAAAATTATTGATTGATGCAGTGATGCAGGTTTTGGATGTTTAGAATAGAATCGTTATGGATTTCCCTCATCCATTAGGATGAGGGAATGCCATTGTTAGCAAAAGATCAATTTATAGATTTAGCTATGTTCATCAGAATATCTCATACTCAATGAAAATCAAAGAGCAAACTAGGAAGCTAGCCGAAGGCTGTACTCTAAGTACGGTAAGGCGAAGCTGACGTGGTTTGAATTTGATTTTTGAAGAGTATCATCACTCGAATAAAGTAGGAGAAACATTTGAAGAAAAAATTAACATCAGTTGTCGTGAAACGGGTTATGTGGACGATTTCTTTCTTATTCATTTACGTTCTAGGAAGTAGATTGACCCTTCCCTTTGTAAACGTTAATGACACGAGTTTTTTGGGTGGAACTGCAGCTTTCTTAGCCTTTTCTACGTCTATAACAGGTGGAAATCTTCGGAGTCTTTCCCTATTTTCAGTTGGACTGTCTCCATGGATGTCGGCGATGATTTTATGGCAAATGTTTAGCATGTCTAAAAAACTTGGTCTGGGTAGTTTACCACTTGAAGTTCAAGATCGACGAAAAATGATATTAACGTTTGTCATTGCTTTAATCCAAGCACTAGCCATTACTCTAAATCTCCCTATTCAGTCAGGGGTGAATTATGGGCTAGTCTTGACCATGAATGTTCTACTCTTGATTGCGGGCACCTTTTTCTTAGTCTGGTTATCGGATTTGAATTCTTTGTTTGGTGTCGGAGGGTCTCTAGTTATCTTGATGTCAAGTATGGTGTCAAGTATGCCACAAAACATCTTAAAAAGCATCAAGGAGTTAGAAGTTGGCCCCTTATTGATTGTGGCTCTTTTGATGCTCTCAATGGTATTTTTAGCGATTGCAGTTAGAGTTCAGAGAGCTCGTTATCGAATTCTGGTAAATAAGATTATGATCCACAATCGCTTTAAACGTTATTCTTATTTGGATATTTTGCTGAATCCAGCTGGAGGAATGCCCTTTATGTATGCCATGTCCTTGGTATCCATCCCACAATATAGCTTGTTGCTTCTTCAAATGGTTTTGCCGAAAGAATCGTGGATTGGAGAGTGGATTAGCCGCTTTGCAATTGGTCAGCCAATTTGGGTCTTCACTTATATTGCTGTTTTATTTATATTAGGAATTGCGTTTGCATTTGTAAATATGAATAGTGAAGAAATTGCTGAGAGAATGAAAAAATCTGGAGAATATATTTATAATATCTATCCTGGAGAAGATACTAGTCGTTATCTCGGAAAATTGATATTTCGTTTTGCAATCATTGGGTCTATCTATATCGTATTTATGGCAGGATTTCCAATGTTGATTGTCTTATATGATCCGCGCTATATGCAACTAAGTATGCTTTCAGGCTTATTTTTGATTTTTAATGGAATGGTGTTTAATATCAAGGAAGAAATCGATGCCTTGACATTAAACGAGAATTATCGACCACTCTTAGAAATCGATTCATAATTGTGAGGAGAAGCTATGTATTATTTCATTCCTTTTTTGGAGCGCAACAATCCATCTTGGCAAGCCAATATTGTGCCTTGGTATAGGACTCCTTATCGCCTAGAATTTGATGATATATTACACCAAATTCGGATTTTTAAACGTCAAGAATTAGAATCTAAGATGCTATGGTTGACTTATCATCCTCATCTACGCTACTTGTTACACAGACAAGATTTGTTGGAGTCGGATGTTTTCTCCGTTTTTGATGCTATTCAAAATATTGAAGCTGAGGAGATGCATCCCTTACAGTTAAAAGACTTGACATGGGATGAAGACTGTGACTTTATCTATACTCCGTTTGTAGTTGTAGTTAAGCAACAAGGGGAACTCTATGCTCATATTGAATATGGTTCAGAAGGCTTTATCAGCTACATCACGTATTTTAAGGATGACCAAGTTGATTTTATTTGCTATTTTGATGATCGAGGCTTTTTATCAAGTCTTGTAGAGTATAGGGATCAAAGACCAGCTACTCGTTATTATTACAATGCAAAAGGACAGTGGCAACTGAGGGAAAATTTGCAGGGAGAAGAGCCAATTGTAAAGATCAATCCAGCAGTAAGCTATCGTTTTGGAAAATTAGTTTATGACAGTATAGATGAAGTCATTTGGGAATTCTTAACAACATTTTTAAATCAAGACTATCAAGTTGGAGATTCATTTGTTTTGGCAGCTAATACCAAGTTTCAAGATCAATTGTTAAAAAAATTACCAAAAGAAGCTCCAAAAATTATAAGTTTCTTTATTGAAAGAAATCAAGCAGATGATTTGCAGGAGCATCGTCAGCTAGTAGAACAGTCTAGATTTTTGATTAGTGATCGGAAAGATTTTCTTGAGCGATTACAAGAGGTTTATCCACAATTTGCTTCTAAAATGCACCATTTACCATCTTTTGATACGCGCTTGAAGCTGGGACTTAGTCAACGATTAAAGGAATCAAAAATTTATGTCCAATTGGATATACAGATGCAACAAGATCCAGAAGTCTTGTATGAAATTTTGCATTTTGTTTCGGAAAATCCCTTGACCGAGGTTGTTTTTTCAGTATTTAATGCAGAAGGTTATCAAATAGAAGCTTTGCAGAAGCAACTCGATTCGCTGATTATGGAACGTCTTAACCCAAGGGATCTGTTAAAGGATACTGTGGTATCTGATGCGGAAAATACATTAGAGGAAAATACCAGAGATGATTATCGCTTTAAGATTATCAATCTAAATGATGAGATGGGCTTAATTCGGGAGTTAGAATATACTCGTTTAATTGTTGATTTGAATCCAGTCGCTAATATTTACACACAGATTGCAGGGATTAGTGCAGGAATTCCTCAAATCAACTTACAAGAGTCAGAATATGTGTCTCACTTACAAAATGGTTATATTCTATCAGATTTATCAGAGTTTAGTAAAGCTGGGCACTACTTTTTAGATACCCTGAAACATTGGAATCAAGCCTTGATTTACTCAATTGATAAGATTCGACAAAATACAGGTGATCAATTTGTAGATAAGTGGGAAAAATGGTTAGAGGAGGCAAAAAGTGAGCAATAAATTACAGATTTTGCAGATAGGTAGCAGAAACTGGAGCCATGACTATGAGCTTCCTGAAAATATGGAGTGGCACTTCTTTTGGCCGAGATCAACGACTGCCATAAAGAAGGTCATGAAAATGGAAGGCTTAAGAACTTTTTCAGCTGTTTTGGTTGAAAATCCTGAGCACTTATCGGATTTGATTCCGTTGATGAGAAAGATCACTCCTTATACGATTTTCTACCCTGATACAGCTGAGCCTCAATCAAAAGATGTTCAAGATTTTTTGAAAAAAACTTGCGCTCAAGCAACAGATTTTTCAAATCCAGCAGAACTTTTGAGACTCCTATCTAAGGCCCTGTTTAGAGGGCAGTATGGGGATAAGTTAGTTTCAATTGATATGATTGTCAATCCTGCTTTTACGGGGAAGGTTCGATATAACGGTTATGAAAATCTAGAACTCCTAGGAAAGTACGGCGACGACTTCCGCCCCTTAATCAGCTGGAAGTATAATATCCGAGCTAGCGAATTTAACCCAGTTGAACTCTGGCTCGAATATGAGAAAGATTGGACTTGTGATATTCGCCTGATCGTTCGAAATATTCAAGATGGATCTACTGCTAATTTTGTCAAAGAGCGAGTTTTCACAGTTGAAGATATGCAGTCAGCCTTGGTACTGGATGATGATTTTTCTTCATTTATCAGTGTTTCTTTAGAAGCTAGAGGAGCAGGACATTTGAAAATAGGAGCTCTTCACCAGCGTTTAACGCGCTACCAGTTTGGTAAATATGTTCTTGGTGGAGGCATCATCCATAATGACAAGCGTGAGGAGATCAATTACTTTTTCTATCCAGGAGACTTTAAACCTCCATTGAATATCTACTTCTCTGGTTATCGTCGAGCCGAAGGATTTGAGGGTTTTGGAATGATAAGATCCTTTGGAGCGCCTTTCCTTCTCTTTCAAGATCCTCGAATTGATGGAGGAGCTTTTTACTTGGGTGATGACTATCTTGAGAATGGCGTTCGAAATGTCATTCGAGAACATCTGGATTTGTTAGGATTCTCAAATAAGGAACTTATCCTTTCGGGTATATCCATGGGGACCTATGGTGCTATGTATTACAGCTCTTTCTTTGAACCTAAAGCTGTGATTGTTTCAAAACCCTTGACAAATTTGGGCTTGATAGCAGAGAGAGGCAGACTTGAGGCACCTGGACTTTTCCCAACCGCCTTTGATATCTTACGCCATCATTCTAAGGGAGATGCTAGCTTAGATGCTATGAGAGCCTTAGATGATCGTTTTTGGACCCCTTTTAAACAGGCAGATTTTAGTCAAACAATCTTTGGCCTCTCTTATATGAAAGAGGAAGACTATGATCCACGTGCCTATGATGACTTAGTAGCTGCCCTTTATCATACGGGAGCTCGTATTATGGTCAAGGGGACCTCAGGCCGCCATAACGATGATAATGATACGACTATAATTTGGCTCAAGAATTTTTATAAGATGATTTTAGAGCAGGATTTTGGGAGAAAGTTTTAATGATGATCAAACGGAATAAAGAAATATATTGGGGAGAATTTAAGGGAGCCAGTTTAGGTGATATGAGGCAAAATACATTTTTGTATGGTTCTATTGTCCTCTATCATTCAAGAGATCATGTTTATCTGGAAAATGCTATGGTGAATTCTGGTACTATGATTCATGAGTGGACTTCAAGTTTTAACTTTCAAGGAAATCGCTTAACCCCAACCTTACCTCTTTTAAAAAGGGGATATCGTTACCGTTTGTCTAGTCGGATGACTGTGCAACCTCAAAATGGTTTATACTTTAGGCTCATCTTTATGGATCGTTATGATAAGCAGGTTGGTCAAGTGATTGAAAAAGACTTGGATTTCACCTTTACTTATCCAGAAGAAGCCTATCATTACAGAGTACAGCTGTTGAGTGCAGGATTTCAAGCAGTTGACTTTCATTCATTTTCAATAGAAGAGGACGATTCTGAGCAAGATGTGGAACAAGAATAGACAATTGAGCAAGGTGAACAAAATCTTGCATCAAATCAATCTAAAAAAAGAAGAGATGGCCTCGCTAACAGATAATGAATTAGCAGGTAAAACTCAAGAATTTAAAGATAGAATTGCTGCTGGAGAAAGCTTAGACGATCTTTTAGTGGAAGCTTTTGCAGTTGTCAGAGAGGCTGATAAACGAATCTTAGGGATGTTTCCCTATGATGTACAGGTCATGGGTGGGATTGTTATCCACCAAGGGAATGTTTCGGAAATGAATACTGGTGAAGGTAAAACCTTGACCGCTACGATGCCAGTCTATCTCAATGCTTTATCAGGGCAAGGTGTTATGCTGGTGACAACCAACGACTATCTTGCCAAGCGTGATGCAGAGGAGATGGGACAAGTCTATGAGTTTTTAGGTTTGACCATTCGCATTCCCTTTTCTGAAGACGATGATGAAGAGTTAACGCCTGAAGATAAGCGGGAAATTTATAGTGCGGATATTGTTTATACTACCAATAGTGGTCTTGGTTTTGACTACTTGATTGATAATCTAGCCTCTAGTGAAGATAAAAAGTACATGCCCGAATTTAACTTTGTTATCGTAGATGAGGTAGATTCAGTCTTGCTGGATAGTGCTCAAACTCCCTTGGTCATTTCAGGTTCGCCTAGGGTTCAATCCAATTTTTATGGAATTATTGACACCTTGATGACAACTCTAGTTGAGGGCCAAGATTATATTTTTAAAGAAGAGAAAAAAGAAGTCTGGCTCACTACTAAGGGTGCCAGAACTGCGGAGAGTTTTTTAGGTATTGATAACCTCTATTCTGAAGAACATGGAGTACTAGCAAGACATCTGACCTTTGCTTTACGAGCTCATACCATGTTTAAAAGGGATAAAGATTATATTATTCGTAAGGGCGAGAAAGACGAAGAGCTAGTGCTGCTAGATCAAAGTACAGGTCGTTTATTAGAAATGACCAAATTACAGGGTGGTTTACACCAAGCTATTGAGGCAAAAGAGCATGTTCCCTTGTCTGAAGAAACACGGGCGATGGCCTCCATTACCTACCAAAGCTTATTTAAGAAGTTTAAAAAAATCTCTGGGATGACTGGGACAGGAAAAGTTGCAGAGAAAGAGTTTTTAGAAACTTATGGGATGTCAGTCATTCGAATTCCTACAAATCGTCCGAATCAGCGAATTGATTATCCAGACAATCTCTATGTTACCCTACCTGAGAAAGTGTATGCATCGCTTGCTGAGATTAAATATTATCATGAAAAAGGTAATCCTTTATTGATTTTTGTTGGATCAGTAGAAATGTCGGAACTCTACTCCTCTCTATTATTACGTGAAGGAATTGCTCATAACGTTTTAAATGCCCATAATGCAGCGCGTGAAGCTCAGATGATTGCAGAGTCAGGTCGTATGGGAGCCGTGACAGTTGCGACTTCTATGGCTGGTCGTGGGACTGATATTAAGCTTGGTCCAGGAGTTGCTGAACTGGGTGGTCTAGTTGTCATTGGTACAGAACGGATGGATAGTAAACGTATTGACTTACAGATTAGAGGACGTTCTGGTCGACAGGGAGATCCTGGCTTGTCGAAATTTTTTGTCTCACTGGAAGATGATGTGATCAAGAAGTATGGACCTTCTTGGGTCCATAAGATGTATAAGGACTATACCGTAAATAAACAGATAAGCCCAGAACTTTTAGAAGGAAGACGCTATCGAAAATTAGTAGAAAAAGCGCAGAAGGCAAGCGATAGCGCTGCTAGATCATCAAGAAGGCAAACCTTAGAGTATGCTGAGAGTATGAATATCCAAAGAGAGATGGTTTATAGTCAAAGAAACCGTTTGATTGATGGTACCGAGGATCTAGATGGTTTTGTTGTGGATGTACTAGATGAATTCATAAAAAAAAGCTTGTCAGAAGAAGTATTTGAAAGTAGAGAGGAACTCTATCATTTTATCGTTAAAAATATCAGTTTTCTTTATCATGCAGTTCCTCGCGAGTTGGATATGACAGATAAGGAAGCCATTAGACGAGTTTTAGAGACAACCATCCAAAAAAGTCTACAAGAGAAACGAACGCTTCTGGAAACTCATGACTTCTTTTCAGATTTTCAGCGTTTAGCCTTGTTAAAGGCCATAGATGATAACTGGGTAGAACAGGTGGACTACCTGCAACAACTGAGTCTAGCGATTGGTGGGCAGTCAGCTGCTCAAAAGAATCCTATTGTCGAGTATTACCAAGAAGCCTATCATGGATTCGAAGAAATGAAAAGGCAAGTCAAGAAGGATATGGTTCGAAATCTTTTATTGAGTCGAGTAGACATTTCACCTGATGGGGAAATTATGGCTTATTTTCCATAAAAAGGGGACAATATGACAATTTACAATATAAATTTAGGAATTGGTTGGGCCAGCAGTGGTGTTGAATATGCCCAGGCTTATCGTGCGGGAATTTTCCGCAGCCTGAATCTGCTGTCGAAGTTTATCTTTACAGATATGATTTTGGGAGATAATATCCAGCACCTAACCGCAAATATCGGTTTTGATGATGATCAGGTTATCTGGCTCTACACTCATTTCACAGACATCAAGATTGCACCGACCAGTGTGACGGTAGATGATGTTTTGGCTTACTTTGAAGGTGTAGAAAGCCGTCGTGAAAGAAATGGGAGAATTGAACGAATCTTCTTCTCAGATGAAGACAAGTTTATCACTTGTTATTTGGTAGATGAGGAAAAAGATTTTGTCCAACATGTGGAGTATGTGTATGCTGGTAAATTGATCCGCAAGGATTACTTCTCATATACACGCTACTGCACAGAGTATTTTGCTCCTAAAGATAATGTAGCGACACTCTACCAAAGAACCTTCTACAATGAAGATGGGACTCCAGCTTATGAGATGTTCATGAATCAAGGGACCGAGGAAGTCTACCGTTTTAAGGATCGAATCTTATACGGGAAGCCTGCCTTGATCCGTTATTTCATGCAGACACTTGGGTTAAGTAAATCAGATCTAGTGATTTTAGACCGTGAAACAGGGATTGGTCAGGTGGTCTTTGAAGAAGCGCGTGCAGCTCACCTTGCTGTTGTCGTTCACGCTGAGCACTATAGTGAAAATGCGACCAATGATGATTATATCCTTTGGAACAACTATTATGACTACCAGTTTACCAATGCAGATAAGGTCGATCTCTTTATCGTTTCAACGGATCGTCAAAAGGAAGTTCTAGAGCAACAGTTTGCTCACTATACCTCGCACGCTCCTAAGATTGTGACCATTCCAGTTGGAAGTGTTGACCAATTAACAAAACCACAAAAGAGTCGTAAACCATTTTCTCTCATTACAGCTTCGCGTCTAGCCAAGGAAAAACATATTGATTGGCTTGTCAAGGCTGTGATTGAAGCTCATAAGGAATTGCCAGAATTAACCTTTGATATCTACGGTAGTGGTGGCGAAGAAGGACGTCTTCATGAGATTATCGCTGCAGGTCAGGCAGAAGAGTATATTAAACTCAAGGGCCATGCAGAACTTTCCCAAATCTATTCACAGTATGAAGTTTATCTAACCGCTTCTACCAGTGAAGGCTTTGGGTTGACACTCATGGAAGCAATTGGATCAGGCCTGCCATTGATTGGTTTTGATGTTCCTTATGGAAATCAAACCTTCATCGAAGATGGTGAAAATGGTTACTTGATTCCAAGCTCATCTGACCATGTCGAAGATGAAATCAAGAAAGCTTATGCAGAAAAAATCTGCCAACTGTATTTGGAGAATCATTTGGAAGGCATGAGAGAAAAATCTTACCAGATTGCTGAGAAATTCTTGACTCAAGAGATTTTGAACAAATGGGAAAATACAATCAAGGAGGTAGTGGATGATTCAGTTATTTGATGTATATAATCAAGAAAGCCAAGATTTGCACTATAGTCTGACTGAAGCAGGACTGTCTGATTTGGCTGTGGTTATTGAACCAGATGGATTTTTACCAGATGGCGTTGTCTCTCCCTTCACCTATTATTTGGGGTATGACAGCGGTAAACCCTTATATTTTAATCAAGTTCCTGTACCAGATTTTTGGGAGATTGCTGGTAATAATCAATTTGGGACCATCAATGATCTCAATCAAGAACGAGGAGTGATTCATTTTGCAGATGGCTTACAGGCTCGTTTGGTGAAAAAAGTCGAATGGAAAACACCAGCAGGTCGGATCTTTCAAGTAGATCACTATAATCGTTTCGGAGCTTGCTTTGCTAAGACTACCTTTGATGCTTCTGGTCAAGCTATTATGACTTCCTATCGGAATGTAGATCAAAAAGAAGTTATTTTGGAAAACCATATCACAGGTGATATTCTCTTGACCTTGGAAGGGCAAGGTTTGCGCCATTTTTCTGGTCGAGTGGCCTTTATCATAGACTTCTTACAAGGTTTGAAAGTGAATCTAGACCACCTTCTCTTTAATACCCTATCTACATCGTTTTTGACTTCCTTCCATTTCCCAGAAAAATCAGGTCAGGATATCCTAGTTTGGCAAGAACCATTGCATAATGATATACCAGGAAATATGCAACTGATCTTGGAGAATGACCAGCTTCGAGCTAAGACTATTGTCATTCCAGATTATGCAACCTATGAACGTGCTCTGCAATTGACAGATGAAAAATTCCATCATAAGTTTAGTCATTTAGGCTATCATTACCACTTTAATCGCGATAATTTTGTTCGTCCTGATGTCTTGATTGTGACCAATTCGGACCAACTAGAGCAAATCGAAAAACTGGTGGAGAGTTTACCAAGGGTTACTTTCCGAATCGCAGCAGTGACAGAGATGTCATCCAAGTTACTGGACATGCTCCGCTATCCCAATGTTGTGCTCTATCAGAATGCCAGTCCCCAAAAGATTCAGGAGCTTTATCAGTTATCAGATATCTACCTGGATATCAACTATGGGAATGAACTGCTTCAGGCTGTTCGACAGGCTTTTGAACACAACCAACTGGTCCTAGCTTTTGAGGAAACAGCCCATAATCGTCGTTATACAGCTCCAAATCATATTTTTGCTAAGGAAGCAGTTAACGAGATGATTCATACCATTGAGTTAGCTCTTTCTCATGTCAAAGAAATGGGACGAGCTCTTGGAGACCAAGGGTACCATGCCAATTATGTAGATCCAATTATGTATCAGGAGCGGATGGAAACCATTTTAGGAGAAAGCCATGACTAAAAAAGATCTATTCTATCAGGATGTTGAAGGTCGCATGGAAGAGATGAAACAACAACCCATCAAAAAAGAAAAATCTACACGTGGTGAAAAAATTAGTAAGACATTTTCTTTTTTGATTGGACTCATCATTTTGATTGGTTTACTGTTTACTTTAATAGGACTTTTGAGGTAGTTAAATGACTGAATTATTGATAATTTTAACCATTATTTTAGCTATTGCCTTAATCATCCTTGTGACCATTCAACCAAGACAAACTCAAATTTTTTCTATGGATGCTACTAGTAATATCGGAAAGCCAAGCTATTGGCAAAGCAATACGCTTGTTAAAGTCTTAACCTTGCTTGTTAGCTTATCACTATTTGTGTTGTTGCTTCTCTTTATGGTTTTAACTTTTAACTAATCTTTATCTGTATTGCTAGAACGTTTGATTTTGACAGTGAAGATTTAAAGAAATTTAAGTTTGAGGAGAAAATTTTAAGAAAACTTTTAGGAATCTAGCTTATACTATAAGCATAAGTTAAGAAGAACTTAACTTTAACTCCTAAAAATTTTTCATAATAATCTCCCTATAAAAAATCAAGTCGCCCAATCAGGCGGCTTATTTTTGTATTAATACTCAATGAAAATCAAAGAGCAAACTAGGAATCTAGCCGCAGGCTGTACTTGAGTACGGCAAGGAGACGATGACGTGGTTTGAATTTGATTTTCGAAGAGTATAAGATTAAGCTTGTTCATGGTATAATAGTGCTATGAGATTAGATAAATATTTAGTTGCATGTGCAGTAGGAAGCCGGACGGAGGTCAAAAACTTTCTAAAGGCTGGGCGCGTGATGGTCAATGGTAAAAAGGAAAAATCTGCCAAGCTACAAATCAATGAAGAGACAGACGAGATTTGTTTTGACGGGCAAAAGCTAGACTACGAGGAGTTTGTTTACTATATGATGAACAAGCCCCAGGGTGTTATTTCAGCAACTGAAGATCCTAAACATAAGACTGTCTTGGATTTCTTGGATGACTATGCACGTGCCAAGGAAGTTTTCCCGGTGGGGCGTTTGGATATCGATACGCATGGACTCTTGCTTTTGACCAATGATGGCCAGTTGGCTTATGCTCTTCTTTCTCCTAAACGTCATGTGGATAAGACTTATCTGGCACAGGTCAAGGGAATCATGACGGATGAAGACATTAAAGCATTTGAACAAGGGATTCCGCTCAAGGACTTTACCTGTCAGCCTGCTAAGCTGGAGCTTGTGTCTCTTGATAAGGAAGAAAATCAAAGTCTGGTTCGGGTGACCATCGCAGAAGGAAAATTTCACCAAGTGAAACGGATGGTAGCATACTGTGGCAAGGAAGTGGTGGACTTGCAACGTCTGACCATGGGAACTTTGACCTTGGATGAAAATCTGAAACGTGGGGAATGGCGTCGCTTGACCACAGAGGAATTAGAAAACTTGCTCGAAAGTGTTGGGTAAACTGTGTAATCTTTGAAAAAGGTGAGGAAAATATCCTTTCCTTTTTCAGTTTTTGGTTGCTTCCTTTGTGAAAAGAGTTATAATAGACTGTAGAATAAAAGGAGGATTTTATGAACGCGATTCAAGAATCATTTACAGATAAATTATTTGCTAATTATGAAGCAAATGTCAAATACCAAGCTATCGAAAATGCTGCCAGCCACAATGGAATTTTTTCAGCCCTTGAGCGTCGTCAAAGCCATGTAGATAACACACCTGTTTTCTCACTTGATTTGACAAAGGACAAGGTCACTAACCAGAAGGCTTCTGGTCGTTGCTGGATGTTTGCGGCCCTCAACACTTTCCGTCACAAACTCATCTCTCAATACAAACTTGAAAACTTTGAATTGTCACAAGCCCACACCTTCTTCTGGGACAAGTATGAAAAATCAAACTGGTTCTTGGAGCAAGTCATTGCGACTGCAGACCAAGAATTGACAAGCCGCAAGGTTAGCTTCCTACTTCAAACCCCTCAACAAGACGGTGGACAGTGGGATATGGTGGTTTCCCTCTTTGAGAAATACGGTGTCGTTCCCAAGTCTGTTTATCCTGAGTCAGTTTCATCTAGCAACAGCCGTGAGCTCAATGCAATTCTTAACAAATTGCTTCGTCAAGATGCTCAAATCTTGCGTGACTTGCTCGCTTCTGGTGCAGACCAAGCGACTGTTCAAGCTAAGAAAGAAGACCTCTTGCAAGAAATCTTTAACTTCCTTGCTATGTCACTAGGTCTTCCACCACGTAAATTTGACTTTGCTTATCGTGATAAGGACAACAACTACCAAAGCGAAAAAGGCATCACTCCACAAGAATTTTACAAGAAATACGTTGACCTTCCACTAGAAGACTATGTTTCTGTGATCAATGCTCCAACTGCTGATAAACCTTACGGTAAATCTTATACAGTTGAGATGTTGGGAAATGTGGTTGGTAGCCGTGCAGTTCGTTACATTAACGTACCGATGGAACGCTTGAAAGAATTGGCGATTGCCCAAATGCAGACAGGAGAAACTGTTTGGTTTGGTTCAGATGTTGGCCAGCTCAGCAACCGTAAAGCCGGAATCCTTGCGACAGATGTCTATGACTTTGAATCAAGCATGGACATTCAACTCACTCAAGACAAGGCAGGACGTTTGGACTACAGCGAAAGCTTGATGACTCACGCCATGGTCTTGACAGGTGTTGATTTGGATGAAAATGGTAAATCAATCAAGTGGAAAGTTGAAAACTCTTGGGGAGACAAGGTTGGGACAGATGGTTACTTTGTTGCCTCAGATGCCTGGATGGACGAATACACTTACCAAATCGTTGTTCGTAAAGAATTACTAACAGCAGAAGAACAAGCTGCCTATGAAGCAGAACCAATCGTCCTTGCACCATGGGATCCAATGGGTGCCTTGGCTGAATAAATGAGATATAAAAAGAACGGTTCTATAATTTTTAGGGTTGATGGAAATTTTCCACCAACCCTATTTTAGTGTATACAAAAAGGCCAACATCCATTATATTAAAAGCGCTGAAACCTAAAACAAAAGGATGATGACCATATGAACAATATACTAGAAGCTACACTACAAATCAAAGATAAAAACATTATTTGGGATAATAAAGTTCAAGAGAAGATATTTAAAAAGAGAAAATCTTTATTTTATGCAGCTACTTATACGCATAAACCAGAATTTTGTACCGTTTGTGGGTGTGTTAGCCGAAATAATAATATCGTTAAAAACGGCACGAAAACATCTCGTATCACTCTCTGTTCTGTTTCAGGCCTAGCGGCCTACTTAAATCTACGCAAGCAGAGATTTCTCTGTAGAGAATGCGGCTCTTCATTTACCTCAGACACTAGTCGAATCGTAGAAAAACACTGTCATATCTCTAAACGCTTAAAAAACGAAATTAAATCAAAAATAAGTGAAACAGTATCTGAAACCTATATCGCAAAAGAAACAAATGTTTCAGTTCATACGGTAAGACGTATCATAGATGATACAACACGTTTACTAAAGATTAAACCATTACACGATTTACCTGAGCATTTGTGTTTTGATGAATTTAAATCCGTCAAATCTTCCGATAGTAATATGAGCTTCATTATTTGTGATAGCACTACACACAAGCTGGTCGATGTTGTACGAGATAGAAAATCTTACAGCTTGAAAAAGTATTTTCATCGTTTTGAGCCTAAGACTAGATTAAAGGTAAAAACTATCTCCATCGACATGTACTTACCGTACATTCAATTAATAAAAGAAATGTTTCCTAACGCTAAAATTATCATTGATCCTTTTCATATCGTACAAGCCTTAAATAGAGAATTAAATCGAACTCGGGTACGTGTCATGAATAAGCATCGCTATAAAGACTCTAAATTATATCGAAAGTTAAAACATTATTGGAAGTTAATTTTAAAGAACTCTAATGAACTTCAGAACTATAAATATAATCGTTATAAGCTTTTTGAAAGCTTCATAACAAGTAAAGGAATCGTAGATTATATCTTAGAAAAAAATCCATCTCTTAAAAATGATTATGAGGTTGTACATTCACTTCGTGAATGTATACAGGATAGAGATTATATAGAATTCAAGGAAACGATTGAAGCAGCTACGCAATTAGACCTATCTCCTGGTTTAAAAAGAGTATTAAAGACTCTTATGACTTACTTGTCATATATTCAAAATACTTGTGAGTATCCAACTAGAACAAATGGCCCTATTGAAGGAATAAACAATAAAATAAAAGTGCTTAAAAGAAATGCCTACGGCTTTAGAAACTATTACCATTTTAGAAATAGGATTATTTTAATAACAAAAATGTTTGGCCCAAAACAAAAAGGAATTAAGCAACAATTAGTTGCTTAATCCCTTCCTAAATTTCTTCATCAACACTATTTGACAAAGAGCCCTTTTTTAGTGCTCAAAATAGCACTCAATTTTAAATGGATTTGGTGTTCAAAAAATATAATCAAATGCAACAAACTAATTTCATTTTTAATAGGCACAATTAATTTTAGAAGATAGTACGAAAAAATATTGACTATTTTCTTTAGAATGTGTAAAATTTAGATAGATTATTTAAAGTGAGGTTTTTTTATCTTGTCTATATTAAAGAAGAAAGTTAATATGTTTAGTGTACTATTGAATGTGGTATTAATAGCTATTATAGCTATTGGAGTGCTATTTTTCTTACCTAAGGAACATAAATCAGAAGTCAAATCGTCAATTAATATCGAAAGTATTGAAAAAGTGAATGAAGTTGTATTTTTGAATGCGGGAATTAATGAAATTATTTCTGAAACAAAAACAACTCAAGTTTTTGGGTTTGATGTGCCGTTCTCTAAAAAAGCAGCATTAGTAATTTTAAATTATAAAGCTAAATTTGGAATTAAAAGTAGTGTAAAGGTTGAACAAATAAGCGAAAAAGAATATAAGGTTATTGTTCCAAAATTGGAAGTAATTGGTGTTGAACTTTCAAAAGATAATCCTTATGATTTATATGATAGTCATGGAGAGTTATTAAGTGGAACTACAGAAGATATTGATACTGGGAAATTGGTCGCTAACCAACTTTCTAGTGATAAACAAGCAGAGTATTTAGATAAATTTAAGAGTGAAATTAAAGAATCTGCAATCAATTATTATAAAACAATATTTTCTTCAATGGATTCTGAAGTAAAAGTAACTATAGAATTTACAGAATAATTTTTGAAATACAAAACCCTGGCCATCTCTGGTCAGGGTTTTGTGTGGTTCTATAATTTTTAGGGTTGATGGAAATTTTCCACCAACCCTATTTTAGTGTATACAAAAAGGCCAACATCCATTATATTAAAAGCGCTGAAACCTAAAACAAAAGAATGATGACCATATGAACAATATACTAGAAGCTACACTACAAATCAAAGATGCACACAATGAAGGTGTTACATTCCATTTCTTAGAGAATATTAAAGAAGTATTGCGTGATGAGAGTGGGAAAGTAACTGGTGTAAAGGTTATTACAATGGAACTTGGTGAATCAGATGAAAGTGGAAGAAGATCAACGCATGAAGTGGCAGGTAGTGAACATATTATTCCATGTGACCTTGTCGTTGCAGCAATTGAACAAAAGTAGACTTTAGTGTTCTAGATGAAAGGTAAAAATTTGACTTTCGGTCAACATCAGAATACAATAGAAATGAACTAATAACAGGGGATGCATATTTAGGTCCTCAATCTATCGCAACCGCAATTAAAGGCGGGTGAGAAGTTGCGACAGAAGTACATGAATCGTTTAAAGAAAACACATAAATAACTTGTGGTGCCTTTCGTTTTTTTACTGGGAAAATTAAGGAACTATAGTTATAAATCCTTAAAGATATTAATATATTAACATGCGTATATTTATAGGAAGAAGGTTATGTCATCTATAGTTGTACTTCTGACGATAAGGTTGTTCGTGTACCAAAGGAAATTAAAGGTAAACCTGTTATCGCAATTGGAGAACGTGGTCTTGCGAACTTGAAACATTGTGAGGCAATCGTTTTACCAGATACAGTACGATATATTGGAAAAGGTGCGTTTACGATTGACAATAAGTTAAAGTATGTCCACTTTGGTAAGTCAATAGAAACAGTAGAAGATGATGTTTTCAACTCTGACAGTTCATTAGAATCAGTTGTATTCCCAGAAGGAACAAAGAGTATTGGAACATTAGTATTCTGGGGGACATCATCAATTAAATCTATTACAATTCCAGCAAGTGTAACAGAAATTACAGAATACTTCTATTTTGTGGATAACTGTAACCCAGATGTAGAAATCCATACACCTAAGGGATCAAAGGCAGAAGAAGTAGCTAAAGCAATGCAACTTAAAGTAGTAAATGACTAAAGGGGAATAGTATGAACAAAAAATTACTATCAGGCTTAGGGACTGACCCCAAAAAGTGAGAATTTAATAAAAACACCCTAGGGCTACCGTCTTCGGTATCCAACCGGAGACAGGTAGTCCAATTTTTGTTGGATTCTTTTTTCATTAGGTTCTTCATCAACACTATTTGACAAAGAGCCAAAAGAATCAGGTGATAAACCTGATTCTTTTTTTGTTTGTATATTCTCACCTAGATTACATAATACCGAAGAAACGAGCTGCGATACCAACTGCAAAGAGGGCAAGGATGATTGTGATTGGAGATACTTTTTTCTTAAGCAACCACATGCAAAGGAAAGTAAGGAGAAGTCCCATCAATCCTGGAATCAATGAGTTCAACTGAGCTTGAAGGCTTTGAGGTTGAACGCTATCCAAGCTCAATCCGCTAAGTGCTTGACCAAGAATACCCTTCAATTCTCCACCTGTAACAGGACCTTCTGGGAAGACGATGTAGGCACCTTCTGACAATTGTTTACCTGGAAGGTTGATAGTGAAGTTGATGGATACCCAACGTTGTACCAGAACGGCAAGGATGAACATACCAAGGATTGAAGCTCCTTTAGTGATGTCTTTCAAGATACCACCTGACATGTCTTTAGTGATTTCAGATCCAGCCTTGTAACCAAACTCTTGTGTATACCATAGGAAAGACATACGGATTGCATTCCATCCAAAGAAGAAGAGAAGTGGTCCAACGATATTACCAGTTGCAGCAAGTGATGCACCAAGGGCACCAAGGATCGGACGTACTGTAAACCAGAAAACTGGGTCACCGATACCAGCAAGAGGCCCCATCATACCGATCTTAACACCTTGGATAGCAGCGTCATCGATATCAGTACCATTTGCGCGTTCTTCTTCAAGTGCAAGAGTAACCCCCATGATTGGAGCAGCTACGTATGGGTGAGTGTTGAAGAACTCAAGATGGCGCTCAAGAGCAGCAGCTTGGTCTTCTTTTTTAGTGTAAAGTTTCTTGATAGCTGGGATCAAAGAGTAAGCCCAACCCAAGTTTTGCATACGTTCGTAGTTCCAAGAACCTTGAAGGAATTGTGAACGCCACCAAACTTTTTGTCGATCTGATTTTGATAATTGAATTTTTTCAGCCATGATTGTTCCCCTTTCTAGTAGTCTTCTAGGATATCACCGATTGGATCGTTAGAAGTTGCAGCTCCTCCACCACCGTTTCCACCTTGTTTAGAAAGGTTGAGGTAGATGAAGGCAAGGGCAACACCGATGACACCAAGGGCAATCAAAGTCAATTGAGAGATTGCTGCAAGAGCAAAACCGATTGCGAAGAATGGCCATACTTCACGAGTAGCCATCATGTTGATAACCAAAGCGTAACCAACGGCAACAACCATAGCACCACCGACAGCCATACCACCTTTAAGCCATTCTGGCATAAGGTTCAATACGCTTTGAACGGCTTCAGTTGGCATTGCAAGCAAGAGTGCAGCTGGGATAGCAATACGTAGACCTTGAAGAGCAAGGGCAAAGTAGTGAGCGCGTTCAACAGCTGCAATGTTTCCTTCTTTAGCAGCAGCATCTGCAGTATGAACCAAACCAACTGAGATTGTACGAACGATCATAGTCAAGAAAAGTCCAGCTACGGCAAGAGGGATTGCAGTTGCAGTTGCGACTGCGATACCTTCAGTAGTAAAGTTACCACCCTTAATCATGATGATTGCAGCTGCAACAGAGGCAAGAGCCGCGTCAGGAGCTACGGCAGCTCCGATGTTTGCCCAACCAAGAGCGATCATTTGAAGTGATCCACCAAGCATAACCCCTGCTTCGAGGTTACCAGTTACAAGACCGATGAGGGTACATGCGACGATTGGTTGATGAAATTGGAATTGGTCGAGGATACCTTCAAGACCTGCGAAGAAGGCAACAACTACAACCAAGATAGCAGAAATGATTGAAATATCTGACATGGTTTTATTCCTTTTCTATTTAATGTAAATTATTGAACGTTAGCTTTGCTAATCAAGTCAAACAAATCTTTTTTAGTGTCGTTTGGTACTTTACGTACGTCAAATTCAACACCAAGGTCACGCATTTTTTCAAATGTAGCAACGTCTTCTTTGTCCATTGACAATACGTTGTTGACCATTGTTTTACCGGTTGAGTGAGCCATTGATCCAACGTTAAGAGTCTTGATTGGCACACCGCCTTCGATAGCACGAAGTGCATCTTGAGGTGTTTCAAATAAGATAAGGGCGTGTGTTTCACCAAAACGAGGGTCTTTTGCAACTTCAATCAATTTTTGGATTGGAACAACGTTAGCCTTCACTCCGTTTGGAGCTGCTTGTTTGATCAATTCTTTACGAAGGTCATCTTTAGCAACGTTATCTGAAGCAACGATGATACGGTTAGCTTTTGAATCTGGTGTCCAAGCAGTTGCTACTTGTCCGTGAAGGAGACGAGTGTCAAGACGTGCAAGATTGATTTTCAATTTACCGTCTCCGATAACTGTTCCTTCTGGAATAGCGGCTTGGGCAACTGGAGCAGTTGCAGCAGTAGCAACTTCCTCAGCTGGATTTAGTTCTTCTGGAAGAGCCTTGATGCCATCTTTGGCTTCTTTAATGATGTTCGCAGCAACTTTAGCCACTCCGGCATTAGCGTCCATGAGGCGCTCTGTATATGCTTGGATTAACATCGGTAAGTTAAGTCCTGTGATGATGGCAAATTTACGCTCAGGGTTTTCTCCCATTACGCGGCTAGCTTGGTTAAATGGAGACCCACTCCAAAGGTCAGCCAAGACTAGAACCTCATCTTCTGCGTCAAATGCAGCCACAGCATTGTTGAACTTGGCGTATAAATCATCTGGACCTTCGTTTGGCATAAAGGTTACAACTTGAACCTTTTCTTGTTCACCAAAGATCATAGATCCTGACTGATGAATACCCGCGGCAAATTCACCGTGGCTCGCAATAATGATTCCGATACTCATTATTGTCATTCCTCCTTATAAAATGTTTGACTCTTAGTTTAAGAAAACTTTAAGACTCCTTAAGTATAAATCGTTTTCAGAAAAAAAGCAACTAATTATAATAAAGAGTGAAAAAAATCCCAAAGCTCTATCTTTACAGATATTGATATATAAACTTTTTTGTGAAATCGTCTATAAAATGGTAAAAAAATTTAATATAAAAAATGGGTGGGCAGAGGTCAATGAATTAACTCACGACTTTCTAGTCCCGGTCCCTGATGTTTCAACAATCCGCTGTTTGTAGAATTTGTCTAGAAAAATGACGTTTTCTTCACTAGTGCTCTTGGGCGTCTAAAAAATGCCCCAAGTCCAATTAGTTGTCGTATCAAAATGTTATACTCAATGAAAATCAAAGAGCAAACTAGGAAGCTAGCCGCAAGCTGTACTTGAGTACGGTAAGGCGAAGCTGACGTGGTTTGAATTTGATTTTCGAAGAGTATTATTGCTAAAAAAACGAGGTGGGATTTTCTGTCCCTACCTCGTTTTGGCATTTATTATTTATCTTAATGAGTAAAGTCTAGAACCATACGACCTTGGATGGTTCCAGCAGCCATTTCATCAAAGACAGCAATGGCATCTTCGACAGGGCGTTTTTGAACGATTGGTACAACCAGACCTTCAGCACCAAATTGGAAGGCTTCTTCCAAATCTTTACGTGTTCCAACGAGAGAACCGATGACTTGGATACCGTCAAGAACTGTTTTGACGATGCTAAGATCCATCATTTCAGATGGGAGACCGACAGCTATTACACGACCGCCTGCACGAACAGAGTCAACTGCTTGGTTAAAGGCAACTTTTGATACAGCTGTTACGACAGCTGAGTGAGCACCACCGTTTGTCTTTTCTTTGATAAGGCCTGGGACATCTTCGACTTCAAGACCGTTAATCACGATATCTGCACCAACTTCTTTAGCTAGGGCAAGTTTATCGTTGTTAATATCTACTGCGATAACGTGAGCGTTGAACACTTTTTTAGCGTATTGAACAGCCAAGTTACCAAGACCTCCAGCACCATAGAGGATAACCCATTGACCTGGCTCAACTTTTGCTTCTTTGATAGCCTTGTATGTGGTAACACCGGCACAAGTGATAGAAGAAGCTTGGGCTGGATCGAGACCTTCTGGAACCTTAACGGCATAATCTGCAGTTACGATACATTGTTCTGCCATACCACCATCTACTGAGTATCCTGCATTTTTTACGGAACGGCAAAGAGTTTCGCGTCCAGTTGTACAGTATTCACACATACCACAGCCTTCAAAGAACCAAGCTACGCTGACACGGTCGCCAACTTTGAGGCTTTTAACATCAGGAGCAACTTCTTTGACGATACCGATACCTTCGTGACCGAGAACGCGTCCTGGAACTTTACCAAAGTCACCATGTGCAACGTGGAGGTCAGTGTGGCAGACACCACAGTACTCAACTTCTACAAGAGCTTCCCCAGTTTCGAGCGGACGGAGCACTTTTTCTTCAATAGCAACACCAGTGCTTTCTGGATTTACAACAACAGCTTTCATAGCTATCCTCCTTGATTAGTCGTTGAGGTGCAGAGGAAAAGGGGCTTGGCTTGAAAAGCTTTCAAGTGAAGTCGAATTTGAACTGCCCTCTTTTTTGTCTATATGTGAATTATATCACTATATTTAATATAATACAAGGGATTTGATGCAAAAACATATGTAATCGCTTAACCGGTTGATGAGACTGTGAAAATTGAACAATGACATCTGACGTCTTATCATAAAATTTCATATAATGAGGAAGTTATTTGGTCTTAAATCTAGGGAGCGAGCTTGCAAACAGATTTTCTAAGGTCCTTCTCTAGGACTTTTTGGTATAATAGAGAGTAATTTGTTTTCTAGTATGAGAAGTTAGAATGAGAGGTATGTATGTCCCCTTCAGTTCAGTTATTAAAAGACCGCTATTTAAAGAATATCAAAGAAAATCCAGATCTCTACATCGGTATTGAGTTGGAGTTTCCGATCGTTCATAAGAAAGGCCAACCTACAGATATTGAAGTCAGCAAGGACTTGATGCATTTTTTGGTTGATGCTCTCAGTCTGAAAGTTGAAAAGGAGGACCAGGATGGAAATCCGATTCAGCTTGTAGAACCGGTGAGTCAAGATCGTATTTTGTTTGAGGTTTCCTACACAACACTTGAGTTTGCCTTTGGTCGAGCTCGGAATATCCAAGAGATCGAAGGCCGTTTTGAGACTTATATGAAGGTAATCCAAGAAAAGCTAGGCGAAAAGAATCATGCTATCCAGGGTTGGGGGATTCACCCAAACTGGGATAGCAATGATAATAGACCTGTCGCTTATCCACGATACCAGATGTTAATGGACTATCTGAAGATGGGCAACAATCAGGAGTCCGTTTCTTTGCATGATTTTCCACAATATGGAGCCTTTATCTGTGGTAGTCAAGTTCAGTTGGATGTATCGACTGCTAACTACCTACGTGTCATTAATGCATTCACTCAGCTTGAGGCAGCCAAAGCCTACTTGTTTGCCAATTCTCAGTTTTCTGGAGCAGACTGGGACACCCAGATTTCACGAGATATCTTTTGGGAAGACTCCATGCATGGGATTTATCCAGAGAATGTTGGTGTCAATGCCAGACTCTTCAAAGATGAGGATGATTTTTTTGATTATCTAGACCACTCTGCGATTTTTACAGCAGAACGAGATGGGGAAACCTACTATTTTTCTCCGATTCGAGCGAAAGATTATCTGTCTACAAGTCAGATTAGGGCTTTTGGGATTAATAGGAAAGAAGTTAGTATAGTTCCAGAGGAAAAAGATTTTTCGAGTCATCGAAGCTACCAGTTTCAAGACTTGACAACACGAGGGACTGTTGAATTTCGTAGTGTTTGTACACAACCGCTAGACCGAACCTTTGCTTCGGCAGCCTTTCATTTAGGCTTGTTGGTGAATCTTGACAAGCTTGAAGCTTACCTAGAAACAGCTCCTTTCTTTGAGAGATTTGGTCGTGACTACAAGTCTTTGAGAAGACAATTTTCTAAGAAACACCTCACAGATGAAGAAACAGCTGGGATTGTCCAGTTCTCCAAAGACTTGCTAGCTATAGCAGAGCAAGGACTTGAGATGAGAGGTCAGAGTGAAATGACTTATTTAGTGCCTTTGAAAGAAGAATTAGACCTATAATTTTCCTATAAAGGAAGAATTTTCTGAAAAATCATGTTATAATGAATAAGACTATAGATAAAGGATAGAGATTTATGACATTAGTTTATCAATCAACGCGTGATGCGAACAATACCGTAACAGCCAGCCAAGCGATTTTGCAAGGTTTGGCAACAGATGGGGGCTTATTTACTCCAGTTAGCTATCCAAAGGTTGATTTGGATTTTGAAACATTAAAAGACGCTTCTTACCAAGAAGTAGCTAAGCTTGTCTTGTCAGCTTTCTTGGATGACTTTACAGCAGAAGAGTTGGACTACTGTATCTCCAACGCCTATGACAGCAAGTTTGATACGCCAGTCATTGCTCCTCTTGTGAAACTAGATGGCCAATACAACTTGGAACTTTTCCACGGTTCAACCATTGCCTTCAAGGATATGGCCTTGTCTATCTTGCCATACTTTATGACGACAGCTGCCAAGAAACATGGCTTGGAAAACAAGATTGTCATCTTGACAGCGACGTCTGGAGATACTGGTAAAGCTGCCATGGCAGGTTTTGCAGATGTTCCTGGAACTGAAATTATCGTCTTTTATCCAAAAGACGGTGTCAGCAAAGTGCAAGAGTTGCAAATGACCACGCAAACTGGCGAAAACACCCATGTTATCGCTATTGATGGAAACTTTGACGATGCTCAGACAAACGTGAAACACATGTTCAACGATGTGGAGCTTCGTGAAAAATTAGCAGCCAACAAGCTCCAGTTTTCATCAGCTAACTCTATGAATATCGGTCGTTTGGTACCACAGATTGTCTATTATGTGTATGCCTACGCTCAGCTTGTTAAAACAGGCGAAATTAATGCAGGTGATAAGGTTAACTTCACCGTACCGACAGGAAACTTTGGAAATATCTTGGCTGCCTTTTATGCTAAACAAATTGGTTTGCCAGTTGGTAAATTAATCTGTGCTTCAAATGACAACAATGTTTTGACAGACTTCTTCAAGACTCGTGTTTATGACAAGAAGCGTGAGTTTAAAGTGACCACTAGCCCATCTATGGATATCTTAGTGTCTTCAAACTTGGAGCGCTTGATTTTCCACCTTTTGGGTAATGATGCGGTTAAGACAGCTGAACTCATGAATGCTTTGAATAACCAAGGTCAGTATGAATTGACAGATTTTGATGCAGAGATTCTTGACCTTTTTGCAGCAGAGTATGCGACTGAAGCGGAAACAGCAGCAGAAATCAAGCGTGTTTATCAAACAGATGCCTACATTGAGGATCCACATACAGCGGTTGCCTCAGCTGTTTATAAAAAATACCAAGCAGCGACAGGCGATGTGGCTAAGACCGTGATTGCTTCAACAGCTAGTCCTTATAAATTCCCAGTGGTTGCAGTAGAAGCTGTAACTGGGCAATCAGGTTTGAGCGATTTTGAAGCCTTGGCTCAACTACATGAAATTTCAGGAGTAGCAGTGCCACCAGCAGTTGATGGCCTCGAAACAGCTCCAGTTCGTCACAAGACAACTGTTGCAGCGGCAGATATGCAGACTGCAGTAGAAACTTATCTAGGACTTTAAAAGAGAGGAAGTAAACTCGGTTGGGAAACTAACTGAGTTTCTTTTCATCAGGAGGAAGGATTGTTTAAGAAAAATAAAGATATTCTCAACATAGCTCTGCCAGCCATGGGTGAAAATTTCTTGCAGATGCTCATGGGGATGGTCGATAGCTATCTGGTGGCACATCTGGGCTTAATCGCAATTTCGGGTGTGTCTGTAGCGGGCAATATTATCACCATTTACCAAGCGATTTTTATTGCTTTGGGAGCGGCTATTTCCAGTGTCATTTCCAAAAGTTTGGGACAGAAAGATCAATCTAGACTAGCTTATCATGTGACAGAAGCACTTAAGATTACCCTACTACTGAGTTTAGTTTTAGGGGTCTTATCCATCTTTGCAGGACGAGAGATGATCGGCCTTTTAGGAACAGAAGCGTCTGTAGCTGAGAGTGGTGGACTATACCTAGCTTTGGTCGGCGGGACAATCGTCCTCTTGGGCTTGATGACTAGTCTAGGAGCCTTGATTCGCGCCACCCATAATCCGCGCCTTCCACTTTATGTGAGTCTTTTATCCAATGCCTTGAATATTGTGTTCTCAAGTATCGCTATTTTTGTTCTTGATATGGGGATAGCTGGTGTAGCCTGGGGGACCATCCTATCTCGTTTGGTTGGGGTTGTGATCTTGTGGTCACAACTAAAACTTCCATATACGAGACCAAGGTTTGGCCTGGACAAAGACCTGCTGACTTTGGCTTTACCTGCAGCGGGAGAACGTCTCATGATGCGAGCTGGAGATGTGGTCATTATTGCCTTGGTTGTTTCCTTTGGGACGGAGGCAGTCGCAGGAAATGCAATCGGTGAAGTCTTGACTCAGTTTAACTATATGCCAGCCTTTGGTGTCGCTACAGCAACAGTCATGCAGGTGGCTCGAGCAGTTGGAGAAGATGATTGGGCAAGGGTAGACAACTTAAGTAAGCAAACTTTTTGGCTTTCCCTCTTTCTTATGTTGCCCTTAACACTCAGTATCTATGCTCTAGGAACGCCCCTAAGTCACCTCTATACTAGTGATCCTGTGGCTATTGAAGCCAGTGTTATGGTGACGCTGTTCTCTCTACTAGGGACTCCTATGACGACGGGAACAGTCATTTATACAGCTGTCTGGCAGGGTTTGGGAAATGCACGCCTCCCCTTTTATGCGACAAGTATCGGAATGTGGTGTATCCGTATCGGAACAGGGTATCTGATGGGAATTGTTCTTGGTTGGGGCTTGCCTGGTATTTGGGCAGGAACGCTTTTGGATAATGGTTTTCGCTGGATTTTCCTGCACTATCGTTATAAGCAATATATATCTTTGAAAGGATGACATATGAAAAAAATTGGATTTATCTGGGATTTAGATGGGACCTTGTTGGACTCTTATGAAGCTATTTTAGCAGGAATCGAAGAGACTTTTGCCCAGTTTGACATTCCTTATGATAAGGCTGAGGTTCGTGCCTTTATTCTACAAACTTCCGTTCAAGATCTGTTGGAAAAGGCGGGAGAAGAAAGAGGCTTGGATGCAGATATGCTCAATCAGGTTCGTGCTCAGAGCTTGGCTGAGAAGAATGCTCAAGTGGTTCTGATGCCAGGGGCGCGTGAAATCTTAGCTTGGGCAGACCAGCAAGGTATTGAGCAGTTTGTTTATACCCATAAAGGGGACAATGCTTTTACAATTTTGGAGAATTTGGGTTTGGCCCACTATTTCACAGAAATTTTAACCAATCAAAGTGGCTTTGCTCGGAAGCCTAGTCCAGAAGCTGCGATTTATCTTTTAGATAAGTATGGATTAAATCCTCAGCAGACTTATTATATCGGCGATCGGACTTTGGATATAGAATTTGCCCAAAATAGTGGGATTCAGAGTATCAATTTTCTTGCCTCACCTGCAACTTGTAATCAACAGATAGAGCGTTTAGAAGATATCAGTTCGTTTTCCTTCTAGAATTTTCTTCAAGAAGAATGTGTCAGCCTGATGACAAGAAACTAACAAACTATTTCAAGTAATGTGATTTGTTACAACGAATGTACAGTTCTGTTAAATAGCCCCAAAAGGGCTTTTTTTCTATTTTCTTTGTGTTATGATAGACAGGTACTACATTTGAAAAGGAGTTTGATAGTATGAAGAAAAGAATTATTTTAGCATCAACAGTAGCCTTGTCCTTTGCCCCTGTATTGGCAACTCAAGCAGAAGAACTAGTATGGACAGCACGCAGTGTTGAGCAAATTCAAAACGATGTTACTAAGAATGAGAATAAAACAAGCTATACGGTTCAGTATGGAGATACTCTAAGTACCATTGCCGAAGCTCTGGGAGTGGATGTGACCGTTCTTGCTAACTTGAACAAGATCAGCAATATTGATCTGATTTTCCCTGAGACAGTGCTTACTACAACTGTTAATGATGAGGAAGAAGTGACGGAAGTTGAAATCCAAACCCCTGACACAGCTCAGGCAGGTGAAAGCACAACTGCAAGAGCAGATTTGACAACCAACCAAGTCACTGTAGATGACCAAACTGTACAGGTTGAAGATTTAACTCAACCAGTTGAAGAAACAGAAGCTCAAGTTGAGCCAGTAGCACCACAAGTGACTGAAGAAGCAGTAGCAGAAACTACAACAGAAGCCTCAGTACCAGCAGCAGAACCAGTGACAGAAACTACGGCAGAAGTTTCAGCACCAGCAGAAGAAGCAGTAGCAGAAACACCTGTAGTGGAAGAAACCACTACAACAGAAGCCCCTGTTACAGAAACTGTAGCAGAGACTCAATCAACACCATCAACTTACCAAGCTGAAGCAAGCCAAGGTTCATCAGCGACTTATGCAGCACCAGCAGCACCTGATTATGCAAGTATTGCAGCTTCAAAGTCAGAAAATGCAGGTCTACAACCACAAACGGCTGCCTTTAAAGAAGAAATTGCTAACTTGTTTGGTATCACATCATTTAGCGGCTACCGTCCTGGAGATAGCGGAGACCACGGAAAAGGCCTTGCAATTGACTTTATGGTCCCAGTAAGCTCAGCTCTTGGAGACCAAATTGCAGATTATGCTATCCAAAATATGGCTAGCCGTGGCATTAGCTACATCATCTGGAAACAACGTTTCTACGCACCATACCCAAGTAAATATGGACCGGCTTACACTTGGAATCCAATGCCAGACCGTGGTAGTATCACAGAAAACCACTATGACCACGTTCACGTATCTATGAACTAAGAGTAATAAGAAGCTATACATTTAAAAGTGTAGCTTCTTTTTGTGTAAAATAGTATTGATAAGTGAAATAAAATCTAAAACATGTTAGAATGTAAGCGAATACAAAATTAAGCTAACGCTTTTAAGCATAGAGAGAAAGGATGAAGTGAATGACAAATCGATTAAAAACTCCATTTGAGAAAACAAGAGATGATTTTGAACAGGAATTTACTGGAGAAATTGTTGAGCTCTTGATTTTTACCCTCCAAAATGTAAATGGGGCTGCTTCTTTAAAAGATGGTTGTAAAATGCCGTCCGTTCATTTTAAAGCTAGTATCAATGTTGAAACTCAGGACTTCTCTGAACGTGAGGGACGTTTGGAATGGGTATTGACTCCTGAGGAATTTGAAGAAAAGAGATGGGGCTTTAGTTTTGAACCCTACAAAATTCATCATATCAAATGCCAAAAACGCCCCTTCATGGAGTTAGAGCCATATATGTCAGAAGTAGCTAATAACTGCTACCACTTGCTGGAATACCTAGATGACCAATCCTCAGACTCTAGGTTAGAGACCTTGATTGAAACCTATCAAAAACCGGTCATCATTCAAGACGATATTGGCGAATTCACCTTAAACAGAGCCTATTCTTGGTTTGAAGGATTTATCACTTACGAGGGTGGTAAGATTCATGCTATCTTTGCTGCGAGTACAGATGAAAGTCTCCCTCCAAGTTCTTTTGATGATCTAAAGAAATTTATGGGAACTTTCCAAGTTCAAGATACTCGGATTAAAGACTATATTGTCAAAGAACTGTGGGAAACAGCTCAAGACTGGATAGATTCAGATGAAAATGATGTAGTGTTAACAGAAGAGTATTTTACCAACTCACTTTCCTTGAGTGAACTATCGATCAACGAAGATGGAGAATTGACCCTCTACTATGATGATCGTGAAGAAATTTTTGCAGGCCATGCCATCGAAGTTGTCATTGATAAAGAGGGAGAAATCCTTCGAGCAGATTTGGTAGGTTAGTGCTGGATTTTGTCTAGAATATAGAAATAATAGCCTTTTGGGATTGAAATCAAGAGGCTATTTTTCGTGAATAAGCAAAATAGTTGCGTTTTTACTAAGATTGCATTATACTTGATAAGTCAATAGTTGATAAATCAAGTGTACGCAGGGAGGTAGAAATGAAAAAAATTAACGACTTACTGTACCAGCTCCATTTAACAGATCAGATGATCACTCAACTTTTTGAGAAACAATTGGGAATTAGTTTGACCCGCTATCAAATCCTGCAGTTTTTACTGCAGCAGTCACCCTGCAACCAGATTGCCGTTCAGGAGAAGTTACAGATTGACCAGGCAGCCTTGACCCGTCATTTTAAGATACTGGAGTCAGAGGGCTATGTCAGTCGCAAGCGTAATCCGGCCAATCAGCGAGAAGTCTTAGTTGAATTAACCCAAGAAGCCAAGAATCAACTCTTAGTCAGTCCGCCTAAACATCATTTGCGAGTGAAGGAACAGATGGACAGCATCTTATCGACAGCCGAGCAGGAAGAGCTGACAGCTTTGTTGACAAAACTAGTATCAGGATTAGAAAAAATAGAATTTTAAGGAGAAAACGATGTCAATCATTACTACCATTTTAGCAACCCTTGTTGCTCTAGAGCATTTTTATATCTTTTATTTGGAAAGTATCGCAACCCAATCAGATGCAACCAGCCGAGTCTTTAATATGGACAAGGAAGAGTTGACTCGCCCCTCTGTCACCTCACTGTTTAAAAACCAAGGAATTTATAATGCCTTGATTGGGGTATTTCTTCTTTATGGAATCTATTTCTCGCAGAGCTTAGAAATCGTAACAATCTTTGTGTTGTTTGTCATAGGAGCAGCGACTTATGGTGCCTTAACAGCAGATAAAAAAATTATTCTTAAGCAAGGTGGTCCAGCAATCCTAGCACTCTTGAGTATCCTTTTCTTAAAATAAAAACAACCAGCACTTTCCATAGAAGGTGCTGGTTTTAATCATTCACATTAAACTTTTCTCCGCTTGATTTCGAGTAATCTTTGATAGAAGAAGAATTGACTACTATAGATATAAGGGAAAGAAGGGATGCTCGCAATTCCAAAGCTAATCCAGGTAAGAAGATACCATGGTAGGAGTTGTAAATCAAGTACGAAGCGTTGGAACTTATAGCCTTTCATAAGGAAGCGACTGGTTTTGAGTACGCGACTTGGCTTGGCAATTCCAATTGCAAGTGTATCACAAAGGAGCAACTCTACTTGGGAATAAGCGTAGTATTGCGGCAGATAGGCAATGGTTCCCAAAATCATCAGAAAGACGCTACCAAAGAAGTAAAGTGCAAAAGTAAGTAGGAAGTGTTCGATATCTGAATTGGTGACGTCGACAGCTGGAAATTCGGGATGAAGTTCTACAAATTTACGAGCCATGGCACTGCTATAAAAGAGCAAGTAGACTCCAAAAAGATTAGGGATGCTCCACAAAAAGAGATAGAAACGCTTGAGCAAGAGAGTTAGAAAGGTCTGGGTGAAGAAGCGATTGTCAAGTAAGGACAGACTATCTTTAAAAGAAAGCTCTATCTCGGAAATTCTGTAAAGATTAATGGTTGTAAAAAGAGCACCAGCTAGGATAATAGAACTTGTGAATCCAACTGCTAGAGGAAAGAGTGAGGACTGGATCAAGCTCATCAAAAAAGTAAAGAAGGATTGCTCAAGAATTCCCTCATCAAGTAGGGATAACGGACTTATGAAGCTGGATAGAATCAGGAAAATGCTTGGTAATAAAAAGACAAGCAATAAACGTGGATGTTCAGCTTGAAACTGTTTAGCTTGTTGACGAACTTCTTTTAAATCAATTTTTGGGTATTTCATTCTTTCATTATACCATAGTTCGTGACAGTTCCCATTTTTTTTGATAGAATCATACAGTATGCCCTTGGGCACAAAGTAAGAACTGGGACTGTTTTTCCCAGCTTCGGAGGTAAAAAATGTCAGATTCACCAATCAAATATCGTTTGATTAAGAAAGAAAAACACACGGGAGCTCGTCTGGGTGAGATTATCACGCCACACGGAACCTTTCCAACTCCTATGTTTATGCCGGTTGGGACTCAAGCAACGGTTAAAACCCAATCGCCAGAAGAGTTGAAAGAGATGGGGTCAGGGATTATCCTCTCTAATACCTATCACTTGTGGCTTCGTCCTGGAGATGAACTCATTGCACGTGCAGGTGGACTTCATAAGTTCATGAACTGGGACCAACCTATCTTGACGGATAGTGGCGGTTTCCAAGTATACTCTCTAGCGGATAGTCGTAACATCACAGAAGAAGGGGTAACGTTTAAGAACCACCTCAATGGTTCTAAAATGTTTCTATCACCTGAAAAAGCCATCTCTATCCAAAACAATCTAGGGTCAGACATTATGATGTCCTTTGACGAATGTCCTCAATTTTATCAGCCTTATGATTATGTGAAGAAGTCAATCGAACGTACCAGCCGTTGGGCTGAGCGTGGATTAAAAGCTCATCGTCGTCTACATGACCAAGGTTTGTTTGGGATTGTACAAGGTGCAGGATTTGAAGATCTTCGTCGTCAGTCAGCTCATGACCTTGTCAGTATGGACTTCCCAGGATACTCTATCGGAGGGTTGGCAGTAGGTGAAACTCATGAAGAGATGAACGCAGTTTTGGACTTCACTACTCAACTCCTTCCTGAAAACAAACCTCGCTACTTGATGGGAGTGGGAGCGCCAGATAGCTTGATTGATGGGGTTATTCGTGGGGTCGATATGTTTGACTGTGTCTTGCCGACTCGTATCGCTCGTAACGGAACTTGTATGACTAGCCAAGGACGTTTGGTTGTCAAGAATGCCCAGTTTGCGGAGGACTTTACCCCGCTTGATCCTGAGTGCGATTGCTACACATGTAAGAACTATACCCGTGCCTACCTTCGTCACTTACTCAAGGCCGATGAGACCTTTGGTATTCGTTTGACAAGTTACCATAACCTTTACTTCTTGCTTAATCTCATGAAGCAGGTTCGTCAGGCTATTATGGATGATAATCTTTTGGAATTCCGTGAGCATTTTGTTGAAAAATATGGCTACAATAAATCAGGTCGTAATTTCTAAGTTTAGTAGGCTAAAGCTGAAATCCTAAGTTTTCTCTTAGGATTTCAGATTGAAGACAAAGTCCTTAGAACTCAAGTTTCCAAGGGCTTTTGTTTTTGTAAAGTCGTATAATAGAGGTAAGAAGAGTTGTGAGGTAATCCCTATGTTTCACAAAGAAAAACCTGATTATAATCGTAAGCAATATGGT
>NZ_JWAJ01000082.1 GCF_001068775.1 Streptococcus pseudopneumoniae
AGGTGGTTAGAGCGCACGCCTGATAAGCGTGAGGTCGGTGGTTCGAGTCCACTCGTGCCCATTAATAGGAGAATTACTCAAGAGGCTGAAGAGGACGGTTTGCTAAATCGTTAGGTCGGGTAACTGGCGCAAGGGTTCGAATCCCTTATTCTCCGTAGTTGAAGAGCTTAAAAGCTCTTTTTTTGACTTTAAAAGGCTCTTTGTTAACTGTAGTGGGTTGAATAAAAGCTAACATCTGGAGAGGACAATCGTTGTCCTCTCCATTTTTATATTCAGAGCGATGAAAATTCGTTTCTTAAAGTTGTCAAAGTTCCTAAAACCAAAAGCATTTCGTTTGATGAGTTTAATGAGATTATTGGTATAGTAAAATGAACCTAAAACAGTACATAATGTGGTATAATCTTCTTATGGCATATTCAATAGATTTTCGTAAAAAAGTTCTCTCCTATTGTGAGCGAACAGGTAGTATAACAGAA
>NZ_JWAJ01000083.1 GCF_001068775.1 Streptococcus pseudopneumoniae
GTCTATACTTAGGGGTGAACACAATGTGATATTTACACATCCATTTTGTGTGTGATAAACTATGTGCTTTTTGAGCCATATTTTTCTCCTTTCGCTTTACAATTGGCTTGAACACCTTAATTGTATCGCGTTTGGAGTTTTTTGGTATAACCTTCGATGCGCACCCGCATAGCGGGTGGTTTTTTTGTCTCGCAACTAACGGAGCGAGACGGACTGAAAGTCACATAAGAAAAAAGATCGTCCTCACGGACAATCTTTCTGATTTATCATTAGTATAGATCTAGGTAGTTATCAATTTCCCATTGTGAAACGAAGGTTGCATAGCTTGCCCACTCAATTCGTTTGGCTTCAAGGAAGCTAGTGTAGATGTGTTCACCTAGAGCTGCTTTAACCACTTCGTCTTCTGTCAAAGCTTTCAAAGCATTGTGAAGCGTTGATGGAAGGTCTGTGATGCCAGCCTCTTTACGCTCTTCTGCAGTCATGATATAGATGTTTTCTTCGATTGGTGCTGGTGCCTCGATTTTATTTTCGATACCGTTCAAACCAACTTCTAAAAGAACAGCCATAGCAATATAAGGGTTTGCCATTGGGTCCACTGAGCGCAACTCCAAACGTGTTCCCATTCCGCGTGATGCTGGTACGCGGACAAGTGGTGAACGGTTACGACCAGCCCAAGCGATGTAAACCGGCGCTTCGTAGCCTGGAACCAAACGTTTGTATGAGTTAACTGTCGGGTTCATGATAGCTGTATAGTTGTAGGCATGTTTGATCAAACCACCAAGGAAGTGGTAAGCAGTTTCTGACAATTGCATTCCTTTTGGATCATTTAGATCAAAGAAGGCATTGTTTCCTTCCGCGTCAAACAAAGACATATTGCAGTGCATTCCTGAACCAGCTATACCAAATTTAGGTTTAGCCATAAAGGTTGCATACAAACCATGTTTACGAGCAATGGTTTTTACAACAAGTTTAAAGATTTGAATCTTATCACAAGCACGAAGAACTTCATCATATTTAAAGTCAATCTCATGTTGACCTACAGCAACTTCGTGGTGACTTGCTTCGACTTCAAATCCCATTTTGGTCAAGACGTTAACAATCTCACGACGAGTGTTGTCAGCAAGGTCTGTAGGCGCCAAATCAAAGTAACCACCCTTGTCATTCACTTCAAGAGTTGGGTCTCCATTTTCATCAAGCTTAAATAGGAAGAATTCTGGCTCTGGTCCAAGGTTAAAGGATTTGAATCCAACTTTCTCCATGTGATGAAGAGCTCGTTTAAGGTTGCTTCGAGGATCTCCAGCAAATGGCTCTCCTTCTGTTGTATAGACATCACAGATCAATCCTGCGACACTACCGTTCTCATCTCCCCAAGGGAAGACAGTCCAGGTGTCCAGGTCAGGGTACAAGTACATATCTGATTCATTGATACGAACAAACCCTTCAATAGAAGATCCATCAAACATAGCCTTGTTTGACAAGACCTTGTCTAGTTGTTCATCTGTAGCAGGAATTTCGACGTTTTTCATTGTTCCCAAAATATCTGAAAACATGAGACGGATAAAGGTTACATTTTTTTCCTTAACTTCACGACGAATATCTGCAGCTGTGATTGGCATGGTTTTTCTCCTTATATATGACGACTAGCGGTTGCCTAACCGCGACCAAAAGGCGATTGTTGAGAAGCAAAGCGACTTTGTTGAAGAACCTCATTCCGAAGGGCCCGACGCACCTCAGTTTGACTGACTGGTTTCTTGACTTTCGCCTCACGTTCGGCATATTTTTTCTTAATGGCAGCAATATTGAGACCTTCTGAGATGTAATCTTTAATCTCAAGCAACCGATCCATATCATTCAGCGAGTACATACGGCGATTGCCTTCGTTTCGATCAGGCTTAATCAAGTCCTGATCTTCATAATAACGAATTTGGCGAGCCGAAAGATCGGTCAACTTCATAACACTGCCAATAGGAAAAACTGCCATATTGCGACGAAATTCTTTTTCCTTCATGTACACTTCCTTCTTTCTGTCTATTATAGTCTAATTTTTTTTAACCGTCAAACGATAATGTCACATTATATGACATTATTTTTCTTTTTCTCAAAAATGCTACGTAAGCGGTCAATATCATAATTTACGATAATTGCCACAAAAACACCCATAAAGGTTTCAAAAACTCGGGCAAACACGTACAAAACAGTCTCTCCACTCGGAATTGATAAGGTAATAATCAACATAGCCGCAACTCCACCGATAACACCTGCTTTATTGTTCATTGCAACATTTGTCATAATGGTTAACATGGTGCAAATTGGAACAACAAGGAGGGTTACCCAGAAGGCGCCGTGAAAAAGATTATTTAAGAGAAAGAAAATAAGGGCATAAAAACCACCGATACTATTTCCGAGAATACGTGATGTCCCAAAGTGGACACTCTTATCAAAGTCTTCTCTTAAACTAAAAACTGCAGTAAGAGCTCCAATCTGAAGTCCTTTCCAACCAAAAAAACCAAAAATCATGAGAACTAAAAAAACAGCGATTCCTGTTTTAAATGTTCGCATTCCTAACTTAAACTTAGATTTATCAAATGTATACTTTTTAAAATAACTCATTATTTCAACTCTCTATCTCCATTTTACCATAAATTCACTCACTTTTGAGAAAGGTAGGGCAATAAACTGTAGGAAAAGACAGAAAAAGAGAAGGGCATAAATCCTTCTCTCTTATAATCAATATTCTATTTTTAGAATAAATACATGAAAGTCAAAGTCAAGAGACTAGCAAGCAAGCCCACTCCCCAGAAGAAGAAGTCGACCTTCCACTCACTCCAAGCTTGGCCTTTCCCAGAAAAGCCCCCCAACTCAAAATGGTGGTGAACTGGTGTCATACGGAAGATACGTTTTCCTCCAGTCAACTTAAAGTAGGTGACTTGCATCATAACAGATGTGGTTTCAAAAACATAGAGCAAACCAATCAAGAGTAACGTCCATTCTTGGTGTAGCGCCATGGAAATAGCCGCTAACATTCCACCAAGGGCTAGGCTACCAACATCTCCCATGAAAACTTTAGCAGGCTTGTGGTTAAAGACAAAGAAGCCAAGAAGACCACCAATCATGGCTACAATCACTAGTAAGATATCGAGCTGATTTTGCACATAGGCAATGACTCCATAGGCAGATAGGCTAATCACCACCGAAATACTTGCCAAGCCATCGATTCCGTCAGTCAGATTAACTGCATTTGAAAAACCGACCAACCAGAAGAGGGCAAAGAGAATATAAAGAACACCTAAATGCAAGGGAAAACCAAATACATTTAAGATATCTCCTCCTCTTTCATAGAAGAAATAGAAGATAACCCCTCCGACCAACTGAAGCAAAAGCTTCTGTTTAGGATTGAGTCCTTCATTGATTTTGCGGAAAACCTTGAGGAAATCATCCAAGAAACCGACCAAACCATATAAGACCAGGATAAAGAGGATCATTCCGACATTATTGGTTAATTGATTGGTCACGAGAGCAAGGACCAGACTAACTAAAACTCCTGCTAGGAGAAAGACGAGTCCTCCCATGGTTGGTGTCCCAGCTTTTTCTTGGTGTTGTTTGACATCCTCATGCATCTGTTGACCGGTAATCTGTGCTTTATGGTAAAAACGGATAAAGGCTGGAATTCCTATGACTGTTAGAATAAAGGCAATCACTCCAGCAAAGATAGAAATAAGCATTCTAATCTCCTAATGTTATTTTTATTTTCTGTAAATCTTTTAAAGTTGTATTGGAACGAACACTTTGCTTTTTAACAGTTTCTCCTGTACCTTCAAACTCAACTTCAAGATTCAGCCATTTGGCAAAGGTTTCAACATTTTTCTTAGACCAGCCATATAAGTCAGGCATCTCTTCTACCTTGTCTGAAAGGAGTAAGATTTGCTCATTAGCGTCTAGATTTGTTCCTTCTGCCACTGAACTGTCCTTGATTTTTGTTCCTGAACCGATAACGATTGGTTGAACAAGATTGCGTCTCAGTTCCTCTGCCATATCTCCCGGACTATAGTCCTTGGTCGCTGGCATTGCATAACTAGTTGTTGTTGTAACTTGATCCAGATTTTTAGCTGTAGACTGAAGATTAAGAGATTCTTTCATAGCAGAAGCTCGTTCAAGAATAGGATTAGCAAATTCTCCAAACCAAGGTGTAGAAAAGTGTTCTGGCTGTTGAACTGTTACGTAAAGAATAAAATCAGGATTTTCAGAAGGATGCATGGTTACTACAGAAAAGATATAATTGGTTTTCCCAACTAAATATCCTCCGTTTTGCTCATCGGCAATTTGAGCTGTTCCAGATTTGACAGAAACATTCTGACCAGGAACAGTAATTACTGGTTTATTATCATTACGATTATACATGGTCCCATAAATAGGGTCTGTACCAACCAAAATCATGTTTTCCCTAGTCAAACTAGCCGTTTCTTTAGAAACAGGATTACCCACAACTTCTTTTTGCGACTTCCGAACTGACTGATCATTTGGATCATAAAGGGCGCTAATAAACTTTGGTTCTAACATAACTCCGTCATTCGCAATGGCTGTAAAAGCACGTAGCATCTGGGTCTGCGTTACAGAAATCCCCTGACCAAATGCACTCATGGCAATATCGACAATATTATCTGCAGGCAATTGACCTGAATACTCATCAGTCAGACCAAAACGCGTCGGCACCCCAAACTTAAAGCGATTGAGATAATCCAACCAAGTAGCATCTCCCATTTTTTGTTCAAGTAGACTCATTCCAACATTACTGGAGAGAGCGAAACCTTGTAAGAAAGTCATCATCCTACCAGTAGTCAAACCAGCATTAACATCCCAATCTCGAATCGTCGCATCCGCTATTTTTAATTCACTGCTATTGAAAACTTCTCCTCCTGGGAAAGTGTTATTATCAATAGCAGCAGCGAGCGTCATAACCTTCATGGTTGACCCCGGCTCATAGTTACTTTGATAGAGGATATCACGCCAAACAAAGTCCTTAGTCAGCCCTTCCTTAGTATCAGCATCGAAGGTTGGTCTCTGCGTCGTTGCAAGAATTTCCCCTGTTTTAGCACTGACCAAGGTTGCTGTCATATACTTGCCTTTTACTTTCTCTTGAAAGGCATCCATTTGACTTTCCATAAAGGACTGCAAAGGACTAGATAGGGTCGTATAGACGTCTTTCCCGTTTACGGTCTGTTGGGTGACTTGTTCTGTACCAGGAACAATATTACCTAGACGGTCTTTTTCATAAGTAATAATACCATCTGTCCCTGCTAACAAGCTATTCAAGGAGCTCTCAATGCCAGATGTACCAATAAGACTTTTTGTCCCATCTTCATTTTCATGTAACTGTGCTAAACCAATAAAGGATGAAGCAAATTTCCCATTTGGATAACTTCGATTGGGACTAGTGGTAAAATTAACACCCTCAACCTTCGCGGCTTCTAAGTCCTGTTTAATGGACATCATATTAGCGTAGGTAATCCCATTTCCCTTAGCACCAAAGGAAACCTGTTTGAGACTTGGTTGAGAGAGTTGATCCTTGACGTAGGTCTCCTCCATATCCAAGTACTTATGGAAAATTTCGGCTACCTTATTGTACTGAGATTCTTCTACATATAGAACATCTCCATTAGCTGACTTATAATCCTTATCAATGACCGCATAAACATTATAGGATGTTGCATCCTCTGCAATCGGCGTTCCATTACGATCATAAATGGTTCCCCTCTTAGCAGGAACTGTCAGAGTTGTTTGGTGAACCTTACTAGCTTCTTTGACCAGGTCAACGCCAAACTTCTTCCCCATACCAATAATCACCGCAAAGTTAACCAAAAAAACAGCAAAGAGAAAGACGGCCAAAAGACTGAGACTCTTCCCAACTCGTCTGCGGTTTTCAAGGGGAGATTTGCGATTCTTAATGGCAAAGTGTACTATTTTTTCTTTCCAGGTTTTCATATACTACTCCGCCGATCGGATATTTTCATTGTTTAGTTGCAGTTCTTGCGAATTCGCAATCCCTGTCAGTCGTTCTGAACGGATCAATTCATTGACTTCTTGCTTAGCATCATCCAACTCCGTTTTCTTTTCTTCAATTTGAGCATTAACAGTCGTTAGTTCACTCTGGACTTGCAAAAGCTTGGTTTGCATATAGACCACACTGATGGCTAAGACAAGGGCTGTAATGGCAATTGAAAGGTAAAAGGCCTTTTCAACACGTGAAAATCTTTTGATACGAGCTTGCAGTAATTGGCTCGTCGTTTCTCTTTTTTCTACCATTTTATCCCCTTACTTGTGAATTTTTCGAGCTACTCGTAGCTTGGCTGAGTGGGAACGATTATTGGCCTCCAACTCCTCCTTGCTTGGTAGAATCGGTTTGCGAGAGACTAATTCCATCTTAGGCTTGAGATCATCCGGGATGAATGGCAAGCCTTTTGGAACCTCTACCGTCGAAGCTTCCTTGAACAATTGCTTGGTCAAGCGATCTTCCAGCGAATGAAAGGTAATGACTGAGATTCTTCCGTCCACTGCTAGTAATTCCATAGCTTGTTGGATGGACTCATCTGCAGCTCCTAATTCATCATTGACCTCAATACGGATGGCTTGGAAAATTTGCTTGGCCGGATGACCTTTTTTCTTGAGTTCCTTGGCAGGCTTAGCAGACTTGATAATCTCTGCTAATTCAGTCGTTGTCTCAATCGGTTTCAACTCACGCGCCTGTTCAATCTTCCGAGCAATCTGCTTGGAAAACTTATCTTCTCCATATTTGAAAAAGATTCGTACCAAGTCATGATAGTCATAATGATTGACAACCTCATAAGCGGTCAAACTAGCTTCCTGGTTCATCCGCATATCCAGTGGCGCATCCTTTTTATAAGAAAAACCACGCTCACGCTGATCCAACTGCGGGCTAGAAACCCCCAAGTCATAACAAATACCATCAATCTCTTCTACACCTGCTTCCTGCAAACGTAGCTGCAAATGACGGAAGTTGTCCTTGATAAAGGTGACCATTCCTTTTTCGATATAAGGCGCCAGACGTTTTTGTGCATTATCAATGGCATTCTGGTCCTGGTCAAAGGCATAGAGATGCCCCTTTTCAC
This sequence comes from Streptococcus pseudopneumoniae, assembly GCF_001068775.1. Taxonomy (GTDB): domain Bacteria; phylum Bacillota; class Bacilli; order Lactobacillales; family Streptococcaceae; genus Streptococcus; species Streptococcus pseudopneumoniae_N. The sequence continues at coordinate 7,125 of NZ_JWAJ01000083.1, forward strand.
TTAGTTTACTTAATAAATACTCGCTATGGCCTGCTCCACCCAAGGTCGCATCAACGTAAATACCGTCAGGTTTCACATCAAGCATATCAATAGTTTCATGGAGCATGACCGTTACATGATGAAATTCTTTAGTCATATCTTATCTATTTTACCACAATTCTGACTAGCTTGCACTCGCTAAAGCAAAAACCTTTCCTTACTACTTTAGCCCTTGTATTCAGCAGACGACTCAGCAACCTGAGCTAGTTCTACACGCTCTTGGGGATTCAAGTGTTGATGAACAGCCTCTGCGACTACTCTTGGCACTCCAACTTCGACAATCTCATCCACACTGGCTTCCTTGATTTTTGCCAGAGATTTGAAATATTTCATCAAATTCTGCTTGCGTTTTGGACCCAATCCCTCGATGCCATCAAGCTGAGAGGAGAAAGAGTTTTTAGAACGCAGTTGACGGTGGAAAGTGATAGCAAAACGGTGCACCTCATCTTGGATGCGTTGCAAGAGGAAAAATTCCTGAGAATTACGAGACAGCTCTACCACCTCAAGCGGATCTCCAAAAAGCAATTCGTGGGTTTGGTGCTTATCATTTTTTTGCAGACCTGCAATGGGAATATCCAAGCCTAGCTCTTCTTGGATAACCTGCTTAGCAATATTTACCTGACCTTGTCCTCCATCAATAACGATTAAGTCAGGCGGTGTCAAACCATCTCGTTGGACTCGGCCATAACGTCTGCGAATAACCTCTCGCATACTTGCGTAGTCATCTGGCCCAACAACTGTCTTAATCTTATACTTGCGGTAATCCTTCTTGCTCGGTTTCCCATTGACAAAAACTACCATGGCAGAAACTGGACTAGTCCCCATGATATTGGAGTTATCAAAGGACTCGATGCGAACTGGGATTGGAATTTGTAGAAGTCGTCCCAGATTTTCAATAGCCCCTTGAGTCTTTTCAACTGATTTCTCTAACAGATTAAACTTCTGCTCTAGACTAACACGCGCATTTTTGATAGCCAGATTAACCAGTTGTTTCTTCTCACCGCGTTGGGGTTTGAGAATTTTGGTATCCACCAAGGCTTTGACTGCCTCTTCATCAATATCTTGAGGAATCAAAATCTCATTGGGAACCAGATGAGATTTTTCCTGATAAAATTGTCCCACATAGGTCAAGAAATCCTCATCAGGATCGTTGTAATAAGGGAAGAGATTAACATCGCGTTCAATCAACTTGCCCTGGCGTACAAAGAAGACCTGGACGCACATCCAACCCTTATCCACATAGTAACCAAAGACATCTCGGTTTTGGAGATCCTTAGCCATGACTCTTTGCTTAGTTCGCAAAGTACCAATAGCCTGAATCAGATCTCGATATTCCGCCGCGCGTTCAAATTCCATACTCTGAGCTGCCACATTCATCTTTTCCTTGAGGTCATCAATGATTTTGTCATCCTGACCCTTTAGAAAATCAGAGACTTCTTGGGCCATGGCTTTGAAATAAGCTTCGTCTTTCTTACAGATGGTGTGAGCCATGCACTGGCCGATATGGTAGTAAAAACAGACTTTTGACGGTGGATTGGTACACTTGCGAAATGGGAAAATCCGATCCAGAAGTCTCTTGATTTCATTAGCTGCACCGACATCAGGATAGGGGCCAAAATAGAGACCTCCATCTTTTTTGACCTGACGAGTAATAATCAAGCGAGGATAGCGCTCATTTGTAATTTTAATAAAAGGATAAGACTTGTCATCCTTGAGCATAATATTGTATTTAGGCTTATTTTCCTTGATCAGGTTGATTTCCAAAAGGAGGGCCTCAATATTAGACTCCGTGACAATAAACTCAAAATCCACAATCTCAGATACCAGGGCTTCTGTCTTAGTATCATGACTTCCGCGGAAGTATGACCTCACGCGATTACGCAGATTTTTAGCCTTTCCTACATAGATAATCGTGCCGTTTTTATCCTTGTGAATGTAACAACCAGGGCTGGTCGGCAAGAGCTCCAGTTTTGATTTAATCAAGTTATTCATAGTTCCATTATAGCAAAAAGCTCCCCTCATTGCTTACATCAGGGAGCTCTATTTTTCGTTTTAAAATCACTTATTCTCCAGACTCATAAAGTTCTTGAACTGCTTGAACATCTTGAGCCTGAATACCATAATAAGAACCTGCTGGCTGCATGACTGAAACTTCATTAGTATGCTCCAAACCAATGGCATGTCCTAACTCATGCTCGGCTGTATGCAAGATGCGATCATAGGTATAGCCATAGTTTGGATTAGATAGATAATAATGATTCAAACGAACTGTTACTGAAGTAAATTGTTTGGTTAGGAGATTTGTCTGGCTCTCCGCCTCACCGGCAACAGATGTGGAACCATCATTCATTTCAGTCGCAAAAATAGTTGCTTGGTCAGGTTCTGTCACAACTACAAAATTAAAAGCACCGGTCTGATTCCAATTGGTAATAGCCTCAACGTAAGCCTTTTGAAAGGTTGCATCCATTTGAGAATCAATATAAATTGTCGCCTGCGCTTGGGGCCATTTTACTCCTGAATCTTGATGATGATCGGTCTGAGACAAGCCTTGCAACTTACCAGTTTCTTGCCATTGATGCCAACCTGCTTGACCAACTTGAACTAATTGTCCCGCTTGATTGAAGACACCAGATAAATCCCCCGTCACATACCAGAGAATCCCTAAAGCAATGAGAATTAAGACTACAAGAGTCCACACAAGGCGCCAGAACATGCGCCAAATTCCTAGTAACAATCGACATAGAACACGTATAATCCAGAACATGATTTCCCGCCTTTCTAAAAAAATAAGAATCTATCTTTTAGCCAAGGTTTCCCATTCTAAAGATAGATTTCTTATTTTACTTTAGTAAGCTGAAAGAAAACTAAAACCACTTTGTTCACTTATTTTCCGATTATTTTTTTCAAAAATTGTAAACACTTAAACTTGATTGGATTTGGATAATATCGGAAAGTTCCTGCCTTTCTCACAATATAACCATTAAAGTTCTGCTTAAATCGTAATACGCCATCACTTCCATCAAAAATCCCTTGAATACCTAGAAAGTTGTATTTGTCAATTTTTCTTTCCAAGGCCTGCTTCATTGCATGATATTGAAGTAAAAACGGAGCAGAAAACTTCTGATACTCTGTAAATGAGCCTCCAAACAAATATGTTGCTTCTGTATTTATGTAAATGATTAAAGCACAAGCTAAAGCAATGTTGTCAGATTCACTATCCAAGTTCCTCAAAAGATCTTTTTTCTTTTGTAAAGCTTGATATTGCTGTTTAAATTGCTTTGACTTTTCATCAAGACCAGCCTGCTTCACATCGAGAGCTTCGATTGATTTTTTAGGATTCACTTCAGCAATTAGAAAAGCCGCCTTGTCCTCAAAAGCATCATACAATTTACAGTAATAATCTAAATTCTTATCCTTAAACCCTTGTCTTTTTCCTGTTTCTTCAATAATTTGTTTGAATTTCGAAATTTCATCTCGTTCTATATTTCTTATAGTCAGATTAAAATCATATGCTGATTGAATATTTCGAATACTGTTTTTATTAAAGGATTTCAGCAAAGATTTCTCATCGTAACTCTTCAAATCTTTGATAAAATGCCAAAAAATCTCACCATTAGGGTAACCGGTTGGCAAACCATCAAATTGGTAGCCTAAATTACACAGATCTTGGATAATACTTTTTTCTTCTTCATCTATTGGCTTCCCATCACTATCAAAAGTTTGATAAGTTTCATAAGGTTTTACAAGCAACTCTAATACACCATTTTGCTTGGCATATTCTTTTAACTCCTCATAAAAAACTGGAAGAGCATCTTGTTGGGTATAAATCGGCCCCGAATTGACCTCCATATGCAGCCCCCCCAGCATGGGCAAGCTATAAACCAGAGCTGCAACTTGAATTTCTCCTTCTTGTTTCAAAGCAAGGTAAACAATCGAGCCCCTCTTTTTTCTAATAAGTCCCCCATCTGGACAGATTGCATAAAGGAACGAGAAGAAACCTGATCAGAATAAGTACGAAACTCTTCTTTCGTGAGTGTAGTTAGTGCCATATACTTACTTTCTATGTTTTTTTCTTAATGTTTTACGGAAATCAAGAGCAAGTCTTAACAGAGGATAGAGAGGATGAGTCGGCATTGTAAATTCACCCAAATATTCTTCAATCGTTGGATTAAATTTTTCCTTAAAATGATAAAGTCCACCATTGAGAGAGTTTTCAACACCACCTAAATTTTGCCACACCATACCTCGCTCAAAGGCATAGCGAGCCGTTTCATACCAAGTTAAAATTGGTGCATTGTAACGTTTAAAATCATCATTCATACCAGCATATAGATTGACAGAGGTATTACCAAATTCCAAACTCAAAGTAGCCGCTAAAGGAATGTTTGTTTTTCCCATATTCATATATCCCTGCAAGAAATCTATTTCCTCTTCTAAACGTTCTTTTTCTTTTATATTTTCCTGAACTTTTGAAGGTTTGGTTGCATCATTAAATTTTTCTGCAACTACTCTATTTTTTTCTAATTGTTCTTCTAATTCTCTTAAACGCTTAGAAACATCCAAACTCGTTAGCGTGATATAGGAATCTTCTTTGAAGTTATCCAATAATTTTTTATAATAAGCTTCGTTTCTTAAATGAATCTCTTTTCGCTTCTCAGTTTTTTTCATCAACTCCGAAAATGAATCTAATAGTTCCAGTCCACCATATTGAATCTCAAGCCCTTTGTTTCGTGCTGTTCGGATAGCTTGCCTCGTTGATTTAGAAAGTTTATCTTCTTCAAAATTTTCCTTATATATTTTCGCCTGAATACGAGGCTGAATGGTGTCATCCATTTCGGTTGTCCGCCCAGACCACTTCACTCCTAATTGCCCTAAAATCTCAACAATAGAAAGTTTTTCAGGATATTCTGTTTTGTCTTGATTGACCAAATGTTGAGATAGACAAATACTTGGATCGAAAGTCACAAAAACCGCTCTCTTACTGCGAGCATAAGACTTAATAGACTGCAGGACAAACTTTAAAAGTTCTATATCCCTGTAATCCAATATAGGACCTCTTGGAATATAAAACATTTTATACCCCAAAGGTAGAGACTTTATGAGAATACTAGCCACAGCCAGTAAGTTCTCCCCTTCATAGACACCAAGCCTCTCATGATTCCAATCAGATTTAACTTTTTCCCAGGCACTGCTTTGTAATATATTGACCAACTCATGTTGTTCGATAAATCGATCATGCTCTAACGAAGAAATGCCAATTTGATAACGATACATATCTCACTCTCTTTCACCTAGTATCTCATTACTATTTTACTACTTTCAATTAAAAAGTCTAGTGAAAATAAACTCTCATTTTTATTTTTAACCTTAGAGAAACAGTCTATATTATTTTATCGATAAAAAACTAGCTCAATCTCTCTTCCAAAACAAAATCAATTGGCAAGGTAGCCAAAAATCGTTCCAATTGTTTTTCCCAGTAATACCACTCGTGGTTGCCTGGGCTATGACTATAAGAAATATCAAAACCAAGTTTCTTGAGATTCTTCACTGCTAGATTATTGGCAGCATACAAAAAATCTTGCTCACCACACCAAGCCCAGAGTTTGGTCTTCTTGTCTGACTTGTTAGCAAGAGTTTCAAGTGAGTAAGGGCTAGTTTCCCAGTTATCAAGCTTGCCAAAAACTCCCCGCCAGTAAGCAAGCGTTCCAAGATTTTGGCTTTCAGGAGAAAACTCCTCGAAGCTAAGAGCTCCAGAAAAACTAGCTGCGTGTGAGAAACGATTGGTTGACAAAGCCAACTTGAAGGAACCGTAGCCTCCCATTGAAAGGCCAGCGATAAAATTTTTTTCACGCTTGCTAGACATATTAGGGAAGAAACGTTTGAGCACTTTAGGCAGTTCTTCTGCTAGAGCTGTATAGTAGTTATAGCCATACTGAGTATCTGTATACCAACCGTTACTTGTATTAGGCATGACAACAATCAGATTGGTCCCTCGCACCAAACGCTCTACATTGGTCCGTTTGAGCCAACTGTTGTGATTCCCTGACATTCCATGAAGGAGATAAAGAACAGGAATATCTGTAGAATCTGGTTCCTCAACCCGAGACGCATCTGGGTAGAGAACATTCACTCCCCACTCCATATCTAAAACTTCTGAGTAATACTCAATCTTCATTACTGCCATAACTTGCTCCTTATTCGTTTAAGATAAGAAAAAGCCGAAACTCGACTTTCTCTTGCTATTTGATCCTATTTTGCTTCCATGACTACTGGTAAGATAGCTGGGCGACGCTTGGTTTGGTCAAAGAGGAACTTGGCCAAATGATCACGTACCTTACCTTTGAGTTCTGCCCAATCAAACTCTTCACCTTGTAGATAGTTTTCTACTGTTTGATTGACTAACTCTGTACTTTCGCGCAAGATATCACGGCTCTTCTTGAGATAGACAAATCCACGCGTGTGCACTCGAGCTTTAGCAATGATTTTTTTCTCACGACGGTTAACAGTGATAGCCACGATGAAAATCCCATCTTCTGACAAGACCTTACGGTCACGAAGAACGACATTCCCAACATCTCCAATAGCATTCCCGTCAATCAAAACATCGCCTGCTGTAACTGCACCAGATGGAACAAAGTCCCCATGCTCGTAAGACATAGTAGTCCCTTTTTTAGGGATAAAAATACGTTCTGGTAGCATACCAACTGCCATAGCAGCCTTAGCATGGGCATCCAACTCACGGTATTCTCCTTGGATTGGAAAGAGATACTGAGGTTGCAAGAGATTGATCATCAATTGCAAATCACGCGCATTCCCATGTCCTGACACACGCAAGCTATGAGTAATTGGCTTGACAACTCCACCTGCTTGGTAGACCATATTTTCTACACGTGCCATAACCGCTTCCTTGGCGATTGATGGTGTTGTAACAATATAAACTAGGTCACCTTCTTTGATTTCAACATAGCGGTGACGACCGATAGACATCTTGCGTAGACCGTTAATTGGTTCACCCATACGTCCAGTTTCAAGAATGATCAACTCATGATCTTCAAAACGCGACATATCTTTTGGTTTAATCAAAAGATTTTCACTTGCTAAAGACAATTTTTTCAGACGAATAGCTGTACGGACGATATTTTCAATATCGAATCCTGTCAAGACAACACGACGTCCTGTCTCCGCAGCTGCATCAAATACCTGCTGGATACGGGAAAGGTTACTTGCAACTGCAGCAACGATGATACGTCCTTCCCAGTCAGAAATGGTTTGCGTGATTTCTACACCAACTTCATTTTCACTGGCTACTTGGATATTGCTATCTGCATTCGCAGAATCACTTAGAAGAGCCAGGACTCCTTCACGACCAATCTCTGCCAAACGTCCAAAGTCAGTGGCATATGATTCACTAGCTGTTTGGTCAAACTTGAAATCTCCTGTATAGACGATGTTACCTTCAGATGTTTTCAAAACCACACCCAAACTTTCTGGGATAGAGTGGGTTGTACGGAAGAAGGATACTACCGTTCCACCAAAATCAATCTCTGTATTTTCATCAATAACATGGAAATCATCGAATTTCTTGACGCTGTCATTTCCTTTAACAAAGAGTTTAGCCAGTTCGATGGTCAGCTCTGAGCCAAATACAGGAACCTTAGCTTCTGCCAAGAGATAAGGAAGAGCGCCAATCGCATCCGCGTGTCCGTGTGTTAAAAAGACACCTGCAATACGGTCACTATTTTCAAACAGATATTCCATATTTGGAATAACGACATCGACACCCAACTGTTCATTTTCAGGATATTTCAAACCTGCGTCCAATACAAAAATCGAGTCGTTAATTTCTGCGATGTACATGTTTTTACCATTTTCACGCACACCTCCAAGTGTTGTTAATTTAATAGTATTCATTTTTCCTCCGAATAGTCACTTCAACTTGTTTGTAGAGCTTTAAAAGCTCTCTTTTTCTGAAAGTCCAATTCACTTTCAGCCGAATCTTTTCCATTCATTATACCATTTTTTTACTAATTTTCAAAATGAATCTCACAGATAAGGGAGGAGAGTTTGCTGGTAAAAAAACAGGAATGACCTACACCCTAAATGTTAGATTTTTCTTGGCTGCTGGTCAGCATTATATGGCTTTAATAATGAACGAGCACTTATACCCTTTCTACTTCAGCAAATCAAAAACAAGTGAACGGCATGTTAGCAGAGGCTTTCAAAATTGACCAATCCGAGTATACTATCTCTCATAGCTACCAAGGACGGTAATAGCACCATGATTTTTATCATCAATTTTTTAATAACAAGGATTGTCATAAATGAAAAGGAAACGATGATGCCCTTCTTTAGTATTTGGAAATGGGATCTCGTTCTAAGGCTATGAGAAAATGTTTAAGGCTCTGAACCAAATGTGACATGAAATTGTAAACAATATTGATTATTATAGTGGATTAAAATAAGATATGAACAAAGAAATTAGGAAAGTCAAATAAATTTCTATAAATGTTTTAGAATCCGTAGCCTACTATTCTAGGTTCAATCCACTATACTTAAAAAAAGAATTAATACTCAATGAAAATCAAAGAGCAAACTAGGACGCTAGCCGCAAGCTGTACTTGAGTACGGTAAGGCGACGCTGACGTGGTTTGAATTCGATTTTCGAAGAGTATAAAATCAAACTAAAAGGACTCAGCTCTGTGCAAGACAGAACTAAATCCTTTGCTTGAATTATTTGTGTAACTTTTTGAGATCGATATAAATCAATCCTAAACTTACATTTTTTTATTTTCCAAGGTAGTATTCAGAAACGACGTTCAATTTTTCGTCGAATTCGAATACCAATGGTGGGAAGTTAGGGATTTCCACGTCCATGATTTCGTCGTCTGACAAACCTTTGATGTGTTTTACAAGGGCACGGATTGAGTTACCGTGAGCTCCTACGAATACGTTTTTACCATCTTTAAGAGCTGGAGCGATTTTATCTTCCCAGAATGGAAGGGCACGTTCCAAAGTCACTTTCAAGTTTTCAGCATCTGGAATGACTGAGTCGTCAAGTGAAGCGTAACGACGGTCAGTGTGAGCTGAGTGCTCATCATCACGGTCCATGTTTGGAGGCAATACATCGTATGAACGACGCCAGATGTGAACTTGTTCATCACCAAATTGTTCAGCAGCTTCAGCTTTGTTTTTACCAGTCAAACCACCGTAGTGACGTTCGTTCAAGCGCCATGATTTTTCAACTGGAACCCACAATTGGTCAGAAGCTTCAAGAGCCAAGTTCGTTGTTTTGATTGCACGTTTCAATACTGAAGTGTAAGCTTGGTCAAATTCGATACCAGCTTCTTTGATCAATTTACCAGCGTCAATCGCTTGTTGTGTACCTTTTTCAGACAAATCAACATCAGCCCAACCAGTGAAAAGGTTAGCTTTGTTCCATTCAGACTCACCGTGGCGAGCAAAAACCAATTTTACCATTAGATGGATTCTCCTTTAAATTTTCCGAGGTTTCCCCTCGTTTATCTATTCTATTTTACACAATTTTTCACAAAAAAGCTAGTCAAAACCAAAAAGGAAAGGACTGTTTGACAATCCTTTTCCTTATTTTTTATCCTTCAACTTTGAATTTTTTGAGACTTCCTAAAAATAGTGAACCACCGATAATTGCTAGGATTCCTCCTACCCAACCAAGGGCTGGAATCAAGCCAACTGCTCCACCTACGATTAATAGGACAGAAGGAGCCGAACCAACACGACTTTCTTCCTTATAGTATACAATCGCAACAATTCCTAAAACTAAAATAGCAATTTTTAAAACGGTTGGAAGTAAAACTCCTGCAACTCCTGCAACTGTTGTAGATGCAGTTAATTCAGGACTCTGTGTAGCTGTTGCTGTAGCAGCTGTACTCACAACTGCTGCTAGTAAAAGAAGTGGGGCAATAAGCAAGTAGATTCCACCTACTAAACCAACAATACCACTATAAAGTGCTAAAGCTTTTGACTTCATAATAAATCTCCTTTAATGTTTTATACTAAATATCATACCATAACTAGTTAAAATACTCAATTCATGAATATTCTCCAGACTGCTCGAAACTATTTCTCTTCAAATCCTTCTGCGACTGCGTCCGCAAAGTTTTCTTCTACGATGCTTGCACAGTGGTCACAGATGACTGCGTGGTAGCTGCGTTCTGCTGTTGTTGGGTCGATACGACGGCAACGGTCACATACTTCACCTGCAGCGCGTTCAACTGTGAAGGCTACATCTTCGAAGCTAACGGCAGCTTCTGGAGCTGGTCCTTCTGCGATAGTCAATTCAGACACGATTAAAAGTTGAGCTACATTGCTGTTTACTGCTTCGAGCAGAGTTTTCACAACTTCATTTGGATAAACTGTCAAGTGAGCTTCAAGTGATTTACCGATTACTTTGGCATTACGAGCCTCTTCCAAGGCTTTTTGAGCTTGTCCACGGAAGTCCATAAAGGCAGCCCATGTATCTAAGATTTCTTCTTGGTTAGCAAAAGTTTCTGCTTCTGGCAATTCTGACAATTGAACGAAGTCTTCTGTTTCAAACTCAAGGTATGACCAGATTTCTTCCGCAGTGTGAGGAAGGATTGGTGTCAAGAGTTTCGTAATTTTGACAAGAATGTCATAGAAGACAGTCTGCATTTGACGGCGTTCCAATGATTTGGCACCTTCGATATAAACAACATCTTTGGCAAAATCAAGGTAGAAGGCTGACAAGTCAACGTTGATAAAGTTCACCAAGGCCTTGTAGATTGTCAAGAATTCAAAGTTTGCGTAAGCATCACGAATGGTCTTAACAAGCTGGTTAAAGCGAATCGTCATGTACTTATCAACTGAACGAAGCTCATCGTAAGCTACTGCATCCTCAGCTGGGTTAAAGTCAGATGTATTAGCAATCAAGAAACGAAGAGTGTTACGGATTTTACGGTAAGATTCCGATACTTGGCTAAGGATATCCATTGAGATACGAACGTCATTGCTAGTATCTACACTTGTTACCCAAAGACGAAGAATTTCAGCGCCAAATTGTTTCTCAACATCGCTAGGCAAAATAGTATTTCCAAGAGATTTGGACATCTTTTCATCCTTACCATCAAGCGTAAAACCTTGAGACAAGATTTGTTTGTAAGGTGCTACGCCATGGTTGGCAACAGATGTGATGAGTGATGAGTTGAACCAACCACGGTATTGGTCAGAACCTTCAAGGTAAAGGTCAGCTGGATAAGTCAGATTTGGACGATTTACCAAAACACCATTCCATGATGAACCTGAGTCAAACCATACATCCATAATATCTGTTTCTTTCTTGAACTCCCCATTTGGAGAACCTGGATGTGTAAATCCTTCTGGCAAGAGGTCTTTGGCATCACGTTCCCACCAAATGCTTGAACCATGCACTTCAAAGAGTTGAGCCACATGTTCGATAGTCTCAGCTGTCATGATAGCTGTACCGTCTTCTGCATAGAAGATTGGAAGTGGAACACCCCAAGCACGTTGACGAGAGATAACCCAGTCACCACGGTCACGAATCATATTATATAGACGTACTTTACCCCATTCTGTATGGAATTTAACTTTATCAATAGCATCCAAGATTTCTTGGCGGAATTTAGAAACAGAGGCGAACCACTGTGGTACTGCACGCCAGATAATTGGTTTCTTGGTACGCCAGTCAAATGGATATGAGTGAGAGATTTCTTCTTGGGCAAGAAGGAGGTTACCAAGTTTCTCGATAACAGTTGGAACCACTTTGTCGTAGAATTGGCCTTCAAACTCAGGACCAGCATTCTTCATCATGATACCACGTTCGTCAACAGTCACTGCGACTTCAAGACCATTAGCAATACCAACATTGTAGTCGTCCTCACCAAAACCAGGGGCTGTATGGACAATACCTGTACCAGAGTCAGTAGTAACGTGGTCACCAAGGATCACCAACTCATCTACAGCTGTATCCCATGGATGTTCTATTACGATGTGGTTGAGTTCTTGACCACGGTAAGTTGCCAAAACTTGAACATCAGCCCATCCAAATTTCTCAGACAAGCTAGTCAACAATTCTGCAGCAACCACAAACTTGCGAGCTTCACCAGCAGGTTGAACCAAAACGTAATCAATATCTGCACCAACCGTCAAACCACGAGAAGCTGTGATCGTAAATGGAGTTGTTGTCCAGACTACGATATAAGTATCTGTATCTAGGATACCTTTGCCATCTTTTACCTTATTGGCATAGTAAAGAGAAGTTGAAACCAAGTCATGGTATTCAATCTCTGCTTCGGCAAGAGCTGACTCAGATGACCATGACCAGTAAACTGGTTTTGCACCACGGTAGATATAGCCTTTATTAGCCATCTCACCAAATACACGGATTTGGGCTGCTTCATAGTCTGGAGTTAAAGTCACATATAAATTTTCCCAGTCACCTGACATCCCCAAGCGCTTGAAATCATCACGTTGTTTATAAACTTGAGAAAGAGCGTACTCACGGCAAAGTTTTAAGTACTCAACCAAGTCCATTTCTTTGCGCTTAACACCTTGCTTTGCCAAAACTTGCTCGATTGGCAGACCATGAGTATCCCAACCTGGGATATAAGGTGCGTTAAAACCTGACATAGACTTAGAACGAACAATGATATCTTTTGAGATATGATTCATGGCATGTCCAACATGGATATTTCCGTTTGCGTATGGAGGGCCATCATGCAAGACAAAATGAGGTTTCCCTTCATTTAGTTCTTGACGACGTTGGTAAAGTTTTGCATCTTCCCATTCCTTTTGCCAAACTGGCTCTTTGGTCGGAAGGCCTGCACGCATTGGGAAAGCTGTTTTCCCAAGATTAAGGGTATCTTTGAGTTTCATGGTATCTCCTTTATAAATAATAACAAATTAAAAACCACGACTTCCAAAAAGGACGAAAATCGTGGTACCACCTTTATTCGGAAAAAGATCTAATCTTTCTCCCTCTTATCCCGTAACGTGGGGAACGTCAAATCTTACTCCATTCAGACTTGAGTTTTTGAGAGGATAATCTAATCAACAGGGATTGTAGGACTTCCACCATCGCCTACTCGCTGAAAATATGTGTGATTAGATCTTGTTCTCAGATTTTACAATTATAAATGTCGAGAAATTGTTATTCTGAATCCTCTTTAGACTCAGAACTCATTTCATTATTTACTAACGAAGATAAGTCAGATAAAGTTGATTCATCCTGTGCTTCCATCAATTCACGATTAGTTGCTTCTATACGTGCTTGGAGCTCAGCAACCTCTTCAGGTGAAAACTGACGAGTCAAATCATTGGCTTCCTCCTCATGAAATGCTGAAATATTTTCCCCCAAAGCCTCTCTAACCACCTCTTTAAAGACCTCATCACTGGTTTGTAAATAAGTTGCTGTTGGACGTAAAATTTCTTCCCAATCAGATGAATCAACGATAGCCAGTTGACTTTCAATTGTGGATTTCAAGCGTTGATGGAAGACGCGACTCTTATTCTTCAGTTCTTCTGTCTCAATCGCAACCTTCTTAGCATTATCAGTTGCTTGACGTAAAATTTCATTTGCCTTGTACTTAGCTTCATCAAGCAAACGTTGTGATTCCTGTTCAGCATGATGAATGATATTATGAGAGCGTTCAGTAGCTGCTTGTTTAACTCGCTCAGCAGTATCTTGAGCAATTAACACAGACTGACTCAATGAATCTTTCATCTCATCAAAATAAGACAAACGCTCTTCTAAATTTCTAATTTGTTGATCTTTATCATGGTTACTTCGAACCAATGTTTCATAGTCTCGAACTACAATATCGAGAAATTCATCAACTTCTTCAGGATCAAAACCTCTAAACTTAGTACTAAAGCTTTTATCCTTAATCTCTAACGATGTAATTGGCATATTTTCCCCTCACTTACTTAATAATAATTGTATTGTCAATTTCTTCTTATCCCTTTTTGTCTGACCATTTTCTCTCAGAACACTAATCCTTCCAAAACGTCTGACACTTACTAAATCACCAATCTTAACTTGATAATCAGATTTTTCAACCAGATGGTAATTTACCTGAACATATTTTCTTTCTAACAAATCAGCTGTCTGCGAGCGAGACAATTTCAGAACATTTGACAAGAAAGCATCCAAGCGCATACTCGGAACTAAAACTTCCTTTTCCTGATAATCATTCTCGGCCTCTATCAGATTTTCAAAAGATACGACTTCTAGCTTGACAGGTAGATTGGCAATCTTTTGAATCCCGTCTTGGAAGAGGGAAGTGAATTTCTGGTCTACAATGATTTGAGCTCTATTTTCCGTTACCACTATATCACCAAACAACTTGCGATCGATTCCCAGACGATTCAGAACAGTTCCTAAAATCTTGGAATGTGTCAATTGGTCAAACTTGCTAGAATAAACAATCTCAAGCAATTCCATTTCAAAATCCGTCAAAGTCGGTATGAAATAATCTGGTGCAAGTAGTACACGACTATACTCAGTAGCTACAAAATCATTGCTAGAAAAAACTTGAATCCCTTGATGATTTCCCAATGTCTTTAAGATAAAGACCTGATGGGGATTGATAAAGGGAGTTAAGATGGAAGCGTAATGCTCTTCTACCTGCCTTAGCCACTCCAAGCCTTTATCAATAAAGGAAATATCCTCGACTGAGAAATGCTGATAGATGTCTTTTCTCATGCTAGTATTAAAAGAAAACGGATCAGATAGTTTCCAAGCAAATGAACTAAAACGACAGCCACCCAGACTGAAAAATCTAAACCACCAATACTTAGTGGCAGACGTCTCAGGGGTTGAAGAATCGGTTTGACTAAATTAGTCAACAAACGACCTGCTCTAGTCTCATAGGCAGTTGGAAACCAGGATAAGAGAGCAAACGCTACAAGTATCATAGAATAGATATCTGTAGCGTTTTGAATAAAGCGAACTAGAAATATCATTATCTCACTCGTTTTCTCTTCATATCGAAATCAAACTCTTCACCATGAGTTCCCTCAGGTAAACGAATATCTTCAATGTTAACCACAACTCCTACTGGTGTCAAAAGGTACATGGTATTTGCAACCTTTCTTAATTCACCAGCAAGTACATGACGAGCTCCATCTAAATAGTCTAGACAACGACGCGCTTGTACTTCAGTCATGTATTGGAAATCGATTAAAATACTTTCATTGCCTGCTAGTAAATCAACGATATCCGTTGCATCTTCGTAGCGACGAGGATAACGAACATCAATGGTTACCTTTTCTGTACTACGATGACTCTTCATCGCTAATTCTTGCTGACGAGCATGAAGGCGCGTAATATTTTTTTCCTTTGAATTCACTTGTGAAGGCTGGGAAAGTTGTTGAGCTTGTGGAAGTTCTTCCATGGGGGCAGAAACTGATGTTAGCGTTTTTTCAGGCTTTAATTCAGCAACGTTTGGTGCCACTTCTTCTCCATCTTCAGTGAAATAATCTATAAACTTTTCAAATTTATTTTTTAGTGACATGGTTATTTCCTACTTAAAAAATGCTGTGCCGATTCGAACGAAAGTTGAACCACATTGAATCGCTTCTTTGAAGTCACGACTCATTCCCATACTGAGTTCTGTCATCGGCATATTTGGGAGATATTTCCCCTGAATGGTTTTTTGCAGTTCTTGCGTTTCTTTAAATATCTCTAGTAACTCTTGACTAGTTGCTTCAAATGGAGCCATGGTCATCAGTCCCACATACTCAATCTGGTCTAATTCTGAAAGTTCTGGTAAGAGGGCTAACAATTCTTCTTTCGAAAAACCGTGCTTGCTCTCTTCCTTAGAAATATTTACTTGCAAAAAGCACTTAATCTTGTGGTCTGCTCGTTTTTGAATTTCCTGAGCTAGCTTTAAGGAATCTAAAGCATGAAAATAATCCACATAAGAAATCACTTCCTTGACTTTACGTCTCTGTAAGGTTCCTATCAAATGCCAAGTAAGATTTTTATCACTCAAGGCATGATACTTGTCAAGAAATTTATCAACACGGTTCTCACCGATGTGTTGCACTCCTTGCGAAACCAAAGCAGAGGCCGTTTCAACATCTACATATTTGGTCACCGCAATCACAGAAACCGAATCGTTTTGACGATCGGCTTCCTGAACTGCATTCGATATCTGTTGAAAAACAAGGTTCGTATTTTCTTTTAAATTCATCTTCATTAACGATTTTTAAAGAATGGTGGAGTTTCCAACTCATCTTCATCTGTTGCGGCTGGAACCTCAAAACGTTCTACAGGAGAAACAACTGGATCTCCTTGGCGAACAATGGCATCACGTCTCAAGTCCCAGTCACCAAAGGCTGATGTCTTTGGTGCTTCTGGGCGACGATGACTTGGAGTTGGTAACTCTACTGTATCAGCCATATCAAAATTGCGATCATATGTATGTGTATGGCTAGTTCTAGCAGGTTCACGGTAGGCTGCTTGGCGTGGTTGAGCAGTTACAACTTTCTCAACTTTGTCCTGACGTACTCCTGTCGCAACAACAGTCACGCGGATTTCGTCTTTCATAGTCTCATCAATAGATGTTCCAAGCCAGATGTTAACACCATGACCAGCTGCTTGGTTAACAATTTCTGATGCTTCCTCAGCTTCAATCAAAGTCAAGTCCAAACCACCAGTTACGTTAACGATAACATCCTCAGCACCATCGATAGTTGTTTCGAGAAGTGGAGAGTAGATTGCTTTACGAGCAGCTTCTACAACACGTTCTTCACCGCTACCAATACCAATTCCCATAAGGGCATTGCCTTTGTTAGCCATAACAGTCTTAACGTCTGCGAAGTCCAAGTTGATCAAACCAGGATTTGTGATCAAATCTGTAATCCCTTGTACACCTTGACGAAGAACGTTGTCTGCTTCACTCAATGCTTCAAGAAGTGGAGTTTTCTTGTCGACGATTTCTAGCAAATTATTGTTTGAGATAATCAAGAGTGTATCAACATGCTCACGAAGTTCGTTAATCCCTTCGATAGCAAATTGTCCACGTTTGCTTCCTTCAAAACCAAATGGACGAGTAACAACACCAACTGTCAAAGCACCGAGACTTTTTGCAATACGAGCGATAACTGGTGCAGCACCTGTACCAGAACCTCCACCCATACCAGCAGTGATGAAGACCATATCAGCACCGCTGATTGCTTCTGTCAATACTTCTTCGCTTTCTTCCGCAGCTTTACGACCAACTTCAGGTTGACCTCCTGCACCAAGTCCGCGAGTCAATTTAGGACCGAGCTGGATAACTGTCTCAGCTTTTGTACTGCTCAAAGCTTGCACATCTGTGTTAGCTGCGATAAATTCAACGCCAGAAACGCCTTCGTCAACCATACGGTTGATGGCATTTCCACCACCACCGCCGACACCGATTACTTTAATTACTGCACCTTGTGCTGCTGCTGTATCAAATGAAAATGTCATATTTATATTCCTCTATTTTATTCGTCAAACATGCTTCCAATCAAGCTACGGAAACGATCCGTTAATTTACCTTTGCTCTTTTCTTCTGATTGAAGAGGAGCTACTGGTTCAACAGATTGAGTTGTTTCAGGCTCAGAAGTTGTCACTGTATTAAATACTGGTCGTGGAGAAACAGGTGAAACTGGTTGAGCTGAATTTATAAAGTCAAGTGACTGGTGGCTTAAAGTATGTTCTCCTCGAATTGCTCGCTGAGCTAGAACATTCACTTCAGTAAGGCTTCCAGCGAATTCTGACAAGCTAATGACATGGGCAAAAGCAGGATTGCGGATCCCAACTTGATTTGGTACGAATAACTTAACACGGACTCCAAATACTTCTTGAGCCAATTCAACGACACCTGGAAGGAGGGCATTCCCACCAATCAAGGCAATACCTCCTGGCAAGTCTAATAGGTGACGTCTTTCCAAATCTTGCTTAATTTGCTCAAAAATGTGCTTAAGTCTAGCTGAAATAATCTCAGCCAAGTATTCTTCAGTTACTTCAACTGGTTCAACTTCACCGATTACTTCAACTTGGAAAGTTTCCTTGCTAGCTAGCGGTGGATAAGCTTCACCATAGTTCAATTTTAGACCTTCTGCAATTTTCTTAGAAGTCTTAAGAACTTTTGAAATGTCTTTTGTGACATAATCGCCACCCTCTTGGTTGACATTTGTATATTGAAGTTCTTGATTGCGAATAGTGGCAACAGTCGTTTGGCCACCACCCATGTCGATAACAGTCGCACCAAACTCACGTTCACCTTCATTCAAGACAGAGTGAACCATTGCAAGAGGTGAAATAATCACGTTATCGACTTGAATGCCTACACGCTCTACAGTTTTACGAAGATTATGGAGAATCGTACGTGGACCAGTGTACAAGAGACCGCGCATTTCCAAACGCACACCCATCATTCCGCGAGGATCACGAATTCCTTGGAATCCATCTACGACAAATTCCTCTGGAATAAAGGTGATAACTTCACGATCAGGAGTCATACTTTTAGTCAAAGCTGATTTAACCACATTTTCAACATCTTGATCTGTAATTTCTCTTGTATCTGATGTCACCGGAATCATGCCTTGAGTTGGCTCAACTTGTAGCAAATTAGCTGGCAAACCAACATTTACAGACTTGATTGAAATTCCTGCTTTTTCTTCTGCTTGAGAAATTGCAGACTTAATAGCAGTCGCTGCTGCTTCAATGTCAACGATAATCCCATCTTTGACACCTTTACTTTTGGCATTGCTTACGCCAATTACATTCACTTCACCATTTACAAGCTCTGCAACCAACACTTTAATAGAGCTAGTTCCAATATCTAAGCCTGTAAAAAAACCATTCCTAGTCATTACACTGCGTCCTCTCTATCTTACCAGTTTCACACTTCTATTTTTAATAGCTACACCAAGGCATAACTACTCACAGAATATTATAACACAAAAAATACATTCGTGCTCGAATTTTCTAACATTTAACCAAGCTTTTTCTTGAATTTTTATAATTATCCGACGATTTCATCGGTGGGTAAATAAAAAGAAAACGGCTGGGCAAACGCCCCCTTAAAATAAGAAAACGCATAATATCAGATGTTCAAAAAACTTGATACTATGCGTTTTATAACGGAAATATTTACTCAATTTATCTTCAAATTGAGTTTTTACCTCCTCCACCTTTTTATAAAATCACTGGAAAATTGGTCCTATTTTCCGCAACTGTCCAAAAGAAAATTCTATAAATCTATTTCCTAGTGCGAGTGTCTATCACACATAGTTCGACTTCTCTAATAAAACCATTTCATCCTTTAGCATGAGTGATAAGGCACTAATCCTAAAATATCTCTAGTTCAAAATATACTTTATAGCAATATTTCAACATTTATTTTTTAAGGTCTTGTTTGTAAAATTCTTTCAAGGCATCTTTCCAAGTTGGAATGACAAATCCAGTTGCTTTGGCTTTGGTCAAACTCATCGTTGAGTTTAGTGGACGTTTAGCTTTGGCAGGAAATTGGCTCGAGTCTACTGGCTTGACTTCGACATCTGTATCCTTCAAAATTTCAACCGCAAAGTCATACCAAGTTGTATCTTCTGTCGCATCATTTGACAAATGATAATAACCAAATTCCTTGCGGTTTTCAGCTAGGAAAGTCATGAACTCGGCCAAGGTACGTGTCCAGGTTGGTCGACCATGTTGATCATTTACAACTGTCAAGGTCTTATGAGTTTTAGCTAGATTTTGCATGGTAAAAACGAAGTTCTTGCCGTAATTTCCAAAAACCCAAGCAGTACGAATAATATAGTAGTTTGAAACGTGTTTCTCTACAAGTTCCTCTCCCATGCGCTTAGTACGACCATATTCAGTTTGAGGGTCTGGTTGATCATCCACTTCCCACTCTTGTCCAACTGGTTTCTTACCGTCAAAGACATAATCGGTAGAAATGTAGACTAGAGTTGCACAATGCTTTTCGGATGCTTTTGCGACATTCTCTGTCCCCGTAACATTAATGGCAAAATCCAGTTCTTTTCCTTCGTCCTCTGCTGCATCAACAGCTGTGTAGGCTGCACAATGGTAGACTAAAGTCGGTTTCACCTCTTCAAAAACTTTCTCAACCATTTCTGCATCGGTAATATCCATCTCAGCCACATCAACTGCAACGTATTCTTCATTACGCTCATCCAACAAATGACGAAGTTCAGTTCCTAATTGGCCATTTGCCCCTGTGATTAAAATCATTTTTCTTCCTTTCAACTGATTCATAATTCTTCCCTACAGCAATAGAGGTGGAACAAAAGATCCCGGCCTCATTTTTTATTAGCAATCAAACTTTGACGCGGTAGCTGATTGGACTTTTTGTTTGACTTTTAGACTTCAAAACTCCTAATCATCTTCGCGGGGCTGGGATTAGGAAATCGAGATTTTGTCTATCGATTTCTGTCCCACCGCCTTTTATTTTTCAAGAACCTCTTGTGTTTTAGCGTAGTTGGCTTCAACAGCTTCTTTTTCTCCCTGCCACCAATCTTGGTTATCTTTGTACCATTGAATGGTTTCTTTGAGACCTTGTTCAAAGTTGGTAAATTCAGGTTTCCAGCCCAACTCATCACGGAGCTTGCTTGCGTCAATCGCATAGCGAAGGTCATGTCCTGCACGGTCAGTAACATGATCATAGGCATCCTCAGCTTGTCCCATTTCCTTAAGGATAAGTTCTAAAACTTCCTTGTTGTTTTTCTCGCCATCAGCCCCAATCAAGTAGGTTTCACCAATTTGCCCTTTTGTCAAGATTGTCCAAACACCTGAAGAATGATCATTGGTATGAATCCAGTCACGAACATTCTTACCTTCACCGTAAAGTTTTGGCTTGATTCCACTTAAGATGTTAGTAATCTGACGTGGTATGAATTTTTCAATGTGTTGATAAGGACCGTAGTTATTTGAACAGTTAGAAATCGTTGCCTTGACACCAAACGATCGTACCCAGGCTTTGACAATCAAATCTGAAGCAGCCTTAGTTGATGAGTACGGAGAGCTTGGGTTGTATTTTGTTTCAGCAGTAAATTTCTCACCTGGTCCTTCACCATGACCTGGCAAATCCTCACGTAGAGGGAGATCACCATAAACCTCGTCTGTAGATACATGGTGGAAACGAAGATCGTATTTACGTGCTGCTTCCAAAAGAGTATAGGTTCCAATAAAATTAGTATGGATAAATGGCGATGGATCATTCAGCGAATTATCATTGTGACTCTCAGCAGCATAGTGAACGATAGCATCTGCTTGAGCTGCCAACTTGTCTACCAACTCTGCATCCGCAATGTCCCCAACAACTAACTCAACACGATCACCTAAAATTTCCTCAATATTAGCGCGGTTCCCAGCATAAGTCAATTTGTCTAATACTGTCACATGAACATCTGGAAAATTCTTGTAAACATAGTGGACAAAGTTGGAACCGATAAAACCAGCTCCACCTGTCACGATAATTTTTTTGTATTTAGTCATATTCTTTCCTTTTTACAAATCTTCTTTTTTCAAAGGTTTTACATCCTTAAGTAGTGGATGATTTTTATCTGCATCTGAAACCTCTGCTTCTGCAAGATTTTCCCATTCAATGCCAAGGCTTGGATCAGCATAGTTTACAAAGGCATACTTAGGTTTGAGTTCAAGAGCCCAGTAGTCATTGACCAAATAACTATAAGAAACTGTATCTGATAGGACTTGGAAACCATTGGCCACACCTCTAGGAACAAAGATTCCCTTACTTGCATCAATTACTGTTTGATAGGTATTTCCGAAAGTTTCGCCCTCGCGTAGATCAACCCAAGAACCCAGAACTTTCCCACCATCTGCTACAGAGATGTACTTATCCCAAGGTTCTGCGTGGAGGCCACGGAGAACATTTTTACGTGAGAAGGATACATTGTTTTGCAATTTTCCTTCTGCAAAGAAAGACTCTGGAAATCCAAATGGGAGCATTTTTTCCTTTTGGAAATTTTCTTTAAACCAGCCACGATTATCGCCATGAATAGGGATATCAAACTCCAACATACCTGGAATTGCATCAACCTTGCGTGCTGCAAGCGTCTTTCCGAAAAAATTATCTGTCATCTATGCTTCTCCAATCAAACGGAGCAAATACTGCCCGTATTCATTTTTCTTAAGTGGTTGGGCTAAAGCCAATACATCTTCGCGACTGATATAGCCCATGCGGTAAGCAATTTCTTCCAAGTTTGCAACTTGAACATTTTGCATCCGTTGCACTGTTTCAATGTACTGTGAAGCCTCTAGTAAACTTTCATGAGTTCCAGTATCTAGCCAAGCAAAACCACGTCCCATAACCTCAACAGATAGATCTCCACGATCTAGATAAGCCTTGTTAACGTCTGTAATTTCCAATTCACCACGCGGGCTTGGTTTAATACTTTTAGCAATTTCTACTACATCATTATCGTAGAAATAGAGACCTGTAACTGCATAATTTGAACGTGGATGCTCTGGCTTTTCTTCGATAGAAATAGCGTTCATATCCTTGTCAAACTCAACCACACCAAAGCGCTCTGGATCCTTCACATGGTAGCCAAACACAGTTGCACCCAACTCCTTACTAGCCGCCTTTTGTAACATCTTAGAAAGGCCAGGACCATGATAGATATTGTCGCCTAAGATTAGAGCAACGCTGTCATCGCCAATAAACTCTTCCCCAATGATAAAGGCTTGTGCCAAACCATCTGGACTCGGTTGCTCTGCATAAGACAATTGAATCCCAAACTCAGATCCATCTTGAAGAAGCTCTTTAAAACGAGGCAAATCTTGAGGAGTTGAGATAATCAAAATATCTCTAATCCCAGCCAACATCAATGTTGAAAGTGGGTAGTAAATCATCGGTTTATCATAAACCGGCATAAGTTGTTTTGATGCAGCTCGAGTCAAAGGATATAAACGTGTCCCCGAACCACCTGCTAGAATAATACCTTTCATAGCTGGGTACCTTTCTTTGTTGATGTACAATAATCAAATTGTTAAAAATGCAAGTTTCAGTAACCAAACTCTTCTGTTACTACACTAAGTGCACGTTCAATAACAACATGCATATCATAATATTTATAGTCTGCCAAACGTCCACAGAAGATAACCTTGTCATTTTTGGCCGCTTCTTCTTGGTATTTAGCAAACATGGCATTGTTTTTTTCATCATTAATTGGATAGTATGGTTCATCTCCACGTTTCCAATCAGCAGGATATTCACGGGTTATAACTGTCTTTGGTTGAGTACCATACTCGAAGTGCTTGTGCTCAATGATACGAGTGTAAGGAATCTCACGTTCTGTATAGTTAACCACTGCATTCCCTTGATGGTTTTCCTCATCCAAAACTTCATGTTCGAATCGAAGACTGCGATATTCCAATTCACCATGCTTGTAGTCAAAGTATTGGTCAATCATTCCTGTGAAGACAACTTTTTTAGTTGATGCTTCGAGTTCTTCCCGATTGGCAAAGAAGTCTACACCAAGCTCCACTTCAACATCACCAAGCATGTTTTCGATAATGACATTATAACCACCGATTGGAATCCCTTGGTAACGGTCGTTAAAGTAGTTATTATCAAAGGTCAAACGCACTGGGAGGCGCTTGATGATAAATGGTGGAAGTTCTGTTGCAAAACGTCCCCATTGTTTTTCTGTGTAGCCCTTGATCAATTTTTCATAAATGTCCGGACCAATCAACTTGATAGCTTGTTCTTCCAAGTTCTTGGGCTCAACATCCTTCATATCCGCCGTTTGCTCCGCAATCTTGTCTTTGACTTCTTGTGGTGTCTTAGTTCCCCACATAGCGTAGAAGGTGTTCATGTTGAAAGGAAGATTGTAAAGACTGCCCTTGTAGTTGGCTACTGGTGAGTTGATATAGTTATTAAACTCAGCAAACTGGTTGACATAGTCCCAAACTTTTTTATTTGAAGTATGGAAAATGTGGGCACCGTACTTGTGAACGTTGATACCTTCAACGTTTTCACAGTAGATATTTCCACCGATGTGATCACGCTTGTCAATCACTTTTACTTTTTTTCCACGTTTTGTGGCTTCGTGTGCAAAGATTGCCCCTGACAAACCTGCACCAACGATAAGATAATCGTACATAGTTCACTCCTATTAAATAAATTATAATTTAACGATTCGATTTAAATAAGGGATTTTCAACAATATTCCAACCACAATGAAACTAATGCTTAATGTGAAGATGACAAAAAGGAAATGGGCTCCTGTAAAACTGAATCCCACTAGTTTCTCCCACACCTTCATAATATATGTATGTGTAACAAAAACTCCCATTGTTTGATTAGAAAGATTGATAATCCATCTGTTTTTATCTGTATTTAAATCAAACGTGAGTACCGTCAAAAAAGTTCCTAAACTTACAGCTTTCACAAGAATACTATCGTAAAAATATTCAGCAAAAAGATTATGATGAATATCCTTCGCTATCACAAACAAGATTAACGGTGAAGCAAATAGTAAAACTACGGTGATTACTTTCATCCAACTCTTAAAACATTTTTTAAGAATATCCAAGTTGAATTGAGCGAGAAAACCACCTAAAATATAATAGAAAAACCAAGTCCATAATCTAAACGTTTGTATAATATAAAACTGCACCGGAAATTGAACCAAATAATTTGTCAGTTCAAACATCAAACCAATAATTACTAGGAGAGTTAAAATAAGTAAATATTTATTTTTTGAATTTAGAAACTTTTTCAAAATAGGTAAACACAAGTAAATAATTATTAGAGCACCAAAAAACCAAAATTGAAAAAAATAACCTTTTTGTATCAAAGAGTCCAAAATTATTCTTATAGGATTTTCGGAAAAATTTCTCTTATATATCCAAATTATTAAAGACCAAATTGATACGGTTATAAAAATCCATTTTACTTTCTGCAGGATGTATGAATAGCTAATCTTATTCCTTCCCAATAGTAAATAGCCATTTACCATAAAAAATAGAGGAATTGAATAGGTACCTAAGTAATATAAATATGTCAAATAATTCCAAGAGCTAGTTCCTTTAAATCCTGATATTGTAGTATGGAGTAATACAACTCCTATACAAGCCATGATTTTAAGGAAATCTAGGTTTATATTCCGTATTTTCTTCATTTCGATCGTTTTCCTATCATTTGTTTTATTTCAACCATATTTACTACTCTAAGGCATATTACTGCGATAAGATAAATCAATCCGCCAAGCACCGCATAGACTAAAACATTTAGGGTTGGTGTCAAATGTAAAATCGATTTTATAAGTAACAATAAAGCATACATAACGGCTGAAGCCAAAAAAATCTTTGCCATTGCCCCCATAATCAGCACTTCTTTAAGATAAGTTCGTGTGAAGTAGAGTTGAATCCCCCATACCAAAGTTTCTGTCAACACTGACACAATCGCAGCTCCAATAAAGCCCAATTTGGGCAGGAAGATTAGGTTCAATCCGACACTGACAATGGCGGGAACAGTTGTCGAAATCATAAATTCTTTATTTTTATTATGAGGGATCAGAATTTGAATCCCCATGATATTGGTCCATCCGATAAAGAACATTCTAAAAATCATGATGGAAATGGCATAACGCGCATCCTGGAAATCCTTTCCTAGAAAGAACTGAACAAAGTCATCATTGACAATCAGCATGCCTGCAATAATCGGGAAAATGACCAAATTATAAATCAGGAAGGACATTTGATGCATCTTGTTAACAGCCTTGTGGTCACCTGAGGATAAGAGGCTCGATACACGAGGCAACATGACACTGCCCAGCGAGGTCACCAAGGTCAACAAAATATTGACGAGTTTTAAGGCCTGGTCATAAATCCCCACATCCTTTGTAGAGGCGAGGGCTCCCAGCATGGTCCGGTCAAGGGTGACATAGAGGGAAATGGCAATCTGCGGTAAAAAGAGCAGAATGACTGGTTTCAAATGCACCCGTGCATAGGCCATATCAAAATGGGCTTTCCCAATGAACTCCCGAGCAGGTAGCCACATACTCAGCTGACCTAAGAGCTCAAAGATAGTTAGTAAAAATACATAGAGATAAAGATCATTGGCAGATTTGACAAACAAGAAGATGGAGATGACTCCAACCAGTTTGACTGTGATATTCCTAACCGTAATCTTGCGGAAGTCCTCTAACCCCTGAAAGAGCCAGGAAATGTCTAGTCCTTTAGAAATCAAGCTAAGTCCTAGGATATAAGCAACAGTGTTTTGCATAGAAGGAAGGGTCACACATAAAATAATATAGAGGATAAGGGATAAAATCGTAGCCCCCAACTGAAGGGTATAAATCCCCCAGAAATTTTTTTGGATGTCTTTCCAATGTCCCGAAATCTCCTTAGTCCCATAGTTGGCCACTCCTAGCGTCGCCAAAAGGATAAAATAGGTGACAATGGAATTGAAATAGCCGTAGGTCCCTAGATCATCTGAACTAAAAACACGTGTCACATAGGGAGTGGTGATAATCGGCAAGATGATCACCAGCAACTGGTAGGAGAGATTATAGGCGTAATTTTTTAACACTTTCATAAGGATGTAACTCGTCTTAATCTTTCTTTTTAACTGGACTTAACTCATTTTATTCAATTTTGTTATCTGGATTTATAATAAACAATCGACTGATGAATAAAATTAATGGAGAGTAGCGAAGAACCAACATTTGAGGATCAAACATTCCATGAATAATCATAATTCCTAAACAGGCAAGTACGATATCTTTTCTAATCGATACAAAATATCTCATAACTTTAGTAAGAGCAAACAACATGAAGGAACTGACTATCAATCCATCAATAACTAATAACTGAACAAAAGAGCTATCAATATAATTATAATTACTAGCGAAATTCCCAAATATATCTAACATAGAAAAAGAAATTCGTTGCCCAAACAAATGAACTCCAAAATTTTGAAAACCTTCTACACTAAGCCGTAGTCGATTGTGAGTGAATTTATCTACGAAGTGGAAGAGATTCCCAGATGAATAAAAACAAAAATACAAGATAATTGCTAAAGCTACAATAAAACCGTAATGCGCAAGTTCCTTTGACCAGAAATTTCCAATGATAAACTCTTTTTTAAAGATTTTAATACTAAACAAAGCATAGGTTAGTATCAAAATACTTAAGTAAAATGGACTGGATGTCGAAGTTTGTTGGTGCATGTAAATCGTAGCCAAAAATAAAGCCAGCAATTCCATGTAAGAAATCTTCTTCCCTCTAAACATAAGATAACTACATAGTGCAAAGAACATACGTTGTGAAGCAAATGATACATAATTAAAACCCAAACTAAAACGATAACCACCATCCGCACTCATAAACATATTGGTAATAATACCTTTTTGACTAGCATAAATTGTCAAACAAAGCACTAGGAATGTCGCCACAGAAAAAGTTCCTAATAATTTTCTAAAATCAATATCTCTAGCAGAAAAAACAAGAAATAGCACATTTATATTTAATATTCCATCACGATTTTTTGAAACTATAGACATCACTATAAAAAATACTAATACTATTAATAATTGTTTCCAATGAAATCTAAAATAATGTAGAGTTTTCGAAAAGTTTATCAACTCCTTTATTAATAGCAATAAAATAGTACAATAAAGTAGTATGCGATAAAATGATAGAAAACCGTCTAATCGAACAAAATAAGTGGTTGTGACTAATGAAGCGACAACAACCCACACAAATAGGGTAAATAAATAGATTTTTTCTGAAATAAACCGATTGTTTTTCACAAGTACTTTCCATTCCTTTCGATTATTGTATTAGAGAAAACCAAAATAATTCAAACGTAAGATAAATAGTAATAAGGTCAGTCATATATGTTGACTCTGTAAAAATTTCGAAATATTACACGAATCAATCTTTCCTAAACCTCTCATACCCCTTAATTTTATCCATTATCCGATTGTAAATTAAACATAATTTGTATTGTTTAAATCTCAACAACTTTCTAAATACAACATAACGACATCCAATGGAATAATCTAGTCTACTACTATTAAAAGCCTTTGAAAATTTATTATCTTCTATTGTGGTTTTCATCAATTTTGACGCTTTATTTAAAGAGTAGGTTCCATTTAACCAAAGTGGTCCAAAGTAACGATCAATAAAAATAGTCATTGCATTTAAGATGAACTTATCCTCTAGTAATTGTTTATCAGAATTATCAGGATAGATGGATAATATTTTTCTTACCTGATTCACAAATTCTACTTGACCGGCTAGATTTTTTTCGTTATAGAACATTAAACTATGCGTACCTGTTACAGTATAAAATTTTTCTGAACTAAGTAGTACATTATCTGCATAAGTAATAAAGTTAAAATTAAATAGCACATCTTCACTTACAGATAACTCTGTATTGAATCTTATCCTATTTTTATTAACTATCTCTGTTCTAAAGAACTTTCCTGCTACTCCAGGTTCAATGCCATATTCACCAATTCGTAACGAATTTTTAAAAACATTGATTTTCTTTTCAAAAGAAATTCCTGGTATATATAGATTTCTATCCAAATATTTAACATCTGTGAACAAGATATCAAAATTATTTTCTATACTTGAAAAAATATCTAAAAAGTTCTCTTCAAAAAGATCATCACTATCAACAAAACTGATAAATGCCCCTGATACCATATCCAATGCTGTGTTTCTAGCTTGACTTACACCACCGTGGTTATTTCGTATAATAATCAAATTATCAAAAACAGATTTATATTCTTCCAATATAGCAACAGTACTATCAGTTGAACCATCATCAACACAGATTATTTCCACAGAACTACTGTGTTGACCAATTGAAGCAATTAAACTATCCATCGTTTTTGCCAAGTATTCTGAAGAGTTAAAAGTTGGCATGATAAAGCTCAACAGTAATTCAGACATTTTTTACTCCTTATTAATAATTAGGATCCACTCGTTTCCCCATACGTTGAAAAACACCATCCCAAAAACCTTTCCAAATAATCGGGAAGTTCTGTTTTAAATGTCGATGGCGAATTGAAATCACAAGATGATGAGCAATTAGTATCAGCGGACTTAATTGACGAACCTTCCAATTCGTTCCATAACGTTTGTCAAAAATAATATTATTTCGAATTTTATAATAGTTTCGCCAATTATAAGGTTCTTCCTGTTTAACAACACTTGGATCTGTCTTCACTGCAAGTTGACGATGTAATTGTGCTTTAGTAGCAAACACAATTTCTGAATACTGTTGAAGGCGTTGTGCAAAATCTGAATCATCGTATTCAATAAAAAATCCACTATCAGGAATACCAACTTTACGAAGTAATGACATTTCAACTACAGGGCCTTCAAAGGGCATATCAACAACTTTTATAGCATCATCATTAAACGGACCATAAGTTACTGTTTTTCTCATTTCTGTCCAAAACTTATGATAATCATCAAAGTCAAAGTTAGTAATGGCTCTATCATCAAAATTTTCATCGGTACGATTCGGTATACCTACTTGAACACTTTGTAAAGCCATTTGTTCCATAATTTTTTCTAAACAATCAGGTTCAGGATAGACATCATCATCCATAATCCACACGTAATCGTAATCAAGTTTGGATATTAATTTAATACCATTGGCAAATCCGCCGGCTCCCCCAAGATTTTCATGATTATGATAATAATAAAAACGTCTTCCATCCTTCTCTGTTTCATACAGATGATTTTCTACTATTTCATTGCCTTTTGCATCAATGTAGCCTAAATCAATAAGTGTTTCTTCCGTATTGTCCGTAGCATTGTTATTAAAAATCAATACTCCAGAAACATTTTGCTGTTGATTTAAAATACCTTCTAGTGCCTTTTGAAGATATTTTGAGCGATTGTAAGTTACTACAAGGGCACAAACTGATTTCATATTTAACTCCTTATCAATCTATAATTCAAATGAACTTTTATCAGGAAACAGTTGATCCATCTCCTTTACAAAGTCCACCATTACTTTTTCTTCGTCTTGAATATTAAATCCATCATTGATACACATAATTTGGTATTTACCAGAATTCAATAAGCTCCAAAATTCTGGTCCTGCATTGTCCAAAGAAAAAAGACCTCCCAACTTAGGATTTCCAACTGCGTATTGCCCACTAGCAATTTGCCAATACTTAAAGAGCCATACATTAGTGTCGGAAGGATTTCGGAAACGGCTAGCTGAAGTTTTTTCTAAGATATCTTTTTCCTTTTCCCATACCCATTGCATTGTTGATTTTAACAGAGGATATGGCAAGTGGCTCTCCCAAAAGCCACAGATAAATTTACTATTTTTATATAGTAGCGATTTAACTATATTTTTTAATCCTTGCTTGGGATCAAAAAAATGTCCATTTTTTAAAATTTCATTTCGAGTAAAGTGGCTAGTAATAATTTCCATATCATTTATCTGAAAATTCCCTGTTCCATATCTCTCAGGAATAATCGGAGATAGAGCAGTATTATATCTAGGCAATCCTTCCTCTGAGAAGAAATCATCAGGTGATACGGGGGCGGTTAGATACATATCATCATTGAAAAAAACAAAATGCTCTGACAAACCTGGTATCCTATGAATGTTACTTTCAATTGGGTTAGCAGAAAAAACTGGTAAATAATCCTGACAAATAATATCTTTATGATCTACTATTACCAATTTTTCATTACTAATATTCAACCAATCTGGTCTTTGATTGTCTGTTACAAGATAAACTTTATTTACCCAAGGTGCAAATTTTTCCACCCCTCTAAACCAGTATTTAAAAGTTCCCCACTCACGGTAGGCCTTGACAGAATTCATACTTTTTTGGGATGTATCTACAGTCTCGGAATATTCAGCCTTCTTAGCTTGCCAAACAGGATCTCCCCCATCTACCCAAGTAACAACAAAATCTATTGAAAATTTCATACTACTCCCTTAATAATGTTTGATTATAATTATAATTATAATTATAAGTTACAGTTATCATACAACTCCGAAAAATGCCGAATATAACTTCCCAACGAAAAGAATTCTTTTTGGCGTTGGATAGATGCACTCCCAAACTGCTCTCTTTTCTCGGTATTGTCAGCCAATTCGTGAATAGCCTTAGACAATTCTTCAGGCTGATTCGGTGTAGCAAGAATTCCGTTTTCGCCTTCCTTCACCATCTCACAGACACCTCCATGACGGTAACCAACTACAGGCTTGCCACAGGCCATGGCTTCTAATACGACTGTTGGCAGTGGATCTGGATTGGTACTTGGCAAGACAAAGATATCAAACATATTATAAAGTTCTGTCGTCTTGCTATAATAGTCGATCCTCTTGATTTGTCCAGCAACTGGTAATTCTGAAATGGTTTTTTCCAACTCTTCCACGCGCCACTCTTCACCTTCAAATGCACTACCTGCTAAAAAGGCTACTGCTTTGGAATTGACCTGTAAGATTGGAGTCACAGCTTCTAGAAAATCGCCTTGCCCTTTCCAGGCATTCACTCGACCAACCATACCAATGACAAGCGCATCTTTTGCGATACCAAACTGCTCACGAACGGCACTAGCATCCATTTCACGATAGACGGCATTATCAACACCATTATAGATGACTTGAACTTGGTCATCTCTTACAAAGTGAGACTGCTTGACGTGGTTGGCTACAGCATTTGAAACCGTCACAATCTTCTCAGCATATCGTCCCATCAAAAAATTGATAAAATCTGAGATTGCTTTTGGTTTTACGATAATTTCATGTACATGCCAAATCAAAGGAAGTTTCAACTTACGTTTAAGATAAATTCCTTCAAGTACCGCAGTGGTATTATTATGAATGAGAGTAATTCCGTTTTCCTTAGCATATTCAGCGATTTGCTTTGAATAACGGTTATATGAGCCAAAATACTCAAGAATTCCCTTAGGATTAAAATATTTACGGCGCAAGATTGGATAATCGATAATTTTAACTTTAGCACCAACCTTTTTCAATGCACCTACTAAGACACCATCATTGGGCAAAATAATGTGTACTTCAAATTCGTCTTTATTCAAGCCTTTAATAAGCTCCAACAAAACCTTGTCAGCACCATACATTTCGGCACCAGCGTGGAGATATAAAATTTTCTGCATTTCTAACCTATAAATAATTTCTCGTAGTCTGTAACAATCTTTTCCCAAGTGAAATAATCCGCAATTCTCTGATTTGATTGTCTATCTAACTCATCAATCATTTTTGCATCAAATTGTTCAACTTTCTCGATTACTTGGGAAAGCTCATCTTTTTTCCAATAGATCGCACTTTGCTCCCCAACTTCGCGGTTAAAACCAACATCGAGTAGTAGGTTCAACTTTGTTGACTCCAAAGCTTCAAGTAGCGAAGGATTGGTTCCTCCAACTTCATGTCCATGGAAGTAAGCATAGGCGTTTTCTCGAATATACTTCAGAAGTTCTTGGTCGTAGACTGTTCCAACAAATTTCACTCGTGGATCTTTATCAAATCCAGTACTTGCTAATAGCTGATTATAAAATTTATTCTGTTCTACATTTGTGATTAGGACAAAGTCCTTCTTAGAGTTGGATGCTAAAAAGCCACGAATCATAGATTCATAGTTATTCTCTGGAACAAATCGTCCTACAACAAGGTAATACTCATTTTCAGAGATATTTTTATCTTTAAACCAAGAACGTACTTTTTCGTCACTACTCTTTAATGTAGAGCGAGTTGTATCCGTTCCATAGGCGATATAGGTTGTCTTAGGTTGAAACTGTTTATAATCTTCTTGGATATACTTTTCAATATTCTTACTATCACAAACTAAAAGATCAGCATGTTTGACCATTAGACCTTCAGAAATTTTCCAGTAGCGACGAACTGGGGCGCTCCACTTAGCCCGCAACCACTCATGACCATCCGGATTGACCAGAAGGGTCCCACCTAGCGCCTGGATTTTTTTCTTAATACCTCGGATAAATGGTCCAATGCGGCAGGCTAAGATATAGAAAACGGGAGCTTCATCCTTATTTTCTTTGGCAATTTCAATAGCTTTGTTAATTGCCGCGACATCATATGCTATGGCTCGCGCTGGACCAATATTAGGAACATCGACGTTATAACAGATAGCACCGTTATGTTCAAAAACATCCTCAATAATCCCTGATTTTGCAGAGTTCTCACGCATACAAGCCACATAATATTGGATAGCCTTATCTTGTTGAAAGGCTGTTAATTTTTCAACAAAGGTTTCAAATCCCCCATACCTAGCAGGAATTCCTTTCGAACCAATGATATAAACTGACTTTTTCATTTCTCTCCTAATATGATGGACGTACAGAAATCACTTCGCTCCATCTCTCATAAATACAACTTTAACAGTTTTTAACAAAATTTCAATATCTTTCCAGATTGTCCAATTATCAATATAAGCCACATCTAGTTTTACAACATCGTCAAAATCGGTTATTTTACTTCGGCCACTAATTTGCCACAAGCCTGTAATACCAGGTTTAAAGCTAAGACGACGTTTTTGCTCAGGTGTGTACTTTTCATACTCATCTACAGTTGGTGGGCGTGTGCCGACCAGACTCATATCTCCTATAAAGACATTCCAAAACTGGGGTAACTCATCTAAACTGGTTTTACGAATAAAACGACCAATTTTTGTAACACGAGGATCATCGTCCATCTTAAACATTCCACCTTGCATCGTGTTCTGCCCCATAAAATCTTTTTTTCTCTGCTCTGCATCAACACACATTGATCTAAATTTATAAAAGGTAAAATGTCGACCATTTTTCCCTATACGAGTTTGAGCAAAAATAGCTGGTCCACCATCTTTACGAATCAAGGGGACCAAAAATAGACTAGCAATTCCACAAAGGAGCAACCCAACAATAGCTCCACAAATATCAAGGATTCGTTTGGCAATTATGTGACTTAGCTTGTAAAAATTTGTAGAAAATGTCACTACGTTCAAACCCGCCATCTCATGGATTTGTTTATCTCGACCTAAATTTTTATCGAAAGCATTTAAGGTAACTGTTACATCGATTCCCATTGTTTCAAACTGAGAAATAACAGCTCCAATATCATAGTCCTCACTTGGAAGATTGACAAAGACTTCATCCACCACTTCATGTGTCGCATAGCTCAGTAATTGCTCCTTTGGTACCACAATCACCTTTTCATGAGTGAACTCTGGCATGTCTAAAACGCTTACTGCAACCAATTTCCCTTGAACATCATTAGCTGTTAATAATCGATCCAATACTTTTTCGGTACGGGACATCGCCGTAATCAATAAAATATTACGACTTCCCTTCAAATTATGTTTGAAGATTCTCCAATATCTCTTCACAAAGAAACTGAGTAGATAATTCAAAACACTGTACAAGGAAAGCAAGTATACCATCCCTCGCCTTGAAATTACAAACTTTTCCTTCAAGAAAAAACTTGAAAAACTAATCAGCAGAGCATAAAAGATAATATATTTAATTGTTTCTACTAACTCCACATACTGACCACGTTTAAAAAAATCCTTACCGTATCCACTGATGTAGAAGGCAACAAAGTGAAGAAAAAACAGAACAAATACTGTATTTAAAACAATGTCAGTTTCTGAAATTGCAATCAGTACATAAGCTAATAAACTAACAAGTATACTCTGCAAGAGGGCCAGAGTTATATTGTAGAGGCCTCTTCCTTCCATACTGAACTCCCTATCTTATTTTTTTCTTTTACCATAAGAACCGTAAGTTCCATAAGATCCATATTTTTCTCGTTTAACATCAAATTTATTTAAAACAACACCCAAAAATAGGATCCCTGTTTGTTCTAACTGAACCTTAGCTTTTTGAATATCTCTTCTTTTTGTTCCGCCAGCTTCTGTAACCAAAATGGATGCATCACATTTTTGAACAATAATCGCTGCATCAATTACAACTCCGATTGGGGCTGTATCAACAATAATATAATCAAAATATTTTCGTAGTGTTTCAATCATCAATTCAAAATTGGTACTTTGAAGAAGAGCTGTTGGATTTGGAGAAGGTGACCCTGATTGGATCATAAATAAATTATCAATGTTTGTTTCACAAAGACCATGAGATAAGTCTTGCGTACCAGCAAGATAATCAGTTAAACCTGTGATTCGTTCTCTTGATTTGAATACTCCAGACATGACTGAGTTTCGAATGTCGGCATCAATCAATAGCGTCTTGTAGCCAGCACGCGCAAAAGCCCAAGCAACATTAGTAGCTGTTGTAGACTTTCCTTCGCTAGGGTCAACCGATGTAACGGCAATAACCTTTAAGTTATTCCCACTCAGTTGTATATTTGTACATAAAGCATTGTAGTACTCTTCTGCTTTTTTTACAGAGTTCAGTTTTTGTTGTGATAATTCTAACTTCGCCATAAGTTCTCCCTTACTTTAATTTATCCATGTCTGGAATGACTCCAAGGAGTGAAATTTCCATAACATCTTCGATATCTTCTGGACGTTTAATACGGTCATCGAATAGTTCAAGCAACAAGACCACTACAATCACTAATCCTGCACCTGCTACAACTCCCATAATGGTATTTCGACGAATATTTGGTGAAGACGGTCCAGTTGCTGGACGTGCTTCCTCCAAGGTAGTTACGTCAGAAACACGGGTGACCGCAATAATCTTTTGTGCCGCAACATCTCGAAGAGCATTTGCAATTCGACTTGCTTCGTCAGGTTTGTGATCACTAACTGAAATAGATACGATACGTGTATCTGCGGGAACCGTTACTTGAATCTTCTTAGCTAATATTTTCGCATTAATGTTTAAGCCAAGATCAGCAACTACTTTCTCTAGGACATCTTGGGAAAGAATGATCTCACGATAGTCCTTAACCAGGTAAGTTCCTGCTTGTAGATCTTGATTTGTCAATCCCGGTTTATCACTTTGGTTTCGATTAACTACATAGATCCGAGTTGTACTTCTATACTCAGGTTTAACAACAAAACTACTATATGCAAATGCAGCAGCTCCTGCTACGATGGCTACAAGAAGGATTAGCAGTTTCTTTTTCCATAGTGCCTTTAACAACTGAATAACATTGATTTCAATAGTATCTTTTTCTTTCATTATAACTCCTAAATAATTTGATCTTTAATGATTTTTTCTGGATTTAACATAAAGAGTTCCCGAGCTTTATCCAATCCATACTTTTTACTTACGATTTCGTAGGCTTCTTTCATATAAGGTGGACGACTATCCAGATTATGCATATCACTAGCAACTATATGAACCAAGTCTCGCTCCAAGAAATAGCGAGCACGTTTTTTCATGAATTTATAGGTATCTCCAAACAATTTTGGTTTAAGGATACTTGAACTATTAACTTGTGTATAGCAACCCATATTAATAAGCTCTTTAACCCTTTTTTCGTTGTTTTCCAAAGCATCGTAACGCTCTATATGAGCTATTACTGGAGTTATTCCTAGCATGAGCACATTGGTTAATGCATTATGGATTTCACGATAAGGGGTATTCATACTGAATTCTATCAAGGCATAACGGGTGCCATTTAGTTGTGGAATCTGCTGATTCTCTAATTTGTTTAAAGCATCACTGCTGTAATAAATCTCTGCTCCATACAAGATAGTTAAATCAGAAGCAACCTCTTTAGCCAACTCCTTGACAACTTTAAAATTTCTTAATATGTCCTCTTCTGGTGTTTCAAACATCCCCTTTCGACGATGGGAAGTCGAAACGATGGTACGGACTCCTTGAGCATAGGCTTCCTTCAGAAGCGCTATACTTTCTGTCTTATCCTTAGGACCATCATCTACATCAAAAACTATGTGTGAATGGATATCAATCATCTTATTTTCCTTCCATGATATCTTTAATTTCTGTTTTGAGTGTCTCTAAGCTATTTGGATCTACCTCTAGCATATAAAGACTGCTGTCAGGCATGGCATAGGAAGGAAGATCCATACGACCAGTTCCCTTTAGATCTCGAGTGATGACAGTATATTTCCCTCCACTTGCTAGTTGGGCGTTCACTAAGCTAACCATTGTTTCAGGTGGCATATTTGTTTGCACTGAATCTTGCAAACTTTGCATAATGCCATCAAAATTCTTCAAAGCTTCTGTTGAAGTTAGTTTTTGAATAATAGCAGAAATGACTTTCTGTTGATTGCGCCCACGGTCTCCATCACCGTTTGATAATGAATAACGCTCGCGCACAAATCCCAGAGCTTGTTCAGAGTCTAGATGAACATTACCAACAGGGAAATGATATTTGCCATGAAGCGAGGTGAATTCTTGGTCATTATAAACATCGACACCACCTAAAAGATCAATTAATTTCAAGAAGGAAGTGAAGTTGAGTCGTGCATAGTAATTTAGGTCAATTCCATAAAGATTTTCCAAAGTATGAATCGAAGCATCCACACCATAAATACCTGCATGGGTCAATTTATCATTTTGGTTATTGCCTCCATCAGCTATGGGCACATAAGCATCACGAGGGGTCGTTGTCAAGAGAATTTTCTTGGTTTCTTGATTGACCGTCATGATGATGTTGACATCTGAACGAGAAACGGAGCTAATCGGTCCGTATGTGTCAATACCACTAATATAGATATTAAAAGCCTTGTTTTGAGAAGACTTAGGTGCCTCAACAGTTTTGGTTAGTTCCTTGGTATAAATTTTCTTGATTTTTTTGGCGTGATCCGGATACTCTTGTTCAATCAGATTTTCAAAGACACTATTCAAAATAATTGCCTTGGTCTCTCCAGCTAAGAGACTCTTATAAGCCGCAAGGTAAGAAGAACTATCCTCAACCTTTAGGTCTTTATTCTGACTTGTCTTAATATCATCAAGCAGTTTTTTGATATTCTCCGCATCTGTTTTTGTCGGAGCTGTCACACTGGATAGTTGAGATACATTACCAATCTCACTATCCTCCAAAACTGCAACACTGATAGAGTAACTAGAATAGTTAGATGTTGCATTTAAATGATTGGCCAAACTAACGAACTGATGAACTCCAACCAAAGCTAGTGAGCTGGCTACAATAGATAGCAAGAGCATGATTAAAGTAAACTTCTTAGCTTTTCTATTTGATATTAAAAATAAAGCTACTAGCGCAATGAACACCATAATAGCTGCTAGAAGAAGATTGAAATAACTAACGGCTAAGATATGATATCTGAATATTAAAAACAGCAAAAAACAAGTAAGCACTATATATAGAAACAACAAAATAATATTGAAACTTTGCTGAAACTTGCTCGTTTTATTTTCTTTTAAACGTCTTCCCACCTTACACCTCTATTAATTATTTTATTTCTATTATATCACAAAGTAACACCGGATGCTATCAACACCTGAATTGCAACCGTTTTATTTTGCCTTAAAACCAAAATTATTATATTTCAATCATTAAATGCCTCATATCTTTTTTTGAAAGAAGACTTCTAACAAAAATACCAAGAGATAGAAATCGGTTGACAAGTTCTCAACACCGTACTCTCACACCCTAAAGCTTTCAATAATTACCAAGAAAGTCGAAGGTTTCAACTGGAGAAATTCAAATTTTTATAAAAATAGCCTTTTAGAGTCTCAAAAACAAAAAAACGACCCGCTATCGCAGTAAAGATTTATCGTTAATAAAAAGCAAGAGGCAGGGTAAAAGTCTTCAAAATAAAAAAATACATAGTATTAAGTGTTCAAAAAACTTGATACTATGCATTTTATAATTGAGAGCTTCACTCAATTTCATTTTTAAATTGAGTTTTTGCCCAACCTATCTTCTTAAACTTATTTCACGTGACTTTCAAAGTCTTTTTGACTCTTTTCGACAGAATTTTTACGTTCTTGTTCCCATTTAGACTTAGCTTCAGCAAATTGAGAGCTTGTAACAACATCTGTCTGCAATCTCATGTACTTGTAGTTGCTTCCAGTTCCTTTGATCCCAACTAGTGAGTAAGCACGTGTAAATGGTGTCACGCGTGTCACCGAAGCTCCACCACCGTTTGACACAACTGGGATTAGAAGAGAACTATCAATCAACCAAGCTTGTGCATCTGCGTAGTTTTCATAGCGTTTAGCTACGTCTGTATTTTCTGCATCTGCTGTTTTTAATTTTTGAGTAAATTGGTCCAAACCTAGACTAGTAATCTTACCGGTGTCCTTGCTTGGATCAAGTCCCAAAATCTTGAGATAGAATCCATCTTCAGCGTTGAAAGGATTGAGATAAGTTGATGGATCTTGGTAGTCAGCCGACCATCCATCCAAGTTCAAATCATAGTCATGATCAGCTGGCGTTGGTGCTTGAGCTGTTGCATTTGTATAATCATCTGTCGACAATTGGATAACATCAACCACTACATTTTCAGAACCAAGTGTTGATTCGATTGATTGTTTGATAGAGTTTGTTCCTGAAAGCAAGGTCTTGTTTACTTGATCTACAGGCAAGTCCAAATGAATTGGGAAGGTCACACCTTGGGCTTCTAATTCTTTTTTAGCTTCTACAAACTTGGCTTGTGCTTTTTCTTTATTGAAATAACCATCTTGAGCATCTTCAATATTCATATTTGACCATTGTGTATCATAGTTGACCAATTTTGAAGCAACTGTTTCACCAAAAGTCTTGTCTCCAACTTGTACAAAAGTTGGCGGCACGAGCGAGTTACGAAGAGTGTTTTTAGCTGCTTCTTCACCATTTGATTGAGCTGAGTATGCTGTACGATCAATGGCGAAGTTAATTGCCTGACGGAAGTTTTTATTCGAAACTGCAGCTTGAGTTGCTTGCTTTTGCTCATCGCTTGTTTTTGCAGTATGGTTATAAGCACCACGGTTGACGTTAAAGTTATAGTACCAAGATGTTGCATCTTGCAAGCTATAAACGATATTGTCCTTGTACTTTTCCTTGGTCTTAGCGAAGTTTGAGCTATTTGGATAAACACCTGCAGATGAGTAAGCACCACTTTCAAAGTTACGGATTGTCAAGTCTTGGTCTGAACCATCAAAGTAGGCCAATTTCACCTTTTCAATCGTTACTTTTTCTTGATCATAGTAATGTGGGTTTTTCACATATTCGATAGAAGACTTAGATGTAAAATCTTTTAACAAATATGGTCCGCTATAAAGAATGCTATCTGGTTTCAGGGTTCCGAAGTCTTTACCTTTAGAAGCAAGGAATTCTTCGTTTACAGGGAACAAGATACTGTTAGTTGTCTTAGAGTTCCAGAATGACTCTGGACGAGTCAAGGTATATTGCACAGTATAGTCATCTAAGGCTTTGACACCAACATTTGAAAAGTCAGTATTTGCGCCTGTCACATAATCGTCCAAGCCCTTGATAGAGTTCTGAATCAAGTCTAGGGCTTGACCCTTGTTATCAGCAGCGTACTTGATACCAGTTACAAAGTCTTGTGCTTTAAGGGGAGCGTATTCTTCACCGTCAGCTGTAAACCACTTGGCATCTTGGCGAAGTTTGTAGGTATAAGTTAAACCATCCTTAGAAACACTCCAATCTTCTGCAAGGGCAGGAATAAGGTTTCCGTAGTTATCATTTTCAAGCAAACCATCAACCAAGTTGGTTACAATGGCAGTGTTATCACCAGAGTAGTCCAAGAGATAGTTGAAGGTTGTTGGATCTGCACCAAAGGTCGACGAGTATGTTTTACCGTCTGATGCTGACTGGCCACATGCTGCCAATAGGACCGCAGCAGCAAGTGTCAAACCTGCTCCTAATAAGCGTTTTTTCATGCTCATGATTCATTTCTCCTTGTATGTTAGATTTTATAACATGGCTATATTTTAACAAATTTTGTCCCAAAAGTAAAGTTATATACTTATTTGACATCTCATTGGAAATCAAAAACTGGCTCTATAATTTCTGTAGTGGGTAAATCCCCTATAGATATTATGGAGCCTATTTCGTTGTAGAAAAAAAGTCCCATAAGACCTATAATGAAAAGCAACCAAACCATCATTAGAAAGAATCTTATGGAACAATTAAATTTTATCACAAACTTACTCGGAATTAAAGACAAGAACATCATAATCTTGGATTATCTTGATGCTGGAACGCATAAAGAAATCATCGCTAAGCTA
>NZ_JWAJ01000084.1 GCF_001068775.1 Streptococcus pseudopneumoniae
GGAGTTGTTATTTTCAACTCTTACTATTATACCGACTTTTCTTACTTTGTCAACACCTTTTTTGAACTTTTTTTCATTTCTCCTGAATTACTTCCTTTAACTCTTGCAGCATGGATTTGCGGCCTTTAAATCGTTCGTCTGCCCAGAGCCGTTCATAGGCTTCTTGCTTATCTTGTGGTAATTTTCTTCTATAACTATCCAGCAATTCATGAAGGGCGTAGTAATCATCCAGCCACAATCCTCCTTCTGGTAGGCGATGGCTAATTTCCC
Organism: Streptococcus pseudopneumoniae; assembly: GCF_001068775.1. Taxonomy (GTDB): domain Bacteria; phylum Bacillota; class Bacilli; order Lactobacillales; family Streptococcaceae; genus Streptococcus; species Streptococcus pseudopneumoniae_N. The sequence continues at coordinate 271 of NZ_JWAJ01000084.1, forward strand.
CTACTTCTTCATAGGCCATACGGTCCAGGCGACGTTTTTGACTCTCTTGTTTTCTGACGCTATCTAGGATTCGATTGCGGAATTTTGTTTTGAAGTAGACGTAGAGTTTCTTTTCCTCTTCCACTAATTCTGGATGGGCCTCAAGGAGTTCATAGAGACAGATCAGTCCTTCTTGGTCCCAATCCTCTTTTTCCCACAGGTGGAGATAGTAATCTTTTCGACATCTATGGACAATTCCTTTTACCTTCTCATAATACTTTTCAAGCATTTGCTTTCCCCCTTTCTCTGCTTGTAGTATAGCAGAGAAAGGGGGAAAGAAGGGCTTTG
>NZ_JWAJ01000085.1 GCF_001068775.1 Streptococcus pseudopneumoniae
AAAAAACTTCGGTACACCATATCAGCGTATTGAGGGTAAAAAAGGTAAAACAGTTACTACAACTACTTACGATGTAGATTCAAACGACGGTCATATCACAGAACACGTTGGTACCCCAGTTGTCACCCCGGCAGGTAAGACAATCGTTAAAGTTGGTGCGAAAACTAAGGTTGAACAATCTAAAGATTCTGAAGGTCGTGATGTGATTGATACCACTACCTATGAAGTTGATTCAAAAACAGGTAAGGTAACTCCAACAACAGTTCGAACTTATGGGAAAACGAAAGCACCAACGGTTGTGAAGAGAGTAGTACCGTCTCCAGTAGTTTATGAAAAAGATGGTACAAAAGAAAAAGGTACAACCCCAACTACTGTTAAAGGTGAAGATGGTGAAGACACTATCACAACAACTTACACTGTGGATCCTAATACTGGAAAGATTACAGCAAGTGAAGGTAAACCAGTTCGTACGAAAGCACCAACGAATACTATTGTCAAAGTTCCAGCGAAGGATAAAGTAGAAACAACAGAAATTCCATCACCTAAGAAATATGTAAAAGATGATACACGCGACAAAGATCAACCAAATGTGGAAGAA
>NZ_JWAJ01000086.1 GCF_001068775.1 Streptococcus pseudopneumoniae
GGTATTACGTGAGATTTGGAAAACGTGTGATGCTTCTGTTATACTACCTGTTCGCTCACAATAAGAGAGAACTTTTTTACGAAAATCTATTGAATATGCCATAAGAAAATTATACCACATTGTGTACTATTTTTGGGTCATTTTACTATACTAGAGAAAATAAAAAAACTCTTAAAAATAGCATTATATCTGCATTTCTAAGAGTTTTCAAGATGTAGTAACCAAGCTCCTTTAATTACCGAAAGGGTTTGTCTACCTTCTTAGAGCTTAGTAGCTCTTTTTTTATCACATTTTATCTGCAAATTTTTTACTAAGTTTTTGTCCGATCAAGGCGCCAAGTAAAGCACCGATGAGGACACTTGCTACAAAGAGAAGAATGGTAGCAGGGTTAGGTGCTACCATGATACGGTCGATATAGTTCTGAGATTTTCCACGGGCGACTAGAGTTGCGATATAGGCTTGAGGGGTCAACCACATGAGTAGAATGGGACCAGTAGTACCAAAAGCAAAAACTAGGAAGGAAAGAAGGTTCTTGACCTTATCTTTGTAGTGGCCTAGGTGAGCGATGCCATCTGCTGCAAGACCGCAGATAATTCCTGGCAGAAAGGCTCCAGCACCATGCTTGCTCCCGAGGAAAAAGAGAGAAATCACAAGCCCAATCGTTGTAATCGCTCCAAAACGAGGCACTTTTGCTAAAAGGATCATATAGACGCTACCACCCACAAGGGCAGAAAAGGCAGGGGCGTAAAACATATTTCCAGTGTGGTCGACAAGGTTCCCTAGTAGAACCCCCACTCCGATACAGAGAAAGTAGACAAGAGCAGCTACAAGGGTTGTCAAGATATTCTTTTTCATAAGTTCTCCTTCGTATATCTGATGTTATTCATTGTATCATGCCTGTGGCAGATTGTAAATGCTGGCTTGGAACTAGTATTTATTAGGAAATGTGGTAAAATAGGAAAAAATAAAAGACGAGTGGTAAGAGGATGAAGAATTTAGGAAAAGTTTTTAAAGAGTTAAGGGAGTCCAGAAAAATCTCCTTGAGAAAAGCAACAGGTGGACGCTTTTCAGCATCCTTATTGTCGCGTTTTGAAAATGGTCAGAGTGAAATATCTGCTCCAAAGTTAATCACAGCTTTGGAGAATATTCATGCGAGTATGGAAGAATTGTTATTTTTGGCGAGAGGTTTTCATCAGGATGCCTATTCTGAATTTAGAAATAGAATATTTGAGGCTATCGATCCACAAGATTTAATATCTTTGCGCACTCTCTATCAGAGAGAATACCAACAACTTCCTTTTTCAAAGGATAAACAACAACACACTCTCAATGCTATTTTGATAAAATCCTATATGAAAGCCATTGATGAGACGGTTACATTGACCTTTGAGGAAGAAAGAGTCCTACATGATTATCTATTTTCTGTTGAAATTTGGGGGCTCTATGAACTTTCGTTCTTTTCTTCCTGCTCTCCTCTTTTATCAGTCCAGCTTTTAACAAAGTATACTCGGGAAATGTTGTGGAAGTCAGATTTCTTGCAAGGAGTTGGGAAAAATCGGAATATGATGCACACCTTGCTCCTCAATGGTTTTATGGCCTGTATTGAAGTTGATGATTTTACAAATGCCCTCTATTTCAAAAAACAAATTGAAAAGAACTTCTTTGAAGAAAATGAAACCTATTTTCGAATAGTCTACCTATGGGCAGAAGGTTTGCTTGATAGTAAGCAAGGAAGAGTGGAGGAAGGACAGAGAAAGATGGAGGACGCTGTCCGTATTTTTGAAATGATTGGTTGTAGCAAATCTGCAGACTATTATAGAAGTGCCAGGGAGTGTTGAATATTTGCAACTGGATAAATTAAATTGAAACGATAGGACTGTGAAGATACTTATTAGTAGTAGAAAATTCTAGCGTTTTCGTTATTCGTTTAATCTGTTGCATATATTCAAAAAATATTCTCAAGGGCTTCTTGATGCTATACTAGAACTACCATAAAAGTAGAATGTGAGAAAGAAAGGAATCTATATGAAACTATTACTAAGAAATCAAGCATACAGAGTTTTGAGCTTATCACGATTTTTCAATGCTTTTGGTGCTTCCATTTTTAATTTGGTATTTGTGGTCTATGCCTCGACTTTGCCAGAGGCTTCTGTTGCCGTTGCTATGGCGAATGTTGTGATGATGCTTCCAACTCTTTTTACAGTTTTTGTGGGAATTCGGGCAGATTATACCAAGGACAAGGTCAAATGGATGACCTATGTCGGTTTATTTCAGGCGGTTTTATTTTTTCTAGCAGCCCTAGTTGTTCAGCAAGCTAGTTTCTTTGCCTTTTCGACCCTTTGCCTCATCAATGTCCTTAGTGATGTAGCCAGTGATTTTGCTGGTGGCTTGCGAATGCCTCTCGTTAAAGAAAAGGTAGCAGAGTCAGATCTGATGGAGGCCTATTCCTTTTCTCAGTTTATTACCTACATCTCTGCGATTGGTGGCCAAGCTTTTGGAGTTTGGCTATTAGGGGTGTCAACACAGAACTTTTCGCTCGTAGCGGGAATCAATGCCATATTTTTCCTAGTGTCAGCTCTCATTCTCTTTTTAGGAAGGGCTGAATTAAGCTTATCAACTCCACTTGTTGATAGTAAATCACTGAAAAATGAGAAACTTTCTATCAAAGATCAATTTTTAACGATTTACCGAAACTTACGTCTCGTTTTTCTTAAAAGTGGACAGAAAAACTTTGGTTTTATGCTCTTTGCTATCTTGATTATCAATGCTTTGGGTGGTGCCTTAGGTGGTATCTATAACATCTTCCTTTTAAATCATTCCTTACTGAATTTTTCCTACAAGGATGCATTGTTTATCTTACAATTGATTACCTTATTAGCGGTTATCATCAGTAGCCTTACGGGCAATGATTATTTTGGGAAGCAATCTCTGCCTAGATTGATGATGTGGGTTACATTAGGAGCCAGTCTAGTTGGTCTATCTAATTTGTTAAACCAAGTCTTGCTCGGGATGCTTTTCGTCTTTTTTACCATGTATGTTTCTGGGAAAATTTCTCCAAAAATTAGTGCTCTGCTCATGAAAAATCTTGCTCCAGAGGTTCTCTCTCGTACTAGTAATTTTTTAGGTTTGTTGTTTACTCTATCTATACCAGTGGGGACGGCCTGTTTTTCACTGGTGGCAGTATGGGATATACAGTTAACATGGGCTCTGTTTGTTGGGCTTTCCTTGCTTGCGATTCTCCTAGCTAGTCTTAACCTCAAAAATGAAATTTAGGTGTTAGTCTTCTTTTCACACTGTCGCTATCCCTTCATTTATGGTAAAATAGGACTATTAAGTTAGAAAGAGGATTCCCTATGAAATTACAAAAACCAAAAGGAACGCAGGATATTTTACCTGCTGAGTCTGCCAAATGGCAGTACGTTGAAGGCTTTGCGCGTGAAATCTTCAAACGCTACAACTACGCAGAAGTACGTACCCCAATTTTTGAGCACTACGAAGTCATCAGTCGTTCTGTTGGAGACACAACGGATATCGTAACCAAGGAAATGTACGATTTTTACGACAAGGGAGATCGTCATATTACCCTCCGTCCAGAAGGAACTGCTCCAGTCGTTCGTTCTTATGTGGAAAACAAACTCTTCGCCCCAGAAGTGCAAAAGCCAAGCAAGTTCTACTACATGGGTCCAATGTTCCGCTATGAGCGCCCACAAGCAGGTCGGTTACGCCAATTCCACCAGATTGGTGTGGAGTGCTTTGGCTCTAGCAATCCAGCTACCGATGTAGAAACGATCGCTATGGCAGCCCACTTCTTGAAAGCAATCGGCATTCAAGGCATCAAACTACATCTCAACACTCTTGGAAATCCTGAGAGCCGTGCGGCCTATCGTCAAGCCTTGATTGACTACTTAACACCGCTCAAGGAGACCTTGTCTAAGGATAGCCAACGTCGTTTGGAGGAAAATCCTCTCCGTGTCTTGGACTCTAAGGAAAAAGAAGACAAGGTAGCTGTGGAGAATGCACCATCTATCTTGGATTACCTGGATGCAGAAAGCCAAGCTCACTTTGATGCTGTTCGTCAGATGTTGGAAAATCTCGGAGTAGCCTATATCATCGATACCAACATGGTGCGTGGTTTGGACTACTATAACCACACGATTTTTGAGTTTATCACAGAAATCGAGGGCAATGACTTGACCGTCTGTGCGGGTGGTCGCTATGATGGCTTAGTTGCCTATTTTGGTGGTCCTGAGACTGCTGGATTTGGTTTTGGACTTGGTGTAGAGCGCCTGCTTTTGGTCCTTGAAAAACAAGGTGTAGCACTTCCTATCGAAAACGCCCTAGATGTCTATATCGCAGTCTTGGGAGAAGGAGCAAATGTTAAGGCCTTGGAATTAGTACAGGCTCTTCGCCAACAAGGTTTCAAAGCAGAGCGTGATTACCTTAACCGCAAGCTTAAAGCTCAGTTTAAGTCAGCCGATGTCTTTGCGGCTAAGACTATCATCACTCTAGGAGAGAGTGAAGTCGAAAGCGGACAAGTGACAGTTAAGAATAACCAAACTCGAGAAGAAGTTCAAGTTTCGCTTGGTGCTATCAGTCAAAACTTCTCAGAAATCTTTGAAAAACTAGGATTTTAATAGCATATAAACTGGTCAGGATACTATTCCTGACCGTTTTCTTTTGCAAAATGACAAAAATCTTAAACTTTTTGACAAATATACTTGTCAAAAATAAAAAGATGTGTTACAATGAAATCAAGTTAAGAAAAGTATAGCAGAAAGGAACGATTATGTGGGCATTAGGATTTGTACCTCTTGTGTTTATGTTTTATCTCTATCATACCCAAAGGGTCAAGAAACTAGAGAATAAAATCAAAAGAATTGAGCAAAAACAGAAAGGAAATAAAGAAATGTCAAGATTATTAAAAGAATTGATTGGGAAAAAACCAACAATCTTTGGACAAGTTTTTGGGACAGACAATTGGGAAGTTGTAGATGTTGATGAGGAGTGGGTCAAGCTACGCCGTGTAAATAAAAAAGGAAAAGAAAAATTCAAACTACAACGCATTGAGGATATCCAAACCGTTGAATTTGACGGAAAGTAGGTGTGTGACATGCAACTAAAAAATCGTCTAAAAGAGCTTCGGGCTCGCGATGGCCTTAATCAAACTGAACTGGCCAAGCTAGCAGGGGTTTCCAGACAGACCATCAGCTTGCTTGAGCGAGATGAGTACACGCCATCCATCGTCATTGCCCTGAAGATTGCTCAGATATTCCATGAGCCAGTCGAGTCAGTCTTTCGCTTAGAGGAGGATGAGTGATGAACAAGTTTAAAGTGATTTATTACATGAGTGTTCTTGCCCTCATTGTGAATGCTTTCGCTATGATTGGAACATTACTGGGGTGGTTTTATTTTGATGAAAGTAAGTATTTGTTTTGGCTGAATTTAGCCCTCTTGTCCATCTTCAATCGGTTGAAGAAAAAGGAGAACAATGATGAACAAGTATAAAGCAATTTATTATCTATGTATAGTTGTATTTATCGTTAATCTTTTGGCCATGATTGGAACCCTATTTGGTTGGTTTACTATCGTTGAAAGTAAATACCTCTTCTGGATAAACTTAGTTCTACTATTGGTTTTTAGATGGGTAGAGAGAAAGATAAAGTTTAAAGAGATCGTAAAAGGAGAAAAATTATGAAAGAATTTTTAGCAGGTTTTCAAGTAGATACTGAGAACAAAGAACTTGCAGGTGTCTGTGCAGGTCTAGGAAATTATTTTAATGTCCAGATCAACGTCGTTCGTTTGGTGACAGTCTTGTTGTTTCTTTCTTCGACGGAGTTAGGGATTATAACAGTGGCCCTCTATGCTTATTTAGCAGGTTGGCTAGGTAAAGAGCCATTAGGAGATGGAGCGAAAAAAGCAAGAAACCAAGCTATTCTCTTATTTGTTGTTTGTTTGCTTTTGGTATCACTTGGAACAGAGGGCTTGACAGCAATTTATGAATCAGGTAAAGTCTTTGGTCAGTGGTTAGTTGGATTAGTTTAGAGGGGGATGAATATGAAAAAGAAACGAATTTTATACTTCTTAGCGATTGGTGTTTTAGGATATTTTACAGGTATGCTTGCAGGTCGTGCTTGGGCATTGGGCACAAGTTTTAATCTGAATACTCTAGTTCCTTGGATTTCAGCTTCCTGTTTATTGATAGCTTTGATTAGCATTTTTTTAACTATCTATTTCTTAAAAAAGAGTCGGAAATTCCATGCTTTATATCAAATGGAAATAGATGACGATGTGAATGAAACTTATTATGTACAAATGTATCGAAATCTCGAGTTTGGTACGATTGCTTTTAACATTGTGTCAGTTATGACTATATTAGCTTTATTCATCTCTATGAATGAAGTGGTGATACTCCGTACAAGTTTTATCGTTCTAGGACTTTCTGTTCCAGCTCTTATTTTAGCTGCAGTACTTCAAAAATATCTTTTCAAGACGATTTCGATTCTTCGTCAGTTTGATTTGGCATTTTTCTCTATTCCAAAGGATGTGCTAGATTATGTAAATTCTTACGATGAAGGAGAACGACAAGCTAATTTGGAACAGAGTTTTCGAATTTTATTTCAATTAAACCAATATGTTTTACCAGGTTTGTATATTTTGATTGATATCGTTTCTGTACTTACGGGAGAAATTCAGTTATTAGGTCTTTTAGCTGTAGCTATAATCCATATTTATATCAATATAATGCAGATACCTATGGTGAAACGTTATTTTAAATAGAAAAGATCACTGAAACTATTTAAGGTTATTGGCTAGTTTAGATAGAGGTCAGAAAATGAAAAATAATCGTAAATGGTTGAGAGTAGTAGTGTGTATGTTAAGTGCTTTTGTAGGAGCCTTTGCTTACACTCTTAGAGGTATAGCTGAACAGATTCAAATGTCACAAGTCTTACACACTGTTTATGGATTCGCTCTCGTTATTGGAGGAATTTCCTTCATCTTAGCCATGTATTATCTTGGCAAAAGTCGTGCAGTTTATACTCTTTATCAAAGGGTGGCAGAGGAAGAAGATAGTGATCAGACCTATGTAAGAGCCTATCGTTACTTAGATTATGGTTCGGTTTCTTCAAATGTTTTGATGATAGCAATGATGATCAGTGGGATCATACTGATTTCTCCGATATTTAAGAATACCTTGCTAATTCTTCCTGCTCTTATTCTATTATGCTTATACATTATTGTTGCCAATTACTTGTTGCGAACTATTTTTATCGTTCGACACTATAAACTGTCTGTTTATTACACTCCAAAAGATATTTTAGCATATCTTAACAGTTATGATGAGGGAGAAAAGCAGGCAGAGATGGAAAGTGCCTTTTTAACTATGTTTAGGCTGGATCAAATTATACTGCCCGCACTCTATATTTTATTGATAGTATTATCAGTTATTTTACGAGAAATACAATTGGTCGCCTTAGTTCTTTTGATTATCATCCATCTTTATATAACTATCGCACAATTAAGAAAAACAAAACGTTATTTTAAATAGGAGTCTTTTATGAAAATACTTAAAAACATTGGCTGGTTTGTTCTAGCTTTCTTATCATTTTTGTTTATCTACGGTTTTATTCAGGCTTTACCTCTGATTGCTCTTGGTTCAGGTGCACCTATAGTCGGTGTTCTTCCGCTTTATATTTTATTGGCAGGAGCTTTTACCTTCTTAACATACAAGTGGTATAAGACAGGAACTGTTACGATAGAAAAAACGGGCCTTAACAAATACATCTGGTTGCCTGCCTTGGTATGGGTCCTTATCATTGTTGTACAAACTTTCTTACCAAATGATCCATCTGTCAGTCAACAGACGGCAGAACAATTGACTCATAATCAACCTCTCTTCTCTTTCTTCATGATTGTTGTCTTTGCACCCCTGACAGAAGAGTTGACCTTTAGAGGTCTGTTAGCTCGTTATGTCTTCCCTCAGCAGGATAACGTCAAGCAGACAGTACTCTTTCTTCTTGTAAGTAGTATCATTTTTGCACTTGTTCATTTCCCTGGCACTCCACAACAATTCCTAGTTTATGCTTCACTTGGTTGTAGTTTGGGATTGGCCTATGTGAATAAAGGAGGGCTTTCCTACAGTATAGGATTACATGCCTTGAACAATTTAATTTCATTTGTGATGATAATGATGCTATAATAGACTCAGGAGGAAGTCATGAAACGAGTGATATTATTAGCAGTGATTCAGGCAGTTGTTCTCTTCTTCATTATTGGAGGGCTTGCCTATGCTTTTAAAGGGGATTTCTTTTATAACTATCTAGCAGTTATCTTTGCACCAATTGCAGGTATTATGCGATTTGCGACAGCCTATGCAACGGAGATTGTTCTCCCTAAAAAGGCTGCAGAGATTGCTGAAAAGCGAAAAAAATAAAGAAATACCAAGTAAAATAAGATCCAGCGAATGACTTTGCTGGATTTTTTCATTTATAGCAGGATTCTTCTCAACTTTTCTGATGATTTTCATGAAGAGCCTGCGCTTTTATGGTAAAATAGTAACAGAATAAAAGAGGAGATAAAACATGAAACGTAGTATGTATGCTGGTCGTGTTCGTGAGGAACACATCGGACAAGAAATTACCTTGAAAGGTTGGGTTGCCCGTCGTCGTGACCTTGGTGGTTTGATCTTTATCGATCTTCGTGACCGTGAAGGGATCATGCAGTTGGTTATCAACCCAGAAAAAGTATCTGCAGAAGTTATGGCAACGGCTGAAAGCCTTCGTAGTGAGTTTGTCATTGAGGTTACTGGGCATGTTGTAGCACGTGAGCAAGCCAATGATAAGTTGGCGACTGGAGCGGTTGAGCTGAATGTAACAGCTCTTACTGTGCTTAATACAGCCAAAACAACACCATTTGAGATTAAGGATGGGATTGAGGCAAATGACGATACACGTCTACGTTACCGTTACCTTGACCTTCGTCGTCCAGAAATGTTGGAAAATCTTAAACTTCGTGCCAAGGTAACACATTCTATACGCAACTACTTGGATGAGTTGGAATTTATCGATGTGGAAACGCCATTCCTTTCTAAGTCAACACCAGAAGGGGCGCGTGACTATTTGGTGCCATCACGTGTTAATAAAGGGCATTTTTATGCTCTTCCTCAAAGTCCGCAGATTACCAAACAGTTGTTGATGAATGCGGGATTTGACCGTTACTACCAAATCGTCAAATGTTTCCGCGATGAAGACTTGCGTGGAGACCGTCAGCCTGAATTTACTCAGGTCGACTTGGAAACTTCATTCCTAACTGAGCAAGAAATCCAAGACATCACAGAAGGCTTGATTGCGCGCGTGATGAAGGAAACAAAAGGGATTGAAGTAACGCTGCCATTCCCTCGTATGAAGTATGATGATGCCATGGCCCTTTATGGTTCTGACAAACCTGATACTCGTTTTGAGATGTTGCTTCAAGACTTGACAGCTCTTGTCAAGGGTGTTGATTTCAAAGTCTTCTCAGAAGCACCTGCTGTTAAAGCCATTGTAGTTAAAGGTGCAGCAGACAACTACTCTCGTAAAGATATTGACAAGATGACAGAGGTAGCCAAACAGTATGGGGCTAAAGGTCTTGCTTGGGTCAAGGTAGTTGATGGAGAATTAAATGGACCAGTTTCGAAATTCTTGACTGGTATCCAAGCAAACTTGACAACAGCGCTTGGTCTTGAAGATAAAGACTTGGTTCTCTTTGTTGCTGATACGCTTGAAGTAGCTAATGCAACACTTGGAGCCCTTCGTGGACGTATTGCTAAAGAATTAGGCTTGATTGATCAGGATAAATTTAACTTCCTTTGGGTTGTTGACTGGCCAATGTTTGAATGGTCTGAAGAAGAAGGCCGTTATATGAGCGCCCACCATCCATTTACCCTTCCTCAAGCAGAAACTACTCATGAGCTTGAAGGTGATTTAGCTAAGGTCCGTGCCATTGCCTATGATATCGTCCTAAACGGTTATGAACTTGGTGGCGGTAGCCTTCGTATCAACCAAAAAGAACTGCAAGAACGTATGTTCAAAGCTCTTGGTTTCTCAGCCGAAGAAGCAAATGACCAGTTTGGTTTCCTTTTGGAAGCTATGGACTATGGCTTCCCACCACACGGTGGCTTGGCGATCGGGCTTGACCGCTTTGTCATGTTGCTCGCTGGAGAAGAAAATATCCGTGAAGTCATTGCCTTTCCTAAGAACAACAAGGCCAGCGACCCAATGACCCAAGCACCATCAACAGTAGCTCTTAAACAATTAGAGGAACTCAATCTACAAGTAGAACAAGATGAAACAAACGAAACTAACTAAAAAGTGGCACTATTATTTGCGCCGCTTTGCTTATCGGGTGAAGATTTTACGTGTTTTGCAAAGTATCTCCCGAGAAAAATACGATGAAAAAATTTCAGCTTCTCTAGTATATGGTTTTCTATCAGCAGTAGCTGTCAATTTTTTCTTCCAACCAGGACATGTTTATTCAAGTGGAGCAACAGGTTTGGCTCAGATCATTTCTGCGCTTAGTAATCACTGGTTTGGCTTTTACTTCCCAATTTCAGTAGCATTTTACGCCATCAACATCCCACTGATGATCTTGGCCTGGTACCAAATTGGACATAAGTTTACGATTTTTACCTTTATCACGGTATCCATGAGCTCGCTCTTTATCCAGTTTGTGCCAGTGGTGGTCTTGACAGAGGATCCAATCATCAATGCCCTTTTTGGGGGAGTCGTCATGGGACTGGGAATCGGCTTTGCTTTACGCCATAACATCTCCAGTGGTGGAACAGATATTGTCAGTCTGACTATTCGCAAGAAGACAGGTCGTAACGTTGGAAGCATCTCTTTCTTGGTGAACGGGACAATCATGCTGATTGCAGGTTTGACCTTTGGCTGGAAATATGCCCTTTATTCCATGATTACCATCTTTGTCTCCAGTCGTGTGACAGATGCAGTTTTCACTAAACAAAAACGGATGCAGGCGACGATTGTGACCAATAATCCTGATGCAGTGATTGAAAAAATCCACCATAAATTACATCGTGGAGCGACCATCATTCATGATGCGGAAGGGACCTATAACCACGAGCGTAAGGCGGTTTTGATTACGGTTATCACTCGCGCAGAATTCAATGATTTTAAACTGATTATGAAACAAGTGGATCCGACGGCCTTTGTTTCTGTTTCGGAAAATGTCCATATCCTCGGACGATTTGTCGAAGTCGAAAACTAAAATTTTTCATGACAACTTTAAATTCCATTAGTGTTTTCTTGCACTAGCTTACCGACTAACTTTGTTAGTTTGCTTGCTGATAATCATTTATAATAACGAATAGAACGAAAAACCCAACTCTGGAACACATTGTCAGAGTTGGGCTTTTTTATTTTTCAACGATTTTGTGGGCAATCAACTGGCGGTAACAAATTTGTTTGTTGTTTTTAGCATCATTGATGATCTGGAGAATAGTTTCAAAGGAAACACGACCAAGCTCCAAACTATTGATATCGACATAGGCCGCCAAGTTGAGCTTGGGATTGACTGAGTCGAAGCTGAGGACAGGGACATCCAGTTGGTGTTTTGCAATGTAATCACAGACCCCTGCAGCAAGGAGACTATCAATGGTAATAATAGCGTCAATATTTGGATTGTGTTTGAAGAGAAGTCTACTAAAGCGATAACCATTATCTTCAAGAAATTCAGTAGCAAAGTAAGTCAGATTAGTATCGAGAGGAAGTTGGTGTTGTTTTAGAGCTAGCTCGTAACCTGTCAGACGGTCTAGTGTTACGAAGAGTCGCTTAGTACCTCCGATAAAGGCAATTCGCTTGCATCCTTTTTTGATGAAATACTCTGTCGCATCAAAACCAGCTTGGACATTGTCATTATCGACAAGTGGAATGAAGGGAGATAGAGATTTACCTAAGATAAGGAAAGGAAATTGCTCGTCTGCTACTAACTTAACCAAAGGATCCTCTTCTTGGGCATAGAGGAAAATCAAACCGTCTACACGCTTACCATAGACCATCTGGGAAATAGCTTTAAGACGCTCTTTGGCATCTTTACCTGTCGCAATCTGAATGGCGTAGTGGTTTTCAGAGGCGACTTGGGCGATGCCACGGAGGACAGATGGGAAGAAAGGATTTTGATAGAAGGCATCTGAGTCGTCAGGAAGGACCAAGCCAATAACTTGGGTATAACTGCTTACCAAGCTACGAGCGTTGAGGTTAGGATGGTAGTTGAGTTCCTTCATAGCCTTTCGAACTCGTTTTTTCGTTTCGTCGCTAATGGTTGATTTGTTTTGAATCACACGTGTTACGGTTGAAGGTGAGACACCTGCAGCCTTGGCCACGTCTTTAATTGTCACGGGCATAATAATCTCCTACTTATGGTAGTCTGGATCACGGAAATGTGTTTTGTAAAAGATAGTGACCAGATATAGAACAAAGAAAATATTTTGAACGGTAATCAAGGTTGACATATTTTGGCCGAAGAGACCTAAAATCATGGCAATCACGGTTGGTAATCCTAAACAGTTCAAGATGAAATGATAGCACTCTTTGTAGCTTTTAAATGAAAAGAGACGCGATTTTTTCGTGAAGTAAAGCAAGAGGCTAGCACCTAAAGCAACAATAAAAAAATTAAGTCCAAAGAGGAAGCTAGAACCTAGCACAAGAAAGAGACTAATATAGACGCGATTCTGTTGATACCAGTCTTTAGAAATGGCTTGTGTTAAGCTTTCCTTGCTTTGGAAGCTCTCAGTCGTTATCGCGTGATAGCGAATGCCGGTCAATTCTTTTCCTTGCTTGCTGATGATGAGTTTCTCAGGTTCAAAGTTCAGAAGTAATTCCTCAGGGAAGTTTGAACTAGAAGGGTCTCCGATTTGGATAGAGACTTGATGAGGGGTTGAACCAGTGTAGCTCAGCTTACCATCTACAATCTTTGCATTGGCAGCCAAATCCTGAACCACACTATTCGTCAAAGGAGTGTAGACATCATCGATGAAAGTTTCTAAAGGATAAGTTTCCTGAGAACTGTTCTGGATGGCAATAGGGACCATAGACAAGCTAATCAGGAAAATACTGGTAAAAATCAGTTGGAACCAGTTGAGACCAAAACGTTGAGATAGGGGCTTACGGAATCCCCAGATACTATTAAAATAAGAAAATGGATATGGCAACATAATTCTCTTTCTAAGGCATTTCTCTATATGAGTATTATATAGAGAAATGTGTTTAATTTCAAGTGGGGCAGCTACAATGCTGGTTGAAAGTAGGCTTTTGATTTAATACTCAATGAAAATTAAAGAGCAAACTAGGAAGCGAGCCGCAGGTTGCTCAAAGCACAGCTTTGAGGTTGCAGATAAAGCTGACGTGGTTTGAAGAGATTTTCGAAGAGTATAAATTGTCCACAAACAAGGAGCATTACCTCAGTAAGCTTTTATTTCTCACCAGATTATCTAAGTAAGGACAAGTTCAAAAATGAAAAAGGGTGGCAGGGATATATTATCCCTTGTCGCCACCACTTGTAAGTCCTGAAACAAAGTTCTTTTGTAGGAAGAAGAAGAGAATACAGATTGGAAGGGCGATGAGGATAGCACCTGCTGAGAAGTAGGCGATCTTCATGTTTTTCACATTGCTAACGAAGGTTTGGAGACCTACGGCAACAGTAAAGTATTCTTTCTCACGAAGCAAGAAACTAGAGAGGATGTAGTCCCCGAAAGGTCCCATGAAGGCCCAGAGAGCTTGTACAGCAACCATTGGGCGAACAAGTGGAAGAACAATTTGCCAGAAGCGGCGGAAGTGTCCTGCACCGTCTAGTTTTGCAGATTCGTCTAGAGACATTGGCACTGTATCGAAGTAGCCCTTCATGAGCCAAGCATTCATTGGGATACCACCACCAACGTAGAGGAAGATGAGGAACCAGCTGTGGTTAAGGGCGTTCAACATAAGTGCCATAACGAAGAAGGCTGTCAAAGCGGCCATTGTTGGCACCATTTGGATAATCAAGAAGAAGACCAAACTTTGTTTACGAGCCAAGAAATTGTAACGGCTATAAGCATAACCAGCAAGTACGATAATACTTGTTTGAACAGCCATGGTAATCAAGGCGATAATCAAAGTGTTGAGGTACCAAGTACCGTACAAGGTTTCAGTGAAGAGTCCTTTAAAGTTATTAAAATTGAGGTCGATATTAGTATCTAGTTTAAAGGCTGAGACGTTACCTGCTTTAAAGGCTGACATGATGGTAATCAAAAGTGGATAGATAATCACGATTGATAGGCCAATTAAGTAGAGGTAAGTAAGGGTTTGAGTCAGTCTACGTTTGAGTTTAATTGAGTTATTCATCTTAGACATCCTCCATATCAAATGCGTGTAGTTTCTTGAATGCGATCATAGAGATTGAGATGACAATGATAGAGATAATCAAGGTAACAGCTGCCGCCATTGAGTATTGAGGAGATGTACCTGTTGTCAAACGGTAGATCCATGAGATCAAGATATCAGTTGATCCAGCTCCCCCTCCGACACTACCAGGTCCTCCACCATTGAAGAGGTACATGATAGAGAAGTTGTTAAAGTTGAAGGTGTATTGGCTAATTAAAGTAGGTGCCGCAACCGCCAAGATCATTGGGAAAGTGATGTTGCAGAATTTTTGCCAAGCATTGGCACCGTCGATATAAGCTGCTTCATACAAGTCGTTTGGAATAGACTGTAGGATACCGAGAGTAAGGACATAGATATAAGGGAATCCAAGCCAACCTTGCATCATAATCAAGGCAACCTTAGTCCAAGTAGGGTCTGTTTTCCAAGGGATGAGTGCCCCGTCAAGGAATGGAAGAACCTTAGCAAAAAGTGGCAAAACTTGGGTATTGATAGCACCAACACTATCGTTAAACATGTTTGAGAATGTCAAGATAGTGATGAAGGCTGGGACAGCCCAAGGAAGAAGGAAAATAACACCAAAGATACGTTTTCCTTTGATAAATGGTTGGTTGGCAATGATAGCTGTGAAGATACCGATGACAATTTGTAAAGTTGAGGCAGATAAAGCCCAGATGATAGTCCAAGAAAGAACAGAACCAAAGGCTGAACGGAAGGTACTCAAGCTCCAAATGTTTGTAAAGTTTGTCAAACCAACCCAGTCCAACAATTTGTTTGGTGGCAAGTGTTGGAAGTCGTAGTTGGTAAAGGCAATCATCAAGGTTACGATAACTGGGAAGATGATTGCAAAGGTCATAGCAATGTAAGAAGGAATAATCAAGAGGTAAGGGAAGCCATTTTCATAGATTCCTTTGATCATTTCTTTAAAGGTAAGTGCTACTGGAATACCATTATTAATGTGTTTGGCCGTTGTATGTGCATCTTTGATATTTGAGAAATAAAAGAGTACATAAACAACTACAAAGATTAAATGGAAAGCACCACGAATCAGCATAAAGAGGGAATTATCACGACCTGGTTTGTCACCAAGAGTGATGAGATTGCTCAATTCAGGGGCTGCAAGTGCTAGGAAATAAAGGACAAATACGATGGTTACACCAAGGAAGATAAAACCTTTGGCTTTTTGTTTATTGTAAATCTGTCCTAACCCAGGAATGATAGACAGCAGGGCTGCTTTACTAGGTTGTTGCTTTTCCATAATAACTCCTTTCATAGGATACTGGTTTCTAGATAAAACCTAAACTATTTGTGTTTTTGTTGATAAATTCAAAGGGGGATTGATTTCCACCCCCCTTGAACAAATTTCTTATTCACCAAATTTTTGTTTGATTGTTTCTTTAATCAATGTTACAGCATCGTTAGCTGCTGTTTTAGCATCTTTCTTACCGCTTACAGCTTCAAACAACATTGTTTTAGCTGGGTCCCAAACAGCTGACATTTGAGAGATGTTTGGCATTGGTTGAGCGTTCTTGAACTGTTTGATAACAGCTGTTGTCAACTCATCGTTTTTACCTTCAGCGTATGAACGAGCTTCAGTGTTAGCTGGGATTTCGTTAGTTGTATCGTAGAAGGCTTTTTGTTCTTCAGTTGAAACAAGGAAGTCTACAAATTTTTGAGCAGCTTCAAGGTTCTTAGTGCTTGATGGGATGATCCAAGCTTTACCACCACCAAATGCTGCGTAGTCTTTTCCGTTTGGAAGAGTTGGGATAGTTGCAACACCGTAGTTTACTTTAGCATCTTTGAAGGCTTGCGCTTTCCAAGGTCCATCGATGATAGCAGCTGTTTTACCTTCTTGGAATTGAGTTTGGATTAGGTTTCCAGCTCCTTCCGTATCTTGCATACCTTTAGGCCATTTTTCATACCAAGATTTAGCGTATTCTATACCTTTGATAGCGCCGTCGTTGGCAAGACCGATGTCTTTAGCGTCTTTACCGTTTTGGCCGAATACGTAGGCACCATTACCAGCAAGAAGTCCATATGCGTAGTAGAAGTTAGTCCAGTCAGCTAGGAAAGCAGTAGTTTTTCCGTCTTCACCAGCGAAGGCATATTTGCTATCTTTAGCAAGTTCTTCCAAGTCAGCAAATGTTTTAGGAGCTTCTTTCACTAAGTCTTTGTTATAGTACATAACAAGTGACTCGATAACGGCAGGAGCACCGTAAACTTTACCGTCAGCAGCTGTTACAAGAGATTTAGTTTTATCATCTGTTTTAGCGCCGTCGCTCAATTTAACTTCTGAAAGTTGGCCGTCAGTACCAAGGCTACCTACACGGTCGTATGGTGCCATCATAACGTCAGCAGCTTTACCAGATTGGTTATCTAGAGAAAGGTTGTCAAGACCACCCATTTGGTCTCCAGTTTTGATAGTCACTTTTACGCCAGCTTCTTTTTCGTAAGCTTTTGCAGCTGATTCAGCAAATGCTTTATATTGATCTTCAACGTAGAAAGTGATTTCTTTCGCTTCAGATGAACCAGAATCAGCAGGCTTATCAGCAGTTTTGCTTCCGCAAGCTACCAAAAGCAAGCTAGCGAGTGTAGCAGTTCCAAGCACAGCAGCGCTCTTCATGAATTTAGATGACATAATGTATTCCTCCTAAAGAATAACAAATTTTGATTCCGAGGAAACGCAAACGTTTTCTCTTATGAACTTAGTATAGCACAAACAGAAAACGGTTGCAAGCGTTTTTTGAAAAAATTTTAAAAAAGCATGTAACTGAATAATTCCTAAATTTGGTTATATAGATAGAAAGAAAAAGGTGAAATCATATAAATTTCAATTCAAAAATAATTGAAGAAAACGCTTTCATGGCTTGTAGATGTGAAAAAATAAGAATATAGTTTTATAGCAAAGCTATAAAGACAAATAATTTGAAAAAGATTTTGTTGAAACGCTTGCATTTATTTTAGAAATGGGTTATACTTTAGTTGGCGCAAACGTTTGCGTTCGTAAAAATGTAATATCTAACTATAAACACATGAGGTGCTTATTATGAAAAAACGTCAAAGTGGTGTGTTGATGCACATTTCTTCTCTTCCAGGAGCATACGGAATCGGATCATTTGGTAAAAGTGCTTACGACTTCGTTGATTTCTTGGTTCGCACCAAACAACGTTACTGGCAAATCCTTCCATTAGGAACAACTAGTTACGGGGATTCTCCTTACCAATCTTTCTCAGCCTTCGCAGGAAACACTCATTTTATCGATTTGGATATTTTGGTGGAGCAAGGCTTGTTGGAAGCAAGTGACCTTGAAGGAGTTGACTTTGGTAGCGATGCGTCTGAAGTTGACTATGCGAAAATCTACTATGCACGTCGTCCTCTTTTAGAAAAAGCGGTAAACCGTTTCTTTGAGGTAGGAGATGTCAAAGATTTTGAGAAATTTGCTCAAGACAACCAATCATGGCTTGAACTCTTTGCAGAGTATATGGCTATTAAAGAGCATTTTGACAATCTTGCTTGGACAGAATGGCCAGATGCTGATGCTCGTGCTCGTAAAGCTTCAGCACTTGAAAACTACCGTGAGCAATTGGCAGACAAGTTGGTTTACCACCGTGTGACTCAATACTTCTTCTTCCAACAATGGTTGAAATTGAAAGCTTACGCTAACGACAACCACATCGAAATCGTTGGGGACATGCCAATCTATGTAGCGGAAGATTCAAGCGATATGTGGGCAAATCCACATCTCTTCAAGACAGATGTCAACGGTAAGGCAACTTGTATCGCAGGATGCCCACCAGATGAATTTTCTGCAACTGGTCAGCTTTGGGGTAATCCAATCTATGACTGGGAAGCAATGGACAAAGACGGCTACAAATGGTGGATTGAACGCTTGCGTGAAAGCTTCAAAATCTACGATATCGTTCGTATCGACCACTTCCGTGGTTTCGAATCTTACTGGGAAATCCCTGCTGGTTCCGATACAGCAGCACCTGGTGAGTGGGTCAAAGGTCCTGGCTACAAGCTTTTTGCAGCCGTTAAGGAAGAACTTGGTGAGCTAAACATCATCGCAGAAGACCTTGGCTTCATGACAGATGAAGTTATTGAGTTGCGTGAACGTACTGGCTTCCCAGGAATGAAGATTCTTCAATTTGCTTTCAACCCAGAAGATGAAAGCATCGATAGCCCACACTTGGCACCTGCTAACTCAGTAATGTATACAGGAACACACGATAACAACACGGTCCTTGGTTGGTACCGTAACGAGATTGATGATGCGACTCGTGAGTACATGGCTCGCTACACTAATCGTAAAGAATACGAAACAGTGCCACATGCTATGCTTCGTACAGTCTTTTCATCAGTTAGCTTCATGGCAATTGCAACTATGCAAGATTTGCTAGAATTGGATGAGACAGCTCGTATGAACTTCCCATCTACCCTTGGTGGAAACTGGTCTTGGCGTATGACTGAAGATCAATTGACACCAGCTGTCGAGGAAGGTTTGCTTGACTTGACAACAATCTATCGACGAATTAATGAAAATTTGGTAGAATTAAAGAAATAATACAATATCAGGAGACACCTTAAACATGTTATCACTACAAGAATTTGTACAAAATCGTTACAATAAAACCATTGCAGAATGTAGCAATGAAGAGCTTTACCTTGCTCTTCTTAACTACAGCAAGCTTGCAAGCAGCCAAAAACCAGTCAACACTGGTAAAAAGAAAGTTTACTATATCTCAGCTGAGTTCTTGATTGGTAAACTCTTGTCAAACAACTTGATCAACCTTGGTCTTTACGACGATGTCAAAAAAGAACTTGCTGCTGCAGGTAAAGACTTGATCGAAGTTGAAGAAGTTGAATTGGAACCATCTCTTGGTAATGGTGGTTTGGGACGTTTGGCTGCCTGCTTTATCGACTCAATTGCGACTCTTGGTTTGAACGGTGACGGTGTTGGTCTTAACTACCACTTTGGTCTTTTCCAACAAGTTCTTAAAAACAACCAACAAGAAACAATTCCAAATGCATGGTTGACAGAGCAAAACTGGTTGGTTCGCTCAAGCCGTAGCTACCAAGTACCATTTGCAGACTTTACTTTGACATCAACTCTTTACGATATTGATGTTACTGGTTATGAAACAGCAACTAAAAACCGCTTGCGTTTGTTTGACTTGGATTCAGTTGATTCTTCTATTATTAAAGATGGTATCAACTTTGACAAGACAGATATCGCTCGCAACTTGACTCTTTTCCTTTACCCAGATGATAGTGACCGTCAAGGTGAATTGCTCCGTATCTTCCAACAATACTTCATGGTTTCAAACGGTGCGCAATTGATCATCGACGAAGCAATCGAAAAAGGAAGCAACTTGCATGACCTTGCTGACTACGCTGTTGTACAAATCAACGATACTCACCCATCAATGGTTATCCCTGAATTGATCCGTCTTTTGACTGCACGTGGTATCGAGCTTGACGAAGCAATCTCAATCGTTCGTAGCATGACTGCCTACACTAACCACACAATCCTTGCTGAAGCCCTTGAAAAATGGCCTCTTGAATTCTTGCAAGAAGTGGTTCCTCACTTGGTACCAATCATCGAAGAATTGGACCGTCGTGTGAAAGCAGAATACAAAGATCCAGCTGTTCAAATTATCGATGAGAGCGGACGTGTTCACATGGCTCACATGGATATCCACTACGGATACAGTGTTAACGGGGTTGCAGCACTTCACACTGAAATCTTGAAGAACTCTGAGTTGAAAGCCTTCTACGACCTTTACCCAGAAAAATTCAATAATAAAACAAACGGTATCACTTTCCGTCGTTGGCTCATGCATGCTAACCCAAGCTTGTCTCACTACTTGGATGAGATTCTTGGAGACGGTTGGCACCATGAAGCAGATGAACTTGAAAAACTCTTGTCTTATGAAGACAAAGCAGCTGTCAAAGAAAAATTGGAAAGCATCAAGGCTCACAACAAACGTAAATTGGCTCGTCACTTGAAAGAACACCAAGGTGTGGAAATCAATCCAAACTCTATCTTTGATATCCAAATCAAACGTCTTCACGAGTACAAACGCCAACAAATGAACGCTTTGTACGTGATCCACAAATATCTTGACATCAAAGCTGGTAACATCCCTGCTCGCCCAATCACAATCTTCTTTGGTGGTAAAGCAGCTCCAGCCTACACAATAGCTCAAGACATCATCCACTTGATCCTTTGCATGTCAGAAGTTATTGCTAACGATCCAGCAGTAGCTCCACACTTGCAAGTTGTTATGGTTGAAAACTACAACGTTACTGCAGCAAGCTTCCTTATCCCAGCATGTGATATCTCAGAACAAATTTCACTTGCTTCTAAAGAAGCTTCAGGTACTGGTAACATGAAATTCATGTTGAACGGAGCTTTGACTCTTGGTACTATGGACGGTGCTAACGTGGAAATCGCTGAGTTGGTTGGAGACGAAAACATCTACATCTTTGGTGAAGATTCAGAAACTGTTATCGACCTTTACGATAAAGCAGCATACAAATCAAGTGAATTCTACGCTCGTGATGCTATCAAACCATTGGTTGACTTCATCGTTAGCGATGCAGTTCTTGCAGCTGGAAACAAAGAGCGCTTGGAACGTCTTTACAATGAATTGATCAACAAAGACTGGTTCATGACTCTTCTTGACTTGGAAGACTACATCAAGGTTAAAGAACAAATGTTGGCTGACTACGAAGACCGTGACGCATGGTTGGATAAAGTCATCGTTAACATTGCTAAAGCAGGATTCTTCTCATCTGACCGTACAATCGCTCAGTACAACGAAGATATCTGGCACTTGAACTAAGATATAAGATTTATACTAATACATTTTGTAAAAAAGCGAATTTCGATTGAAATTCGCTTTTTTGAATGCTGTGAATTTGGGTCAATCTTGTCTAAAAAGAGAGAAATCCTAGATACAGTAAAGATATAACACTCTCTTTCAACCTCATGTTTCGTTGTAGTCTCTTACCTCATATTCCTTGCATCCGCCTACATAAAGTATTATAATATATTTGTAGGAAAGAAGGTGTTCTTATGTGGAAAAAATATTTTTCAAAATACAAATGAACTGATTTATTTTGGATTTTATTTATAATTTTGACCTGCCTCTATATAGGTAACCACGATTTGTTTCCTCTCAATCATCAAGAAATCTCTTTTCGTGGTAGTTTCTGGGGTTTGGTACTGGCCTTATATCACTTACTGTTCATTGATAAATTTTTCATCTCGAATCGAAAATAAAGATTAGAGCTATGCTTGACTGTGTACTTTTAGGATTGATTTTGGAGGGAAGATTTTGTCTCTATTATTTATTATTTTAAATTTGTTTATCTTGTACAAGGTTTATTCTTTGAGGCGGGAAAAATCGAAGTACTTGATTTATACGGCCTATATCATATTTGGGGTAAATGTAATATATGGTATTCAATGGTTATTAAAAGAACTGGTTTCAAAGATTTCCACTTAATGTGTATAGAAACTCCAGCTATTTTTGCATAACAAAACGCATAAGATTAAGGTTTTTGAGTACCTGTTCTTATGCGTTTTTGTAATATTGAAGATTTTCGGTAAGTTGTCTACCTTTGGGAAGTCTAGTTTATACTCAATGAAAATCAAAGAGCAAACTAGGAAGCTAGCCGTAGGCAGTACTTGAGTACGGCAAGGCGAAGCTGACGTGGTTTGAATTTGATTTTCGAAGAGTATTAGAATACTTTCCCAACTAGAATCTCCGCTTCAATGGTAATCTCTGTCAGTTGGCTCCAATCAATCTTGCTTTGGTCAACGTGAAAGAGGAGGGGTGTCATGTTGAGTAAAGCTTGTCTTTGCTCTGCTGTAATGGATTTGGTCAGGGAAGCAGTCTGGATAGATTGGATGCTGAAGTGTTCTTGGAAGTGTTCCTTGATATCTTGGTTAGAATAGTCCTTCTTTGTTAGCTGGTTCTGTACCATTTGACGGATTTCCTTGAGGTGATTTTCAGTTGGGATGACCTTAATTAAGACACCGTCTTTGGATAAAACGCGGCTAAATTCACCGTAGTTGGCAGGCGAGAAGATATCAAGAAGGATATCCATGCTGGCGTTTTTTAAAGAAAGGCGAGCTAGGTCACCGACAAACCAATTGACTGCCCAGTTGGGTTCACTCTTGGCAGCGATTTGGACCGAGTCTTTTGAAATGTCAAAGGCATAGAAGATCTTGTCGGGGTTCGCTTCTTGGAGTTTACGAGAGTAGAAGCCCTCGCCACAGCCGATATCCAAGACTGTTTTTGCGGATGGTTTAGTGGCTAGTAAGTCGGAGATACCTTCTAAAATAGCCTGATAAAATCCAGCTTCTAGGATTTGTTGGCGATTTTGGAAATTTTCCTTGTCGTAGTTGGCCGATTGCTTGATTTGTGGTGCTAGATTGATATAGCCGAATTTTGCTAGGTCAAAAGAATGGCGATTGGTGCACTTGAGACTAGATTCTACCAAGGTCAAGTTTTCTTGGCAGACGGGACAGGCAAAAGCGCTAGCAGAAGCAAAACGCTGGAGTTTGGGTTTGAGGTTTGTATTCATAGTTTAAGTGTATCAAAAGAGGCAAATGAAAGCAACTTTAGGAATAAGTAGATGGGAGATTCAGTAGAAATAAAACTAATTCTCCAATTTATGGAATGAAATTGCTTTTATATCTAAATTGCTATATAATAATGATAAGGAGGAAATAAGTATGCTAAAAGAAGTATTAAGCGTCGCAAAAGTTGCGAAAAAATCATCACTCTTTTTGGGTGGTGTTGCATTTGGTACCCTTGGTTTGAAAATCTTAGCAAGTAAGGAAGCTAAAAAAGGTTATTCTAAAGCTTTGGCTAAGGCTTACAAGTTGAAAGACGAGCTAGATGCATCTGTTTCTGTTGTGAAGCAACATGGAGACGATGTCTTGCAAGATGCCAAATATTTGTACGAGCAAGAGAAAAAAGAAGAGCAATTAGATAGCCTTATAGGAGAATAATATGTCTTTTAAAGTGCTACATAGAGGATACCAACATATCCGACTATCATCTTCTTTTTCACTCACCTTGGATATTCAAGACTATCTTCGTTCCTTGGCGAGAGATGAAAAGGGGATTGAGTCTATCCAGTTTTACATGGATCAACAGCACTTTACTCTACGTATAAAAGAAGGCTTTTCTGTATTAGATAATGCAGAAGCCTTTTTAAAAAGAATTGATAAAGGGAAAGTTTCTGAGTTGATGACTCTTCCCATTCGTAGAGAAGAGAGTGCTTATTCTATTGTTTCAGGTGCAGCGATTAAGCGTATGATTTTTCGTAGTTTTGTGCCGTATCCTATTCGCTATATATGGACTTGTTATCAGGCTTTGGGTTATGTTAGAGAAGCCTATCAGACTCTAGCGCGTAAGGAACTAACGATGGAGGTCTTGGACTGTTCAGCGATTTTATTGTCCTTATTTATGAACCAATCCAAGACGGCAAGTAATATCATGTTTATGCTTGATTTGGGGAATCATTTAGATCAGTGGTCTTTGAAAAAAACTGCAACAGATTTAGAACAAAGCCTTCTTGCAAAAGAGAGCGATGTATTCTTAGTACAGGGCGATACGGTTGTTAGTATCAAGAGTTCCGATGTTCAAATAGGAGATGTCTTGATCTTATCTCAAGGAAATGAAATTCTGTTTGATGGACAAGTAGTTTCAGGTTTAGGTATGGTCAACGAAAGTTCCTTGACGGGAGAGAGTTTTCCAGTTGAAAAAAGAGAGTCTGATTTAGTTTGTGCAAATACAGTATTAGAAACTGGAGAGTTACGCATTCGTGTAACCGATAATCAGATGAACAGCCGGATTTTACAACTGATTGAGTTGATGAAAAAATCTGAAGAAAATAAGAAAACGAAACAACGCTATTTCATCAAGATGGCGGACAAGGTCGTCAAATATAATTTCTTGGGGGCTGGGCTGACTTACCTATTAACGGGTTCTTTTTCTAAGGCTATCTCTTTCCTATTGGTCGATTTCTCCTGCGCTTTGAAAATCTCTACTCCTGTAGCTTATTTGACAGCTATCAAGGAGGGGTTGAACCGTGAAATGGTGATTAAGGATGGAGATGTTCTGGAGAAATATCTGGAAGTCGATACTTTCTTGTTTGATAAGACGGGAACAATCACAACTAGTTATCCTATAGTTGAAAAGGTGTTACCTTTTGGGAACTATAGTGAGGAAGATATTCTCAGAATCAGTGCCTGTCTTGAGGAGCACATCTATCATCCTATTGCTAATGCCATCGTCAAGCAAGCTGAGATAGAGGGGATTGAACATGAGGAAATGCATGGGAAACTCCAATATATCGCAAGCAAGGGAATTAAGTCCCATATCGATGGTCAACCAGTTCTTATTGGAAATTATGTCTTGATGCAGGATGAGCAGATTCATATCAGTTCAGAACAAAATGCTTTAATTGAAGAGTACAAGAGTCACTACAATCTCTTATTCTTGGCTTATCAGAATGAATTGATTGGAATGTTCTGCATCCATACTCCTTTGAGAAAAGAAGCAAAAGCAGCCTTGGAGAAACTTAAGGCACAAGGGAAAAAATTGATTCTGGCAACAGGGGACACCTTGGTTAGGACAGAGGAATTAGTCAAAGATTTGTCCTTTGATCAGGTCTATACAGACTTGAAACCTGATGGGAAATTTGAGTTAGTAGAGGAACTGCAGAAAGCAGGTCACACTATTTTGATGGTTGGAGATGGATTGAATGACTCAGCGGCTCTAACCCTATCAGATATCGGTGTGGTGATGAATGAGAGTGCAGATATTTCTAAGCAGATGAGTGATATCTTATTGTTAGATAATCGCTTGGATTTCTTCCAAGAGTTGGATTCGCTATCATCATCTTTGCAAACACTCATCAAGAAGAATATTCAAGATACCGTTGTCGTAAATAGTAGTTTGATTGGGTTTGGCTTGTTTAATTGGCTCAGTCCTTCAAATCTCTCTATCTTACATAATCTAACAACCTTACGCATTGTACTGCGTAGCCTGTCTATTAAAAATAGATAGATGAGAGTTATTAACAACAAAAACATACTAAGATTAGTAGTGAGGAAATCTCCGACGGGAGAAAGTACTCACTACTTTTTCGTTATGTTAAAGTAGTGGTGTCTTGTTAAGTCGATAAGTCCTTTGGCGCTAGACGTCGTAACTAAAACTGACAAGACACCTGTTTTAGGAAGAATGTTATCAAAGTATGTGGGACGAAAAACGTCGAGTATTGAAAATGACATCACTAAAGCAAGGAATCATTCAAGACAAAGAGGTAATATCATGCGAGTAGTTTTTGGGATTGACGTGAGTAAAGCAAGTTCAGAAGTGGCCATCTTGGTCAATGGAGAAAAAGTACATGGCTATACCATTCCCAATGATGCCATCGGATTTAATCGACTACTTGGGGACTTGAAGACTGTTCACGATCCAGAGATTGTCTTCGAGGCGACTGGTGTCTATTCTCGTCGTCTTCAGGCCTTCTTTGAGGATAATAGTTACGCTTATACACGGCTCAATCCCTTAGAATCCAAAAAACAACTAGATAGCTTACGAGTACGTAAAACCGATAAGATTGACGCTGAAAAACTAGCTGCTTCTCAGTTCATCCTCAATCGTAAACCAAGCTATGTCCAAGAAGCGCTTTATCAAGAATTACGCGATCTCAGCCGTTTCTATCAGAATCTTACTGAGGATATCGTCTGCGCTAAAAACCGTCTGCACAAGGTTTTACAGTTCACTTTTCCTGAATTGGAAAACATATTGTCGGCACCAACTGGGGAACAATATTGGAACTTGGTCATGACTTTTCCATGTAATAGTTTTGTACTGGAGTTAGATGACGCCACATTAACAGCTATCATCCGTCAGTCTACGGCGAAACGCATCTCTGAAAAACGTGTGACTTACTTAGTAGATAAGCTTACAAAACTAGCTAATCAGTCTTATTGTGCGGTCAAAAAAAACTCTCCAGTGATAGAAGAGGTCAAATACTATGCAGGGGAGTTACTTAGGCTTTCTGAACACAGACAAGGTGTTCTAGAGGAGATGGTAGCATTGGCTCAATCTTTGCCAGAATATGAGATTCTTCTCTCTATTCCTGGAATAGCTGAAACCACAGCGACAAGTATTATTGGCGAACTTGGTGACATTCGTCGATTTCACTCTGCCAATCAAATCAATGCTTTTATCGGAATTGACCTCAGACACTATGAATCTGGAAACTTTCTAGCCAAGGAACATATCACTAAACGTGGGAATCCCTATGCCAGAAAGATTCTCTTTAAGTGCATTCATAACATAGCTTCAGCTAGCCACACCAATCCTTGTCATATCGCAGACTTCTATGAGAAACGGAAAAGACAATCGCAAGTGACTTCAACCAAACCACACACGATTGCCTCTATACATCGTCTCATTAGAACAATGTATTACCTTATAACGCATAACAAACTTTACGATTATACTTCTACCCAAAATCGGTAAAATTGTTTATGCCATATTATTGTAACGCCTTATCAAAAAAAATCACCAGATAAGGTGTTGGTTTAGTGTACACTTTTTTCACTAAACTTTAGTTCAGAAAAAGACAATTTCCTTAGTTTGACTATGGAAATCAAACTATTTTTCATCAAATACCTTGATATACTTGACAAATGGTAGAAAAGGA
>NZ_JWAJ01000087.1 GCF_001068775.1 Streptococcus pseudopneumoniae
CGCTGACGTACTTGCTGACGTGCTTGCGCTCGTTGAAGCCGATGTGCTTGCTGACGTACTTGCACTTGTTGAAGCCGATGTACTTGCTGACGTGCTTGCGCTCGTTGAAGCAGATGTACTTGCTGACGTGCTTGCGCTCGTTGAGGCTGATGTACTTGCTGACGTGCTTGCACTTGTTGAAGCCGATGTACTTGCTGACGTGCTTGCGCTCGTTGAGGCTGATGTACTTGCGGACGTGCTAGCAGATGTACTTGCGCTCGTTGAGGCCGATGTACTTGCGGACGTGCTTGCACTTGTTGAGGCTGACGTGCTAGCCGATGTACTTGCGCTTGTTGAAGCTGAGGTACTTGCTGACGTACTTGCGCTCGTTGAAGCAGATGTACTTGCTGACGTACTTGCACTTGTTGAAGCAGATGTACTTGCGCTCGTTGAGGCTGACGTACTTGCGCTCGTTGAGGCTGACGTACTTGCTGAGGTACTTGCGCTCGTTGAAGCAGATGTACTTGCTGACGTACTTGCGCTCGTTGAGGCTGAGGTACTTGCTGAGGTACTTGCGCTCGTTGAGGCAGATGTACTCGCTGATGTGCTTGCGCTCGTTGAGGCTGATGTACTTGCTGACGTACTTGCACTTGTTGAGGCTGACGTGCTTGCGCTCGTTGAGGCTGATGTACTTGCTGAGGTACTTGCGCTCGTTGAAGCAGATGTACTTGCTGACGTACTTGCACTTGTTGAGGCTGACGTGCTTGCCGATGTACTTGCGCTTGTTGAGGCTGACGTGCTAGCCGATGTACTTGCGCTTGTTGAAGCAGATGTACTTGCTGACGTACTTGCGCTCGTTGAAGCAGATGTACTTGCTGACGTACTTGCGCTCGTTGAGGCTGAGGTACTTGCTGAGGTACTTGCGCTCGTTGAGGCTGACGTGCTAGCCGATGTACTTGCGCTTGTTGAAGCAGATGTACTTGCTGATGTGCTTGCGCTTGTTGAAGCAGATGTACTTGCTGATGTGCTTGCGCTTGTTGAAGCTGATGTACTTGCTGACGTACTTGCACTTGTTGAAGCAGATGTACTTGCTGACGTACTTGCACTTGTTGAGGCTGATGTACTTGCTGACGTACTTGCGCTCGTTGAGGCAGATGTACTTGCTGACGTACTTGCGCTCGTTGAAGCTGATGTACTTGCTGACGTACTTGCGCTTGTTGAAGCTGATGTACTTGCTGATGTACTTGCGCTCGTTGACGCTGACGTACTTGCTGACGTACTTGCGCTCGTTGAGGCTGAGGTACTTGCTGACGTACTTGCACTTGTTGAAGCCGATATACTTGCTGACGTGCTTGCGCTCGTTGACGCTGATGTACTTGCGCTCGTTGAGGCAGATGTACTTGCTGATGTGCTTGCGCTTGTTGAAGCTGATGTACTTGCTGACGTACTTGCGCTTGTTGAAGCAGATGTACTTGCTGATGTACTTGCTGACGTACTTGCGCTCGTTGAGGCTGACGTGTTTGCTGATGTACTTGCACTTGTTGAAGCTGACGTGCTTGCTGACGTACTTGCGCTCGTTGAAGCTGATGTACTTGCTGATGTGCTTGCCGATGTGCTTGCTGATGTACTTGCGCTCGTTGAAGCTGATGTACTTGCTGAGGTGCTTGCACTTGTTGAGGCTGACGTGCTAGCCGACGTACTTGCACTTGTTGAGGCTGAGGTACTTGCGCTCGTTGACGCTGACGTACTTGCTGACGTACTTGCACTGGTTGAGGCTGATGTGCTTGCGCTTGTTGAAGCTGACGTACTTGCTGAGGTACTTGCACTTGTTGAAGCTGACGTGCTTGCTGACGTACTTGCG
>NZ_JWAJ01000088.1 GCF_001068775.1 Streptococcus pseudopneumoniae
ACTTTATCTGTAGCTTCTGGGTGTTCTGGTGTAACTGTCTTACCACCTGCTTCAGCTTTATCCGCATAATAGTGTTCAACGACTGGGACTTTTACTTTGCCATAGTCATGACTGTTTTCAGTCCATGTTGTTGTACCATCTGCTTGATTCTTCTTACCTGTGAAGGTATAGTCGCTTTGAACATCATCTTTTGGTGTGGTTGAACCAGCTCCTTCAAACGTTACCGTTTGTTTTGTTGGTTGCGTCACATCATTTGTTTTTGGTACATAGATGATTGGCGTATCTTCCCCTGGTTTATCAGGTGTTACAGGTGTTCCTGGTTGGATTGGTTGACCTGGTTTCGTTGGATCGTTTGGATCTGGAAGGTGTGGTTCATAACCTGGTACATCAGGAACGACTGGTTGACCTGGTTTCGTTGGGTCTGTTGGATCGTTCGGATATTTAACACCTGGTGTTGATGGGAAGTTTGGATCATTTGGTGTTTCTGGTTTTGGAACCAAGTTTCCAAGTGGTTTGTAAGTAACAGTTTCTTCAAGGTTTTCTTGAGTAACTGCCTTAGAAGCAACACTTGCTTTATCAGCGTAGTATCCTGTCAAACCTGGTGTTGGAACTTCAGCGTAGGCTGTCTTATCTGATGCCCATGGTGTCGCTGAAAGTTCTTTACCTGTGACTTTATCCAAGGTAAGGGTACGTGTCCATGTCGCGTTTTCAACATGATCTGCTGGGGCTGCTACCTTACCATCTGATACCACATACTTAACAGTAGATGTGACATCTTTCTTCCATTGATCTGTCGCTGGGTACTTAGGACTGTTTGGATCATTTGGATTGATTGGATCTGTTGGGTTATGTGGGTCATTTGGTCCTACTGGAGTTTCACCATGTTTCAAGGTTACTGTCCATGTTTGATCGACTGAAGCATCGGTATCGAAGTGAACTCCTGCTGGGAATTCATCGCTTACAAGAACATAGCCACGATCTTCATAGTACTTGATCTTGTCCGCAGTTGAGTAGTTGATTGCCTCACCTGATTTACCACCGACTTGATCATTGGCAAGGGTTTGACCAGTTGTTTGATCAACGTACGTGATCACTGCTTTTTGGTCTGCCTTACGGTAGACAACAGGTGTATCAGCTCCTGGGTTAGATGGTGTTACATTTGGAATGTCTGTCACATAACCTGGGATAACTGGAGTTGGAGTCACACCGCCCTTAGTTGGATCGTTTGGATCATTCGTATATTGTGGAGTTGGCGCATTTGGGATTTGGTTGCCATCTGGGTCAACTGGAATGATCTTACCGAGTTCCTTATAAACCACTTTATCTGTAGCTTCTGGGTGTTCTGGTGTAACTGTCTTACCACCTGCTTCAGCTTTATCCGCATAATAGTGTTCAACGACTGGGACTTTTACTTTGCCATAGTCATGACTGTTTTCAGTCCATGTTGTTGTACCATCTGCTTGATTCTTCTTACCTGTGAAGGTATAGTCGCTTTGAACATCATCTTTTGGTGTGGTTGAACCAGCTCCTTCAAACGTTACCGTTTGTTTTGTTGGTTGCGTCACATCATTTGTTTTTGGTACATAGATGATTGGCGTATCTTCCCCTGGTTTATCAGGTGTTACAGGTGTTCCTGGTTGGATTGGTTGACCTGGTTTCGTTGGATCGTTTGGATCTGGAAGGTGTGGTTCATAACCTGGTACATCAGGAACGACTGGTTGACCTGGTTTCGTTGGGTCTGTTGGATCGTTCGGATATTTAACACCTGGTGTTGATGGGAAGTTTGGATCATTTGGTGTTTCTGGTTTTGGAACCAAGTTTCCAAGTGGTTTGTAAGTAACAGTTTCTTCAAGGTTTTCTTGAGTAACTGCCTTAGAAGCAACACTTGCTTTATCAGCGTAGTATCCTGTCAAACCTGGTGTTGGAACTTCAGCGTAGGCTGTCTTATCTGATGCCCATGGTGTCGCTGAAAGTTCTTTACCTGTGACTTTATCCAAGGTAAGGGTACGTGTCCATGTCGCGTTTTCAACATGATCTGCTGGGGCTGCTACCTTACCATCTGATACCACATACTTAACAGTAGATGTGACATCTTTCTTCCATTGATCTGTCGCTGGGTACTTAGGACTGTTTGGATCATTTGGATTGATTGGATCTGTTGGGTTATGTGGGTCATTTGGTCCTACTGGAGTTTCACCATGTTTCAAGGTTACTGTCCATGTTTGATCGACTGAAGCATCGGTATCGAAGTGAACTCCTGCTGGGAATTCATCGCTTACAAGAACATAGCCACGATCTTCATAGTACTTGATCTTGTCCGCAGTTGAGTAGTTGATTGCCTCACCTGATTTACCACCGACTTGATCATTGGCAAGGGTTTGACCAGTTGTTTGATCAACGTAC
>NZ_JWAJ01000089.1 GCF_001068775.1 Streptococcus pseudopneumoniae
ACTTTATCTGTAGCTTCTGGGTGTTCTGGTGTAACTGTCTTACCACCTGCTTCAGCTTTATCCGCATAATAGTGTTCAACGACTGGGACTTTTACTTTGCCATAGTCATGACTGTTTTCAGTCCATGTTGTTGTACCATCTGCTTGATTCTTCTTACCTGTGAAGGTATAGTCGCTTTGAACATCATCTTTTGGTGTGGTTGAACCAGCTCCTTCAAACGTTACCGTTTGTTTTGTTGGTTGCGTCACATCATTTGTTTTTGGTACATAGATGATTGGCGTATCTTCCCCTGGTTTATCAGGTGTTACAGGTGTTCCTGGTTGGATTGGTTGACCTGGTTTCGTTGGATCGTTTGGATCTGGAAGGTGTGGTTCATAACCTGGTACATCAGGAACGACTGGTTGACCTGGTTTCGTTGGGTCTGTTGGATCGTTCGGATATTTAACACCTGGTGTTGATGGGAAGTTTGGATCATTTGGTGTTTCTGGTTTTGGAACCAAGTTTCCAAGTGGTTTGTAAGTAACAGTTTCTTCAAGGTTTTCTTGAGTAACTGCCTTAGAAGCAACACTTGCTTTATCAGCGTAGTATCCTGTCAAACCTGGTGTTGGAACTTCAGCGTAGGCTGTCTTATCTGATGCCCATGGTGTCGCTGAAAGTTCTTTACCTGTGACTTTATCCAAGGTAAGGGTACGTGTCCATGTCGCGTTTTCAACATGATCTGCTGGGGCTGCTACCTTACCATCTGATACCACATACTTAACAGTAGATGTGACATCTTTCTTCCATTGATCTGTCGCTGGGTACTTAGGACTGTTTGGATCATTTGGATTGATTGGATCTGTTGGGTTATGTGGGTCATTTGGTCCTACTGGAGTTTCACCATGTTTCAAGGTTACTGTCCATGTTTGATCGACTGAAGCATCGGTATCGAAGTGAACTCCTGCTGGGAATTCATCGCTTACAAGAACATAGCCACGATCTTCATAGTACTTGATCTTGTCCGCAGTTGAGTAGTTGATTGCCTCACCTGATTTACCACCGACTTGATCATTGGCAAGGGTTTGACCAGTTGTTTGATCAACGTACTTGATCACTGCTTTTTGGTCTGCCTTAACATAAACAATCTTCGTATCTTGTGAAATTCGATCTGGATCACTTTCATCATTTGGTTCAATAGTTTTATCAACAATATTGTAACCCCATGCTTGTGGTTGTTCCTCCTTAATCACATATCCTGTTGGTGCATCTGGAATTTTAGTTTCTGCTGCTTCTTTAGGATTTGATGGATTATTGTTGTATGTTGGAGATGTTGAATTAGGAATAACATTTCCATCTTCATCTACCTGAATAATCTTACCAAGTGGTTTATAAGTTACAACATCTTCAGCATTAGGATTGGTTGGAGTGACTGTTTTACTACCTGCTTCAGACTTGTCAGCGTAGTAACCAGAAACTACTGGAACACTTTCCCTACCGTAAGTATGACTGTTTTCAGTCCATGTTGTTGTACCATCAGCTTGATTCTTCTTACCTGTGAAAGTATAGTCATTTTGAATCTTATCTGAAGGTACCTGAGCTTTACCATCTGTACTTGTGTACTTAACAGTTTGTTTTGTTGGTTGCGTCACATCATTTGTTTTTGGTACATAGATGATCGGCGTATCTTCCCCTGGTTTATCCGGTGTTACAGGTGTTCCTGGTTCTACTGGTTGACCTGGTTTTGTTGGATCGTTTGGATCTGGCAAGTATGGTTTGTAGCCTGGTACATTAGGCACAACTGGTTGACCTGGTTTCGTTGGATCCGTTGGATCATTTGGATACTTCACTTCTGGTGTTGATGGGAAGTTTGGATCTTTTGGTGTCTCTGGTTTTGGAACCAATTTTCCAAGTGGCTTGTAAGTAACAGTTTCTTCAAGATTTTTTTGAGTGACTGTCTTAGAAGCAACACTTGCTTTATCAGCGTAGTAACCTGTCAATCCTGGTGTTGGAACTGCATCATAGTTAGCCTTATTCGATGCCCATGGAGTAGATGAGAGAACTTCACCTGTCACCTTATCAAGTGTTAAGGTACGTGTCCATTGTGCATTTTGAACCTTATCAGCTGGGGCAGTTGCATTACCGTCTGATACCACATAATGAACAGTTGACGTTACATCTTTCTTCCATTGATCTGTCGCAGGGTATTTTGGACTCTTTGGATCATTTGGATTGATTGGATCTGTTGGTTTATGTGGGTTATTTGGTCCAACTGGAGTTACATCGTGTTCTAGTCTAACTACGAATTCTTGATCAATGTTTTCATCATCATCAAATTTCTTTTGATCTGCAGTTGAGTTTGTAAATCCATCTTCTACAAGTTTGTAACCTTTATTAACAAAATCAGCAATCATAGCTGCAGTTGAGTAGTTAATAGCTTCACCAGATGTACCTTCAACTTCATCTTTTGCTAATTCCTTATTATTAGCAGTTGTATCAATGTATTTGACAATAGCTTTTTGTTTTACTTTTTTATAGACAACAACTGTTTCATAGACACCCAAATCAGATTTGGCTACAATATTACGCCAATAAGTTTCTGAAACGGTACGTCCACCAGCTTGAGCTTCAATAAGTGTTTCTGGTGCATTACTTGAATCATAAGTCACTGAAACTGAATCAGCTTGAGCCCCAGCTTCTAATCCTGGAACATTAGTTGATAGAATTTCTGGTTTATAGCCTTTGAGTTTTGGCGAAGCGATAGTACCATAATTATAGGTACCAGAATTTGTTCCGTCTTCTTTCCAGCCAGTATCAGCAATGTTATCTCCATCGATATCAGAAATGTGATACTTAGCTTTACTATAAGCTGCTAAGAATTCATCACCATTTCTAACGTTTGAATTTTTTAAAATCTTTTTAAAGCCTTCTTGGTCAATAGAGACATCCAAAGTACGGTTCCATTCTGATGACTGGATAACATCTTTTTTAACTGGAGTTCCATCTTCGTAGACATATTTGATGACATTTTTATGAACACCAGTCGGGTTGATTTTAGAACCATTTGAAACCCAAATGTTTTGACGGTTATCCCCAACAGGGTCAATACCATAAGTTTTATCTTTGGCAATAACGCCTCCTGGAGAAGAACCCGTAGGGACAGAAGGGGCATCTGCTGGTGTTATATTTGGATTATCATTTTTGAAACCGGCAATAGGAATAGACCCACCTTGAATATTGGTCCATACCGAACTTTGCTTTTCTCGACTTTGCTTATCCTTACCATCTTTATTCAATGAATAAACTGTATAGGTTCCAACTCCAGAACCATTATTGCTTGCAGGACCATTAAATTCGATTCTGTTTCTAGACGCTAATGATGGATTTGAAATATAAAGGATGTTCCCATGTCCAATGTCCTGTGGATTGTTTCCTTGAGGAATCGATAGTGGTAATTTACCTGTAATTTCACCTGCTGAAAGACTATCCGACTTAGTATATCTCATAAATGCAACATAAAAGGGATTGTTGAACTGGAAGAAGGTATTTGAACTATTACCTAGCGCCACAGATATCAACTCCGCATAGTAGTTCGTATTATCGTCTCGGATATCTACGATAGAACCTTTATTAGCTTGGAAAAGTGGCTCAGACTTAGTACCATTCTGAGAACCAAGTGAAATGACATCATCCCAGTCATTGTCGCCACGATTGTCCATTTGTACACGGAAAGTCGCGTAGTCATCTACAAGAATCTTACCATTTTCATTAAGGCCAATATAGTTGTAACCATCGTAACTACCCGAAGGTGCACCACCGTTCTTACCTTTACCTACTGAATGAAAGGTATTAGTCGAATGTTTTCCAAAGACTACTCTTGAATCATTTCCGAAATCAAGGGCAACGCCACGACCTTTATTTTCAAAGCGAACTTTGGAATTTTGACCTGTGACAAGTTCTGAGTGATTCCCCATCATAATACCGTCACGACCGTTAAATTCAAATGTTCCTTCTTCGCCAATAAGAACTCGGCTAGGACCATTTTTACGACCGTTGTTACCAGCACCGTAACCACCAAAACGATCCTTATCTGTAACGTTATCCCCTGGACGGTTTATACCAATTGAAATACCTTGACCGATACTAGTATTTAGGACTAACTTAGAGCCTTTACCAGTTTCTACGGTACCACTATCAGCCATGAAAATACCAGCATTATGGTAGCGAGCACTATCAGTTTGCTTGGCAGTGTTCATGTTGATAGTAAGACTAGCTTTATCTTTTACACTGACCTTAGCTCCACTTTCAAGAGTAATAGCATCCCCTTGAGAAGAACGGTTAAGCGTTAAGCTAGCTCCCTCAGCAACTGTTACAGATTTAGCATCGTGAATATTTGACTCACGACGTTTATCTGATTTACCAGCTTGTCCCACGTTCCGTTGAACATACTGAGTTTGACCATTTGCTGCTTGATAACTATCGCTAACTGTTGAAGTTGTATTTCCTTTGATAACGACATTTGTGTTACCACCACCACCATAAAGTGATGAACCCTCACTTGTCACATTTTCAAATGTAACTGTATTTGAACCACTAGTTCTTGATAGTTCAATTGGACCTCTAGAGTTTGCTGAAGCAATCTTAAGATTTTTGAGGTTTAGTTCCCAGCTAGCTCCTGTCAATTCCAAAGTATGCGACAAGAGGTCTAGACGAGCATTGTCGTCCTTACCTTGGATAGTAACTGGACGAGACGGCGCATTGATGGTAGTCTTACGGTCAACAGATCCTGAACGTCCATTGTCGGTATTACCATTATCACCTTGAGCTACGATATCACCATTAACAGTGATATCGCTTACATTTTCATCCTTTAAGGCTGAAACAAACTCACTCCAATTAGATACTTCTCGTTTATCTTCTGAAGTAGCTCGGCGTGTACGAGTAGAACGACGTGCTTCAGCTGAAGCTTTGTCAGTAGACTTATCGTCTTTTTCAGCAACTTTAGCTAGAGCTTTGTCAGTAGACTTATCGTCTTTTTCAGCAACTTCAGCTGGAGCTTTGTCAGTAAACTTATCGTCTTTTTCAGCAACTTCAGCTTTAACTTCAGTTGCTTTCGCCGTTTCTTCACTCGATTCTTTCGCTGATGCTTCTGACTTTTCAGATTTTGGACTCTCGATTACAGGTTTTTCAGAATCTGAAGAAACTCCAGCCTTTTCTGGTGTTACAACAGCTTTATCTTCTACTGTTGATTTTGAATCGGCAGTTTCTAGTGATAGAGTAGACTTATCTGCTACTGTAGGTTTTGATTCAGAAGTTCTTGGTACTGAAGATTCCGATGTACTTGTTGAACTTTCTGGACTAACAGATACTACGGAGGTGAGCAATGTTTCTGAAACATTTACCTCATCAGCACTAGCAACTTGTCCACTCAAAAAGAAGGCAGTTCCTAAAAGAACAGAGGCTAAACCAAAGCTATACTTACGTAAAGAAAAGCGTTGACGCTCATTAAAATGAAACTTCATAGTAATCTCCTTTTTACTTTTTCTTAAATCTTAGTATATCACTATATTTATAAAAATCAAGTGTTAGCGGTTACTTTTTTATAAAAAACGCACTATATATATTGAATTCAATATTTTTTTACATCTTTTATCGGAAACTTAGTAATTCTTTAACAAATAGAACTAAAGAAACAAACATGCATCTAGTAATGTATTTCAGCCATACTATAAGAGATTTATCCATTTTTATATTCATACAATTTATTTAACAGTATTAAAAATTTTTAGTAAATATTTTTTGCCGAGATTTATAGTTTTATCTTTTAGTTTTTCAACAAATCCTTCTATCTCTGGATATAAAAATGGAGAGAACAACGGCTGTCCTCTCCAAATGTTATAGTGAATTGAAATAGGGTATGAACAAATCGATTAGGAAAGTCAAACTAATTTCTAGAAATATTTTTAGCAGTCTTAGCGTCCTATTCTAGATTCATTCTATAGTCAATTGAAACAAGAACAAGACAAAAGAGCCTCGAAAAAAGTATTGCAACTTGGCAATACCTTTTTGAGATGCTTTTTAATATGAGCCCATTTCTTCTCAATAGGATTGTACTCAGGTGAGTAGGGAGGAAGTGGTAAAAGTTTATGCCCAAATTCT
>NZ_JWAJ01000090.1 GCF_001068775.1 Streptococcus pseudopneumoniae
TTTTAGATAAATTACATATAACTTTGGATGAATTTATTATTCTTCATGACAATAATTCTACTAAAACTGGATCATTCGCTAACTTGGTGCAATATATTCGAAAACACTATTCCACAAAAAATTTTGATAGTATTATTGAATTACTATCAAACTCTTCAAGTTATAACTTGGGTCCTTATGAAAAGACAATGGTAAAATCGATTCTCTATACAACAAATAAAAATTTTCTCCCCTCGGACGAGGAGTTATTACAGCTAACAGATTATCTTTTTAAAGTTGAAAACTGGGGTTACTATGAAATTATCCTATTAGGTAACTGTGTAAGAACAATTAAATATAACTCCTACTTCCTATTAACTATAGAAATGTTAAAAAATTATATCTATTCAACATTAAATAAGACAAATAAACGGCTTGTTACACAATTGGCAATCAATTGCCTAATTGTTAGTATTGATAAAGAAGAATTTCAAAATTGTAGTTTTCTAATCAAAGAAATAAAAAAATTACTAAATAATGAATTAAACTATTATGAACAAACCGTCTTCTTATATACATGTGGATACTTTGAATTTAAGTGCAATCCTGCGAACGGAATCGAAAAGATGAAACAAGCACTTCAGGTATTTGAAATTCTAGGAGAACATAATATAAAAGCACAGTACCAAGAGCACTATGACAAATATATTAATCAATAACATAAAGATAGTTAATCTTTAACCACCATAGGATTAGTTCTTGTTATTCCAATAGTATTTCTATACTAAATTTTTTATCAAAATCCTTATCATTCAGTACTTTTACAAACATTTCTAGCTTTTTTACCAATCCCCTCATACTCATAAAGATAATGACCTAGCTCCTCTTGAAACACTCTTATTTCTTCGGTTACTTGTTCGACTGTAATTGATTCTGGCAAATTTAATTTTAAAAAGTCATATCTTGCAAGCTTTCGACTGCTCACATCTTCACTCTTCAAATTAATAAGCACTTCCGCCATCTTATTTAAGTTGGCGATTTTTTCATTAATTTGATTTAGTTTTATATCTATCTCTGCTATTTCTTTTACTAACTCATCTTTAATGTCTTGGTATTTCTTATCTGCTTCAGTTAATTCAATGAAGAGGTTAATCTCAGTAATCTTTTCCTGTAGACTCTTAACTGTAGGTCTTCTGTATGGTATTACTCGACTATCATTGGTTAGCTGTCTTATCAATGTTCGTCCTTTGACATACTGATTCTTATCCGAATGTTCTTTGTTATAGACAAAGTATGAGGTTGTCTCACGTATAAAGATTTTATATTTTGTTTGATTCTCTTCTTCCAGAATATCTAATTGATAATTGGGAATGAAAATGAGACCACTCTGCTTAATACCAAAAGACACTTTGATATAAATGCCCTCATCAACTAGCTTCGCTATTTGGTTCTCTGCAAGTTCCACTTCAAATTCACGAACGGTATCTCGTTTTTCTTTAAATGTCTCAAAGGCTTCCTCAATCTCTTCAGTGGATACTTTATCCTTATCTCGTTCTTCTTGGAAAGCATGGTACTGTGCCTGTAAATTCTCTAATCCTTCTGAAGCACCGACTTCCTTATTTTTAAAATAATCTTGAAAAAATTTGACATCATATAATTTCTTATCACTTATTTTTTGATGACCTAAACTTATCTTTTGATTATCTTCTTCCAGGATAAAAGTTACATTTTTTTGTTTTAAGTCAATGGTTAGATTCAATTCTTTTGCTTTTGTTATTAAATCTTCTAAAAAATTGACACGGTTCAACAAAAATTCTAAACGACTTTCAATCTCTTGCTTAGCAAAATGCATTCTAAAAAATTCTTCATCATATAGATCTCGTTTGCTGAGTTGGCGTCCTCGAATTGGTTTTATCATCGTTCTATCTGTCATCAAAAAACGGCTA
Organism: Streptococcus pseudopneumoniae; assembly: GCF_001068775.1. Classification (GTDB taxonomy): domain Bacteria; phylum Bacillota; class Bacilli; order Lactobacillales; family Streptococcaceae; genus Streptococcus; species Streptococcus pseudopneumoniae_N. The sequence continues at coordinate 1,926 of NZ_JWAJ01000090.1, forward strand.
TGCTTTTGACTAAAATCAATCTGAACATGCAACTGCTTTGCTTTCTCTAAAAAATCATCAAACGATTTAGATTGCTGCATCAAAAAATAAAGACGTTGCTTTAATTCAAATTTATGACTAGACTGTCTATATTTTTGATAGTCACGGTAAGAAAAACTCTTCTCAATAATTTTCGCCCCAGCCACTTTAGAAATACGGTCTGAAATCATACGGAGATTTCGTTCTAAGGCATAGTTCCATATCAATTTTTTATCTGAATTGCGGTCAATAGCGTTGATTATGATGTGATTATGAACATGATCTTTGTCTGTATGAGTTGCTACGATAAACTTAAAACGACCTCCTGTCAATTCCATCATGGTCTCATAACCAATGCGGTTAATTTCTTCAGGTGTCAGATTATCTTCAGGAGAAAATGATTGAATGAGGTGATGAGCATGAATAGTTTGTTGGTGTTTTTCTTGTCGGTCGTTTCTAGATTCGTACAACTTGTCATTATTGGTGAAGTTGACATTGTACATCTCTACCATTTCTTCATAGCTAGGAAAGTCTAAGTAATTACTCATGCAAAAATCAGATACTAATTTTAGATTATCCGTTTTTTCTGGATTGAGGATATATTTAATCAAACGTCTACGGTATTTTTTACCATGTGTCGCAAAGTGTTTAGTGACTACCATAAAATTCCCTCAGTCTATTAACTTCAACTTGAAAATCTTTCTCTACTCCAGTAATTAACTCACTAATTCCCTTACTCAATTCTTGTAATTGTTCCTGAGAAATCAGATGGCTCTGATTGATAGCGCGCGCAATTTGATTAATATTATTTCCAATCCGTCTCAATTCAAAAACTAACTGGTCATAGGTATCCGTGTTAATTGTGACAAAAGCCATATTGGGATTAAGCAAAACTTTTCTGGCATAGACTGAGAAATTTTGACAATTGCTCTTAGCAATCCGTTCATTCAATTGGTGTAATTCTGGATCAGTTAGAAATACTTTTTTGAGATTGGTACGATAGCGATAAACCATTACATCCTCCTAACCAATATATTTTTCACGGAACTCACGACTGAGAGGCTGCACTTGATTCACTTCTGCAATCAATTCTTGAACGCAAGTCAATAAGATTGAGACGTGCTCTTGAGTCACTTGATGATTTTCTCTTGCGACAACCAGAACTTCATACACATCTCGACTAATCTGTTCAAACTTTTGAGACTGCCAAAGGGAGAACCAACTTTCAAAAATTCTATCGTGATAATTCTTTTTCAATAAATTTTGACGAAGAAATTCTGAGAAACTATCCACTTTTTGTTCCCTCATCATTTCTTTTATCTGTTTTTCTTCTTGTCTCGTGATTCTAAATTGCTTACGGATTAACTTAATTTCTTGTCCCATCTTACCATCCTTTCAACATTATACTTGTCTGACAATGTAAGGCTGCCTCACATTGTCAGTACGATTCCTAAAGACCTCAGTCTCTCCTTGTTCGGTCTTTGCGAGCTCAGATATTGTGTCCACAATATCCCAAAAATCATATCGCCAACCAACCAAAACCTTCCAGTTTTGAAAGCCAACGATAAGATAACTTGGTGGCTTCGCCCCCAAACCCCCATAGAAAATCAAAAATTGATTTTCTATGAATGATATTAGGATAACAGGGAAGATTTGGAAAAGGTATCACAACATGAAAAATGAGGGGGAAAAAAAAGAGAGCCTGAGCTCTCAGAAATAAAGATGTAACAAAATCAAAAAATATAACTCTCCAACTAGATTTTCAATCTTGCCATAGACTTGGAGTATCATTCATATGTACTCTATCACATTTTTCAATCTCAAGATATAAATCTTTGAGTAAATTTATACTAGTTAATACTGCTTCACCAGTATTCAATTTCCTGACTTGTGCAATCTGCTGCTCAGATAAATGATTACTAATTGCTCTAATCTCATCAATAGCTGTTAAACGGTGAATAAGTAACGTACCAATTTGACCTAATAGAATTTTATCAACATCATTAGGATTCTGTGTCGTTAAAAAAAGAAATATACCTTTTTTACGACCTTCTCTTGCAATTCCTGTTAACCCCGTATAAAATGATGTCTCTCCTATGTTATTAGATTTTGTATATCGGTGTACCTCATCAATAAAAATTACGAATGAATTGATCTCATTTTTGGGGATGTTTAATAAAAAATTTGTTACCAAATCAATTATCATTCCACCAATACCATCTGTAGTACCAATCCTTGATGCATCTATATAAAGAGATTTTTTTGATATGGTTGCAAAATTTTTAATAATATCTAATAAGTTCTCTTTTTGAGAACTAAAGAATGTTTTAAAATTTGTATTAGCTAATTTATAATTTACCTTTTGTATCAGATATTGATTTATACCAAAATTAAATGCATCTGCCTTATACACACCAGAATTTGTTTGTTGAGTTGTTTCATTAGCTATCTGCTCACTTAAAAGTGATAAATCGAAATCTTTATCATTAGATGTTAGCTGATTTAATTCTCTTTCTACAACGTTTACTGACTTACCAATTTTTACATATGGTCCTGTTAATCCCTGCTTCAATTGATATCTTAAACCTCTAATTGCTTCTGCTAAAACAGCAGGTTGAGTACCATCATTGGTTTCAAATAATATTGACCATTGCTGCATTGACAATTCGGATACAGGAACAAACGCTTTTTCTCCTAAAACGTATTTATCAACTTCATCTTCTGAAAAAGATAAGCTATATTCACCGGTAGGATCAATAATCAAAGTACGTATATTATTACTTATTAATTTATCTAATATCGACAATGCAGATGTTGATTTTCCACTATTAGTTGTGCCAATGGTTAATAAATGTCTGTCAAATAAAGTTCTAGGCTGAAAAGAAATAGGGTAATTTTGAGAATTTAACGATAGATTTGAAAAGGATGATAATTTTTTCTCCGAGTTTGGTTTAACTTCTATCGAGGATACGAAATGTTCAATTATATTTCTATCTGCTATGTAGACTTTATCAGTTAATCCTACAGTATGAGTCCCAGGTAACTTGAAAAATTTATCACCGATTGGTATAAAACCTAAAATATCAATATTTAATTCTGGATAAACATTTTCTTGAAATCCCTTTGCTACCATTTCATGAGAATTCACTCCATTTTGTATCTTTGACTGAAATAATTCTCCAAAGTAAATTCCATCATTTGAATCTATAGCTACAAAATAATTTATTGTATTAGGAATTATAGCTATATTTTTTAGCTTTTTAAAAGCTAATAATGTAAGATTTTCAACTTGAATAACTATATTACTACGGTATACTTGCGACACCATGCCTAAATAAAAATTACTCTTATCTAACTCATCATAAAAATCTTCAATCCGCATATTTATCACCTAAATAATCTGTTAATCCATCATTTAATGTAGCCTTTAAAAAGACAATTGGATTATGTACTTCCATTAGATGCGTTATTTCTTTCCAATTATCGTTTTGTTGATCGATATTAAAGTCAGAAACTACTACCGTTAAACCAGAGTTATTTTTGATCGCTTGTGTAATCATTTTAGAAATATGATTGTCCGAAAAGCTAAATCCCGTCGTAATCAGTAGTGTATTTTGCTTTTTTAATAATTCCTGGAATTTAGTAAACAGTTCAAAATATGGTTCCTGATAGCTCTGAGCATATTTATCAGAACTTGGAAAAATCATCACCGTATTATTGATATTATTAATTGCATTTTTCTTTTTCCTATAAATATTTCCATCTTCACCTCTTTCCCAAGTCAGAGAACCGTGAATCTTAATTAGATTAAACACTTTGTCCCTGTACTCTAACTCGCTCGTTTTCATTATTGGCACTTCTCTAATAAGATTCCAATCAAAAATGTCACTCTCAAATTTTGGATCTTCAACAAAATTAAAACCATCAAATATTATATAATTCAATTTTGCCCCTGCCTCCTCAAATAAAGTATCATAATTTGTTGTAACTACTGAAAGCTTATTGGGAGACTTAATTTTTTTAATCAATATGTTTAAAATAGCACCATGTTTTAACTTATTCCTATCATAGCTATAGTCAGTATTTTTCTTTATAATTTTAAGAATAGTATTGAGCGACTTTTCATATTTTACCTTTCCTCTTTTTACATATGGAGCATAGTGTTGTAAGCTGGATAAAAAGTCCTCTAAATTAAAATCTTCACTTAAAATCTCTATTTCAACATCATTATCATCAGTAATTTTTTTAGTGATATTACCAAAATCAATAATTTTTGATAATTGGACCAGCGAATATATGTCACTCCGTTTATTCAGTTGTTCAAAAACATCTTGAGCAATCATTGCTACAGTCTTTCCAAATGCGTTATTTATTACATCGTTTTCAACTACAACTGAAGCTCCAGCACCAGCTAACAGTACTATATTGTCAAACTTTGTATGAAGAATAGTATTCAAATCTTGTTGAATTAACTTTTTAAAATCAGTTATATCAAAAGTTTTATCCTCTTCAATCAAAGTCAGCTGTTCACTGTTTTTAAAGAACTCATTACTTTCCATATAGTAGGTAACATTTGCAGACTTATAAAAATATTCTTTCATAAACTATTTCCATTCTCCTTAACTTTATATAGCCTTTTTAATCTATCTTTCTCTATTTGCATCATCTCTTCCTCTACATTACTCCATTTTCCGAAGAGACATTCTTGAAGAACTGTTGCTGCGGAAATCTCATCCGTTTCAGAATCGTAAATACAATTCCTATCTCTTTGGTAAATTTGAATGCGGTCAAAGAGTTTATCGTTTTCTAACTCTCTTAGGTTATCAACCAAATGCTCTACAATACCATCATGATGTTCTTTAGGGGTTGCTCTGGCCTGATTAGGATTTATTGTGTAAAGTTCCTCATAACGAATCAAGGTACTGAGATAGGAAAGTTCTGGTTTGGTGCCAATCACAGCCAAAGAAATATGGTAGCCTTTTTTTCGTAGTAATTGAGCAGTCTGCCGTGGGACTTGAGTGGTTCGCAAAGTCCCTTCAATCAACAAATGATAGCCTTGTGTGCTGAGTTCATCAACTATATGCTCTACCATTTTCCCTGCAAAATCTTTGGTGTATTCTACACTATCTTTGCCATATTCTTGCTGCAGTCCTAAATAGTGTGGATGCTGGGAACGAAAACTATCGCCATCTATGATAACAATATTTCCTTGAAATTCTTTCTGTTTAATACGATGAATTGTAGTCTTACCAGCACCACTTTGCCCTCCAAGCAAAATCGCTATAGGTTGTTTACTGGACTTTTTTCCTCTTGTAAGTGAGCGAAGGTTTCGCTCTAATGCATGTTTAAATGCACTATCAGTATAATCTTGGATATCCATTAGGCTACCATCCGTTTTTCAGATATCTCTAACATGCGCTCAATTCCATCCAAATAGCCGCTATATCTCTCTATTTCATCAAAAGTTTCAACTAAATAGATATTCGTATGAATCAAGTCAGATAGATCATCACTCATTAAAATCCAAGGATTAGATTCATCATCAATGCTAATTCCCTGACTATCTTGATAACGATAAAGTCGAGATAATAGATTAGCACCTCTTTCTTTCACTATTTCAATTTTTAAAGTCAGTTCATAATCTTCAACAGGATTAAGCATTTTGTCTTCTCCTACAATATCGACATAAGATACATTAAACTTTTGACAAATGATGTCTATTAGCTCCGTAGAGACTGAACTAGTTCCATTTTCATAACGACTCAAGCTATTTCGAGAAATTCCTATAATTTGGGCAAATTCGGGTTGTGTTAAGTCGTGTGTTTTACGTAAGGATTTTATGTTCTTTCCAATCATGGCAAACTCCTTTATTTTTATAATTCAATTATAGCATAAAAAAGTATAACGCACCAATTTTGGTGCGTTATTGACTATTTTTCTTAAATCTCTCTAAATTCTTCTCCAATTGTTCCTTATGAAGTTGATTCTTAGCTTCCTTTAATGTGTCGTCCAAAGTTTCTTCTCTGTAAGTTGCTTCTGTTTTTAGTTGTTCTGATCCTTGATCTGGAGTGAAAATGATATCTAACAGTCGGTCTATTTTTTCAAGATCTTGGACAGACATATCAGATAGTCTATGAATTAGCTTCTTAAATACATCACTATTGTCTTGGTTTTTCTTAAAAAGTTTTGTAAACATCTATAACCTCTCAAAAAAAGCAGCCTATCAGGACTGCTTAGTGTAATTCGGAAATCGCATCATAAATTGACTGCAATTTCTTATTGTCTTTATTCTTTGTGTCGATCAACGTATGTAGCTCTTCAATTTTCTTTTGACTACTTTGAATATCGCTATTGTTATCTGCAATAAGTCTTTTAAGATGTTGCTGATAACTTGTAGTGATATCTGTCTCTTTTCCTGTTCTAACCTCTGTAACTTTGGGTTTAGAACTAGAATTTGATTCCGTCACAGGTGCTTGTTTACGCTTTTGAAAAGCTGCTTCATAATTTACATCATTACCTCCTTGATGATTTCCAAATAAGGCCGCAATTTTATCTGGATCTTCTTGATTTTCTGATTTACTCTCTAATGGTTGATTAAAATTCCAATCTTTTGTCATTCACTCATTTCATCCTTTCTAAATTCAGAATCATCGAATTGTCTTTCTCTACCGAAGGCATGGTCAAGAGCTTCTTCAAAACTCATGTGACTAATGCTTTGACGCCTTTTGAACGTCGCAAACATCGCTGTCTCCAGTTGCTCTTTGTAAGAAGCGAGCTTTTCTGTCTCTCTTGCTACCTTGCTTTCTTGCCTAGTGACCTTTTCTTCTAAGCGTTCGATTATGGTCATATACGATCCTCCTTCATTCTAATATTAGCTAAAACATCTTGATTTTGTTATCACAATTCTAAACATTGAGAGGTTTGTCTTACTGGTTGATTCCTCAATGTCTCTTTTACATTCTCGATCATCAATTGTAAATCTGATTTCTTTTCTCTAAGAATATCGTTCCAGTCTATTTTTTCTTTCCCAGATTCATTATTAGGTAAATCCAGTAAAACAGGAAATCCTGATTGAGATAACTTATCAGAAAAATCTTTTCCTGCATCATCACAATCTACCGCAAGTGTCAATAAATCAGGATGATTATCGAAATAGGTGGTGGTATCACGAATTGTATTGATCAAATGCAATAACTTTGAAGGTGTTACTGTATCTAAAAATTCCAACTTCTGATTTTCTTCAGCTATTAGTCGTAAAGTTTGATAAGCAACAACAGACCTTTTTAATCCTTCCATAGATACCAAACGAACATCAGTTAGACTTTGTTGATGAAGTTCGTAATAGCTTATCAAGTCGACGAACGATTCACAAAAAACCAGTCTATTTGGTTTACCAATATCAAAAGATATTCCAATATGTCCATGGCTTCCTTTTAGAATCGTTTTCAGCCTCTCTCTAGGAAGAGAGTGATTCTTATAAATCCCTTGTAAGCTTGCTGCCTGCAGCTTGTGACGATGATCATAGCTTTTAAAAACGATAACAGGTTCAACTGTTTCATTTGTTTTCCAACTAGCTTGGGCTATCAAACCTTGTTGAATCATCTTTTGTATGATTTCTTCTGAGATTCCTCTACATTCTGTTAAATAATATCTAGCCAGACTGCAGTTAGAATCTTCTACTCTCTTTAAAGGATAATAAAATGGTCTCTCTCTTTTTTCTTGAACAGCTTCTTTTTGAAAAGGTTCTTCAGAAAGAAAGGCTAGAGCTTCTTTAAAGGAAATTCCCTTAACAAGTCGAACAAAATCAATGACATCACCTTGAATATCTCTTGAAAACCATTTAAAAGTATTGGTAGTTGAAAAAATCCGAAATGAATCGTGTTCAGAATGCTCATAGACACTGGTCGAAACTTGTTTAAAGGAGATACCTAAACGACTTGCTACATCAAGAATTGAAATTTGCTTACATTCTTCTATTTCCATGCAATATCATCATTTTGTCGTAGTATTTGGCAGTGATGGTATTGATGATGATTCTTCTAAAGTTTTAGGAGTTTCCTTATCTAAATCATCCAACCCAGATTTCCAAACCTGTACTTGGTTGACCAATAACTTACCAGGTAGTTTAGAATAGGATAACTTAACTGTTCTTGTTTCTGTCTGATTAGTCTTTGATTGGTTGGCATTCTTTAAATCAGATACATAGGTTACATTATAAGAGACCATGGCAATGGCTTGATTCGTAGTCTGATTGACAAAGATATCAGCTTTTTCAAAATGATAATCCAAAATATAGTCCTTATACACTTGGTTCATGGCATCGTTTTGACTTGTCAATTCTTGAGAATAAGCTGATTCAGTCATATAAGGTTGAATGCGTGTATTATTTTCTCCGAGCTTTTCTTTCGTATAGTACTGTGTCAAAAATTCTTTTACAGTATCCGATGACAAAATACTGGCTTTATCTTCTGCTTGTTTATCTTCCACAAGTTTAGCTGCAGCCAATTCAATCTCTTTGCGACTTTGTTTAGCAGTAGAATGTTGACCAGCAGTATATCCCATCATGAGAATAAAGCTAGTTGCGGCTACTGCTCCAACACTAATTAAGGCTTTAGTTTTGACTTTATTTAACATCTTAGACCTTCTTTCTATAAAAACTAGGTCAAGAATAACAAAAAAGATTTGTAAGTTTTATCACATCACAACGAAAGGTAATTCCTACATTTCTGGCGCAAAATCGTACAGTACAGAGAAAAAATTAAAACCAGCTGTCCTTGGGGTATAATAGACTTATTGGAAAAAATAAAGTGCCATACTGTACTATGCTATACTATAGTTAAGAAAACTATTTACGAAAAACCATGCAACTAACTCCTGAGAACTTTAATTTATTTATTAGTGTCAAAAAGGATACCTTCCCAACAAAGATATCCTGTCTAGATACAACTTATAAATCCAAACACTGTAAAGGAGGAGGCACAAAAACTTTAAGTCTAGAAAAACAGTTAATTCTGAACTTGCATTATTTATGCTATTAATCAACTCAACATCTTCTAGTTTTTTGATTTTGGTCTTGGACTAGTGATAGTCACTGAACATTAACATTCGTAGAATATACTCTTCATTCCTCAAGTCTATTTGACTTAGAAAACTTAAAATCAACAAGTGTCACTATAGCTATTGATGTCACAGAAAGTCCTATTTCAATGTCCTAAAAGAAACCAAAGTAAGAATTATCCTGGAAAAAGATATACACCATAAAGACACAATCATAATCTATTTAACGACACTTCGTGCCTGTCAATTAGTTTTTTGAGATGGTCATACACATTATTTTACTCTTTTTAAAGAAAGTATAGGTCAAGTTTGTCAGAGCAATTACTTGTTTTTGTTATTTAGATACTATGAATATTCATGAGATATCTTTTTTCCTTTAAAAAGTTCTAAAAAGCATGTATCGACTGTAGAGGATAAGAAGTTTAATAGAGATAGTTGTAATACGTATTAAAATTGAGCGTTTAAATGCTAAGTTTAAAACTTTTCAATTTGTGGAATCATCAACTATGAGTTAAAATAATTTACGAACAGAGGCTTTCCAAAAAACTTGATATCATACGTTTTATTGTGGAAATATTTATTTCATTTTCTCCTAGTATTGAATTTTCACACACTCATTAATTTTATTGATATAATCCAATAATAATGATAATATCAAATAATAATAAAAAGATTTGATAGTATTTTTTCATAATCTGTCACGCTTTCTAATGATTTTTTATGGTAAATGGAGATAAATATGATTATAGGTGAAACTTATAGAAAAATACGAGAAGGAAAAGGTATTTCTATTTCTTCATTAGCAGGTGCAGAAATTTCAAAGTCTCAAATATCTAGATTTGAATTAGGAGAGACAGAAATCTCATTTTTTAAATTATTATATCTACTTGAAAAAATAGGTGTAACACTAGAAGAGTTTTTGCTTTCATGTAATAATTATCAGCCTTCAGACTTCAATACCTTGATACGCTTAGTTCAACAGGCTGCATACAATCAAGAAATCAAATCATTACTTAATATGGTAAGCAAAGAGATGGAACTGTTTAGAGAAACCAAATCTCATTATCATAAGTTAAACGCTATTTTCATTGAAAGTATTATCTATGGAATTGATAATACTCATCAATTGAGTAATCAAGACACCTCTTATCTTACTAATTATTTATTTTCTGTTGAAAACTGGGGATATTACGAAATTCTTATTCTTGGAAATTGTTGTCGAGCAATATTACCAAATTTATTATTTAGATATGCCAAAGAGGCGCTTAAAAAAGGAAAGTTGTATAGTTCTATACCTAGAAATAAACAAGCTCTCGTTCAATTACTTCTTAATTCACTTCTTATTATGATTGAAAACAGCTTATATGAGGAAGCTTTATTTTTAAAACAAGCTACTAAGAATATATTATCTAATTCCACAGATTTTTTTGAACAAACTATTCTTTTGTATTTAGAAGGATTTTTTGAACTTAAATTTCATCGTAATCAAAAATCAATTTTAAAAATAGAAGATGCTTTAAAAATTTTTGAATTATTCAATAAAACAATCTACAAAAATTACAAACAATACTTTGAGAAACACATCATTCATTTAGTAGACTAGGCCATTTATCTATAAGGTAATAACGTGATCAAACTCTTCCAATATTTCTGGATTTTGATCATGAGTAATGACAATAACAATTGCATCTTTAATGGATAGAATGTAGTCCATTATTTCTTTTGCTTTTATTGGATCAAGGTTACTTGTAGGTTCGTCAAATATATAAACTGAATATGTTTTGACTAAAAACCTAGCTAAATCAATTCGTTGCTTTTCTCCTTCTGAAATGATTTTGTTTGATTGAGCTAGGTTTTTACGAAGGAAGTCTTCATTAAAACCTAAGGATTTTCTTAATTTTTCAGTTAAATGAAGGTTTCTAGCCAATTTGATATTCTCTAGAATATTGCCTTCAATTAGAAAGTCATTTTTTTGCACAAACGCAATATCTTTATATAACTCCTCTGAGGGAATATCAATATTCTGTTTTCCGTTGATTTTTATTTCTCCATCATAAAGATTTTTTGGATAATAATTTAGTATTAATTTTACTAAAGTTGTTTTCCCAGTTCCTGAAGCACCGATAATCGCATAGCGCTTGCCTTTTTTAAATTCATAGGAAAAATGATCAAATAATATTCTATTTTCAATTTCATAATATAATTGGCTAATAGAAATAGTCGAAATGTTATCACAATCAATTGTACTTGTTTTATGGAAAGTTCCATGATTTGTCTCATATAGATTTTCTTGGATATTATCAATAATGGACTTGCTACTGCTGATTAAATTTTTATTGTAAAGAATAGATTGTAGTGGAGCAAAAACACCGTTTAATAATTGAATACTTGCTACTAGTAGTCCAATAGTCAGTAAGTTATTTCTTACAAAAAAGATACCAGCGACCATACAGGATAGTTGAGAGCCAAAACTTAGTAAAATTCCAGTAGTTGAAGCTAAGTCTTTTAAGAATTGATATGTCTTTCTGGACTCTTCAAATTCTAAACTGATTCCCTGAATTTTTTCTTGGGTCCAGCTTTGAATATTTAATAACTTAATTTGTTCAAAACCATTAATAAAGTTTGTCATTTTTGACAAATAGTGACTATTTTGTAGGGAATAATTATTAGTTGCTTTAGTCATTAACTTTCCAGGAATTTGAGATAGAAAAATCGTTATACTCGACAATAAAAGAAAGACTAATGCTAATCGCCATTCTATATAGATAATGGCAACCACACTCATGATAAGGGTCCCTAAATTTGCAATTAGAGAGATTCTAGGAATCAATAAATTTTCTTGAATAAGGTCACTATTTTTGGTGATATTATTTAAGAAATCTGAATGGTTACGGTTGTCAATTTGGTTAAATTCACGCGATAAATAATGTAATAAGAGACCCTTTTTTAGATCTATAATAACTTTTTTTACATATTGATTTTTAAGATAGGAATAAGAACAAGAGATAAAGAACCACAGTAAAATTAAACTTACACAAATAGTGATATGAAAGAGTAATCCACTATTTGAATTAGATATACTATCAAGTATTCTTCCTAATTGGAGAGAGAAGAATGTCATTAAAAGAGCACTTGTCAGACTTAATAAAATAATCAAGAAATATAGTAATTTATATTGTTTCATAATCTGGTTCATATCTTACTCCTTAAGTAACTCTGATGAGAATATTATAATCCAAATATGAAAATCAGAAACAAACCTCCCGTATTTGGGACGCACTGAATAGTTTACACTAAATATAAAAAAATTATAAAATAATTATTTTTTAAAATAAATGGAGTTAATGAAGCGCCAACTAAATCCTAGAACCAACATCAGATTGATGAAAAGGTACACAGCCGTAAAACTAGTTAAACCATGTTGTCTGATATCATCAAAATATAAAGTAGGTTCAGTAAAGAACAAATAAATTCCATAAACCTCCACGAAAATAAGAAAACTGACAAAACCAATCAGGAAAAGTCCACTGGCAATAAGAAAGAGTCTCCATAAAAGAATAAGAATTCCTCCAACTGCTAAAAAAATTACTGGGATAAGGAGTAAATCATTCATAACTTTCTCCTTTCTAGTCAATCAATTGACGATAATGGGTGGCAAGAGAGGAATCAAACTCTTCTAATTTTTGAACTAAGTCCAAATACTCCTCTTTTTCATGTTCTTCAAAGTCCACACCTCGATGATTCTGAAGAGCGATTTCCAATTGACTAGTAAGTTCTCGTATAGAAAAGCTGTAATCGCCTGTCACTTCCTCATAATGTTCCTTTAACTCCTTGTAGGATTGGTATTCTTCAGGTGTTTGAAATCCCTGTACCAAAGCCTCTTCTAATTGATAATAGGTATCTTCCATCATAATCGTTACCTCGTTTCTTTCTATCTTTATTCTACCGCGCTTTTCTTTTCTTGTCCGCTATTTATATATATTTTTTAATCTAATTCAAAAGAAAGTTGTTCTTGCTTTTCTTTTCCTTTTTCGTGGAATTGTCGTAAGGCCTGATCAATAATATCTAAATCCGTTTCTGTTTCAATCAATGGCGCGAGTACATCGTATTCGCCCTTTTTAGTTTGATAATCCTCTTCCTTTGGAAAATTTTTCTCAATTTCTACCTTAGCAGTAGTCCATTTATCCTTTAATTCATCCAATAAGTTCTGAGTTTTCACTTGGTCATCTTTAATGTGGTCTATCGTATGTTGGAGTCTTTGAATTGTCCCCAAAGGAGAATACAAGTCTAAACTGACAGAATACTGATTTTCTCCTACAATCTTAACAGAGAAAGTTTCAGGAAGAGGTTGATTTGTTGGAAGACTAAGCATTTTAATGTCAAATCCTCGATAACTAGCTAGGGTACGGAATTCTTTGCTGTCAGCTTGATTATGACGGATAAGACGGTGTAGAGATTCCCCCGCTTCAGCTCGTTGATCAAAAGCTTGCTTACCTATCATCATAGAAAATGCCTGGTCTTTCGACATTTCAGACTGTTGAATATCTCCATCATACTTGATTAATCGTTTCTCAAGAATGGGCATATTTTCTTCACAGTAGGAGATTGTGTGACGATAGTGATCCTTGCTGCGTTGAAAGGCGCGTCTTTGATTTTCTAATAGAGTTAGATCATTCTCTAGTTCCATCTTATATTTGAGATAAGGATTACCTGTTGCTAGTGCCTTAAAATCAGAAGCTGTCATGGTCTGCTCATCAATGTCTTCTGCAGCACGAATCGGCTCCTTAGAAGTCATAATCTGCTTAATATAACGGAGTTTGTTCTCCTGAGTTGCCCATAGATAATTATCAAACGAACCTTTGGTAATGTAGTGGTAAATATCCACTTCCTTGTTTTCATCTCCCTGTCGGATAATCCGTCCATTGCGTTGCTGAATGTCAGTCGGTCATTTTTTGCGGACAGTTCATACATGCTATCCTTTTCTGTTCTCTGCTCCTGCGTTTGCTCTCGTTTGATTTCTCCCTCCGTATCTTCTTGGCACAAGCAGGACAATACCTTGATGCACCAGAGCCCGGGACATATTCAACGCCGCACACCGTACAATTTTTAGCGGGCATTGCTGCCCACCGTTTTGTAGGTATGATATGTAATTCATCGACAAAGCCGATGAATTTATAGTAAATCTTGATTTCCTGCTTCACTGTTCCGTCTGCCATCTTCTCACGCTCCGAAACAAGTATCTTGTCTATGAGTGCGTTTATAACTGTTGCATCCAGTTCTTTTAAGCCTTGATAATTTCGGATAAGGGCGAGGAAGTCACGGATTCCCCGTGATTTCTCGTAGCTTTCATTAAGAGTTTCCGTCACCTCTTTCAGCCTTGCTTCAATTTCAAGCTGCTCTTTCTGGTATTTCCCCGACATCATCTCAAAATTCCGCTCGGTAATACGCTCCATGACCTTATCCTCGTAGAGAGAGGAAAACAGCCTGTCCAGTTCCGCAAGGCGTTTGTTCAGCTTCTTACGTTCTTTCTCTAATGCTTTCGCCCTGCTCTGGTCTGTTTCCGTGAGCCGCTTTTCTATGGCCCTGACCGCCTTTTCATCATTCACTGCCATATCCGCAAAACAGTTGATGTCGGCAAGAACGGCATTGAATAAATCCCTTGCTTCTATATTGTGGGCACTACACTCGCTTCTTCCGTTTCTTGCATAATTATTACATGAATACTGTACACAGTCGATAATCTCTGGGCGTTTCCTCCTGTGTACGTTCATTGCCCGCAGAGCACATCCGCAGTCCACACACTTGATAACGCCTGCAAAAATATTTACAAATCCTCCCTTGTTCTGTGGAAGCCTACGACTTGTAATAAGCTGTTGGACAATATCAAATTCCTCCTGCGTGACTATTCCCTCATGGGTATTGGGTATCACTTCCCATTCTTCGGGCAGCTTAGAGGGGCGTTTCTTGCTTTTCATATTGGCGGCAATCCGTTTGTAGCCTACAAGATTTCCCGCATATATCGGGCTTCTTAAAATGCTCCTCACGCTGTTCCCACTCCAAATATAGCGTTTGTCCTCGTTCCCCTCAAAATGACGTTCAAAGCCTGTTTCGCCACGCTCCGCCGCATAAGCGGCAGGGCGTAGGATATGCTGTTTATTAAGATGTCTGCAAATTTTGGCAACTCCATTCCCTTTTAATGCAAGGTCGAATATCTCTTTTACAACATGTGCCACTTTATCATCTATCAGCAGATGGTTGTGGTCGGCAGGGTCTTTGATATAGCCATAAGGGGCGGTAGTTCCCATGAATTTCCCCTGTTGAAACCTCGCCCGATATGCCGATTTTATCTTAACAGATATGTCAGCGGCATACATTTCGTTTAAAATGTTGCGGAAAGGCGTGATGTCCATAGCAGATTTATTCAAGGTATCTACGCCGTCATTGACCGCTATATACCTCACGTTATGCTCTGGGAAGAAAACTTCCAGATATAACCCACAATCAAGATAGTTTCTCCCCAGACGGGATAAATCTTTCGTAATCACGCAGTTTATCAGACCGCTTTCAATGTCTTTTATCATATTCTGGAAACTTGGTCTTTGGAAATTTGTACCAGAATAACCATCGTCCACATACGTTTTTGCTATGTGCCATCCCTGCTTTTTCACATAATCCGTGAGGATGGATTTCTGTGTCGCAATGCTCGCACTCTCGTTATCCGTACCATCGTCTTTAGATAAGCGGCAATAAATGCCGACTAAATAGATTTTCTTTTCTTCTTTGATTCCTGCCATACTGTAAAACCTCCGTATCTGTCCTATCTGTTTTCATGTCCCATTGCGTACATTCTAAGCGGACAGCCCCTCATTGTCGAAGGTGTCGCCCTCGGCAATCTTCTTCCGAATATCCTCGGAGATAATCGGGACAAACGCTTCTGTAACGGTCTGTGTGCCGACATATTCACGGCTGATTATCATCTGCACTGGTGCTTTTGGCACGATACGCTTTCTCTTTTTATCTGCTTTCTTATCCTCGCCCATACTTAAATCTTCCTTTCCAGACAGGGCAGGGAAGAGTTTGGAAATGTCCCCGCCCTGCCAATCAGATACCATTAATCCTCGCTGTTTAATTCTTTCTGTAATGCTTTAAGGAGTGCCGCCGCTTCATCAGCGTTCAGCGTGATTCCCTTGCCGCACTTTTCACGGTTCGGGGAAAAGCTGCGGATGTCATACTTCGGCTCTTTCCCATTCCATGAAATGAGATTGATTTCCTTTGTGTAGCCACTGTCGCCCGTAGACAATACTGCGATTTCCTTTACGATTTCATACTGGATTTCTCTCATTCTCCATACCTCAACTCTCTGTATTTACTTCCCGAAAAAAGAAGATTAGCGGCTGTCACGGTTGCGTTTCCTCTGCAACTCACGCTCCAAAAGTTTGATGATGGTTTCCTCCATCTGCTTCGGCGTTGTGTTCTTCGGAAAGTATTTTTTCAGCTTGCTTGTGTTGATTTTCAAGGTTTCTTTCTGGTTGCCCTTTTCCTCCGTCATAATCGCAAATATCGTATCCATGTCAAGCCGCCCGCTCTGGCTTAACTGTTTCATCCGCTGTGCCTGTGAGAGTGAGGGCGTTGCTTCTTCGCTCTCCATCGTGGCAAAGAGGTTTTCCTGCTCGTCTTTCTTCAAGAAGGACAGTTCCACCGCAGGCGTGAGGGCGATTTTCCCCTCGTCCACCATCTGCAAAATCGGCGGTATCAGTTCCGTCAGGCGGATAAAACGCTGCACGGTCATCCTGCCCACGCCGAAGCCCTGTGCCACCTTGTCGTCCGTCCGCAACTTCGTCACAACTTGTGACGAGGTTAAGTCTGTGCGGAAACCCTGCCGCTTCATGGCTTCGGATTTCATCTTGTAAGCAAACGCCCGCTCCGATGGCAGGATATTCTCACGCTGCAAATTGCTGTCTACAAGGGTGATGATGGCTCGGTCACGGTCTAAGGGCAGGACAAACGCAGGCACGGTATTTATCCCTGCAAGTTCAGAAGCACGGACACGCCGCTGTCCTGCAATCACTTCATAACCGTCCCCGTCCTCTTTCGGGCGTGTGATTATCGGCGTGACAATGCCAAATTCCTTGATGCTTTCCGCTAACTCTGACAGTGTTTCATCTTCTGCCACATGAAACGGATTGTCGGGGAACGGGTACAAGTCTTTGGTCTTTAACACCTTAAAATCCTGTTTCTTCATTCACATATCTACCTTTCTTTCGCTCTGCTTCTATGATTTTTCTGCAATTCTTCCAACACTTCGGGCGGTATTTTTGACAGCAGCCGCCCCATCTGCTCGTTGGTTCTCTGCAATTCAAATATCTTCTGATTCGCTTTCTGCACCTTTAGTTCCTGCTCGTACTTTTCATCACGCATACGCCCCGCATAGTCTGATTCCTGCCCAATTCTCTCTTTCAAACTGTCGATATACGCCTGCTGTTTCCCGATTTCCTTAGAGAATTTCTCCACGTCTGGCAGCCATGCAGAGAGTAAATCTAACGCTTTATCCCTTTTCTTCCCTGCGTTAAAGGCGTTGATGTCGGATAGGGCAGACACGATTTCTTCATACTGTTTATCAAGCCTGCCGCCTAATTTATAGAGCCATGTGGGGACGTGTTTCCGCTTGGTTTCCATTGAGGACTGCCCCCGTTCAAGCTGATTCCACCGTGAGGACATCCGCTCATGGTAGGCGGTCTGCCACTCGGATAATGATTTCTGGTTGCCTAAGATAGCTTTCGCTGACAGCTTATTGTCTGGCGTAATCGGCACAAAGCAGAGGTGCATATGGGGCGTTCTCTCGTCCATATGGACGACAGCGGAGAGGATATTCTGCTTTCCAACACGCTCCGAAATGAAGTCAAGAGCCGTCTGGAAATACGCTTTTTGTTCTTCGGGCGGTAACTGGTTCATAAATTCTGGTGAAGCTGTGATGAGCGTTTCCACCATCATCACGCTGTCTTTCCTTGTCCTGCACCCCGCTTCGGCTACCATGCGGTTAATCTCTTTCTTGTAGGTGTACTTTGGTGGTGCTATGAGATGGTAATTGTTTTTAGAGCGTTCCATATCTATATCTGGGTTGCTTTTGTAGGCTTCTTTCTTCCGCTCGTTGTGGCGTTCACAAGCCGCAACGCCGCCCGCTTTTCGTTTCTGGAAACGCAGGATTGCATAAGGCATAGGCGGATTCCTCCTTTCTTTCGGCGGGTGACCGTCCTTTGGGGTGACAGCGGTGACGGTGGTGACAGCAGTTTTGGGATACCCCCTGCCGACTGCCGCAACTGTCACCCTCACCCCCTGCATGACGGTCATGTCGATGATGACGGTGTTTTTGGGATACCCCCCTCGCAAGAGCCGTCACCGTCATGCCGCCATTCTTTTATCCGAAGCCGTAAGGCGTAGGATAGCAGGGCACAGCCCTGCCTTAAGGGAGTCCAGAGGGAACGTCTGGCACACGACTTTGCAGGGCAAAGTGTAGTGTGTTACACCCTGTAAACGCAGTCGGAAAAATCGGAATGATTTTTCTGACCGCAGGGGTGGTTTTACACGACCGAAAAGGGCGAGTAAATCTCACGCCTGCATTTTGCGTTTACGGGGTGTTCTCCCGTAGGGATGACAGCGGCAGGGTATCCTAAAATCACTGTCACCACCGTCACTGCTGTCACCCGCAGGGCAGAGCCGCCAGCTTTACATGGCTTTAAGCGTCAATGACAGTAACAGGGGGGTATCCTAATATCGCTGTCACCACCATCACCGCTGTCACCCGCCCTCCTTGCAAGGGCAATCCGCCTGCCGTCTTTCCTGCGGCTGTACTGGTAGCAGATACGGTTCTCGCTTAAAAATGTGGTGCGTTATTCATTCAGCCATTTCGTAATCACCGTGGGTATGGTTTCCGTTTCCCCCATAGCGGCTAACAGTTCCGTTGCCGTGCCTATCCATTCTTCCTTATCCCTCATAAAATCCACCAACCGAAAAAGGACATCTGGTATCGTTTCTTTCGCAAGCTGCTCCTGCGTTTTCCGCTCCACAAGCTCCCAACGGCAATCACGGAAACGCAGCGTGTATTCCTGATAAGGCGTGTCCCTGCCCGTCACATACAGCTTGGCGGTGTCAGACGCACGTTTCTCCTTTTCCAGAACAAAGGTAGCGTCCGCACTCCCCGTTAATCCTGTCGTCCCAGACACCTTGTTGAACACGTCGCTGTCATTCTGCTTTCGGATGTGGTGTACGACAATGACCGCCAGAGAGTGCCTGTCGGCAAAGTCTTTGATGAGGGAGATGTCCCCATAGTCGCTTGCATAGGCATTGTCTTTTGAAGCTGTACGGACTTTCTGCAAGGTATCAATGACAATGAGCCTGCTGTCTGGGTAATCTTTCAGATAATCTTCAAGCTGCACGATAAGACCGTCTGACAGCTTGCAGCTTGCCACGGCAAAGTGGAGCCGCCCGCTTGCTTCGTCC
Organism: Streptococcus pseudopneumoniae; assembly: GCF_001068775.1. Lineage (GTDB taxonomy): Bacteria > Bacillota > Bacilli > Lactobacillales > Streptococcaceae > Streptococcus > Streptococcus pseudopneumoniae_N. Next base: position 21,498 of record NZ_JWAJ01000090.1, read on the forward strand.
GTCAAACGAAATAACCTGTCCTGTATGCGGCAGAACGTGTCCTCAAGGCAGAGGTAAAGCACATCGCCCTCCATTGTCGGCATATCCCATAAAGGGATTCCCTGCGACACGCATAAGCATAGCTTCAGCATGAGCCAGCTTTTGCCTATCTTCTGTGAGCCGCAGAACAGCGATAAGCCTGTCGGGATAAGGCTGTCCACCACAAAGGATGGTTTCTCAAGCGGTTCATAAAGGAGCGTTTCGGCGTTGACTGTCTGTAACTTCTGCATGGCTTTCCTCCTTTCGGGCGGTGTCTTTGTTTTCGTTGCACATAGGCGTTGACCTCCTTAAAAATAGATTTACTCCCACGGAAAAAAGTGAGAGTATGTAATGCCGCCAATCCCACACAAATAAAAAACAGATTTCTTTTTCGGGCGGTGTCGGTCACGGTTGGAGATATTTCTTCAATTTCCGCCTTTACTTTCTCCTTTGCAATCGCAACAGATTTCTGTATTGCCGAAGCGGTGCAATGCTCCATAGCGGCGATTTGGTAAAAATTGAACTCATACTCGTAGTAGAGCAGGAAACGCCGCCTTTGTATCTCTGGAAGGCTCCCAACCGCCTTATAGAGCGTTTCATTCCGTTCTTCCTCAACCATGCGTTCATCAAGGCTCTTAGGCACACGCAACGCCCGTCTGTAAAGGGTTTCGTCCCATACCTCGTTAAACTCCCTGTGCCGCTCGTCCCATTAGAAAAGATTCCTGTTCCTGCGCTCCATCTGCCGAAACTCCATAAAGAACTGTTCCGACACTTCCAACTCGTGGGATTTGCCCTGCCCGTCCTTAAAGCTGATAAAATACCTTGTGCCGCTTTCCGTGGATTCCTCCCGAAGCGTGTATGCCTTAACCCTGTATGCCATCCTGTTGTCCTCCTGCAAAAAATGAGTGAGGGGATTTCCATCCCTCACCCAGTAGCCCGCAGGATGGCAGGCTGTTTTAGAAGCTATAAAATTTTCCGCAGCTTCTTCCGCAGATGGTCTAACCTCGCATAGATGGCACCAGTCGTCAAATGCACAAGCGGGGCAATCTCCTTTGTGGAATACCCCTGCATTTTCAGCAGGACGATTTTCAAGGTACGCCCGTCCACCGTGACTAATACTTGATAGAGATTTTCGCTCTCAATCTCTTCCAGTAACTCCGCAACCGTACCCACTTCCGCCTGCCGCTCCCTGCCTGCCATGTCCTCAAGATATTCCGCAACGTCATTCGTCCATCGGTAAAACCGCCTGTTGGAATTGAAGTCTGCCCTGTCCGCCATGCGTATCTGCTCAATGGTCGCTTCATCAACGCCGCACTCACGCAGCAGCTTTTCCTCCGCTTCTTTCCAGATACGCCATTTCCTGTCCTCCCGTCCGTGGTTGTATGCCATTCTTACTTCCTCCAATCAGAATTGATTGAGAGGGTAGAGAAAAGCCCCCTCATCTTCCCAAAGGAAAAAACAAGGGGGCTGAACGCCTTAAATTTTAATTTTCTATTATCTTTCTTAGTTTTATTAGGATTCTGGCTTTGCGTTTGTTTACAACGCTCTGGGTTATGCCCAACCTCGCCCCGACTTCACGCTCGGAAAGTCCGTCAAAAAAGATTGCCTGTATCAGCTCCTGTTCACTATCCGACAGCAAAGGCAGGGCGGCTTTCAGCCTGTCCACCATGACCGCATTGACAACGGTTTCTGCAATGTCCACCGCTTCATCAGTGATAAAGTCCAGAGGATTCCCCTCGCTGTCCGTAAATCCGTCGAGAGATAGCAGTCTATTCTTTGTATCTAATTTTTGCAGATAACGCCACCGTTCCTTGTCACGGTAGAAGTCTGTGTATTGCTCCCTCACGACTTCAAGCAGACAGCCTTGAATGGGGATAAACAGCTTGTCCATATAGGTCTGGTCGGATTCCCTGCAACGGCAGAACTCCGTGTAGGATAATTCCACATAGCCGCCACTTTCTCTGATATATACCTTTCTTGGTGCATATTTCACCATAAATACCTCCCATCTGAATTTTTGAAATGTAAAAAATCCAGATGGAGAGGCGGAGAACGACACCGCATATCAGAAACAGCCCTACGGCACTTTCCAACAAAAATCGACAAAAGAAAAACCGCAAAGGCTCTGTGACCTTTACGGTTATAGGAAATAGTAATTCTATTGTATGGAGATTGTACTTCTACTTTCAAGGTGAGAAGTACCGTTGCACTGGCAGAAATTTTTTTAACTGGTTTCCTGCCGTTCTCTGATATGCTATGTATTGATAAATTTTGCTTCGTATGAGCAGATAGATAACTGCCCGAAAAAAGGACATAAAAAAATCCCTCCAAATTTAAAAACAAATTCAGAGGGTAATTTAGGGTATAACAAAATAACCCACCCGAATATCGTTTTTTTTATTTGGTGAGTTTGTTCTTTCAAATACGAAACAAAAAGAGCCGATGATTCGTGAATTGTTCCACAATTTCATCGGCTCTGCGTCTTAAGCGTCTGGCTCTTTGATGACAGTTATCTTCAAGTTGTCAACTTTAATCAATCTTTCTTGTCTGCATTTTGGACAATAAAGGGGATAATTCTCCAAAACAGTGTCCTTCCTAATTTTATTACGGGTTTTGCTCCCACAAACAGGACACAATATCCATTCGCATTTCATCATAATTAGTCTCTAATCCTTTCAAATCTCATTTTATATGACTTTTGCAAGCTGTTAAGCTAACTTGTGGAACATATGCCGAACCTTATCTATACGGCTATTCGGGCGGCGGGGTTGGCAAATAAATTTACCAATAGCTGGCTGGTATCCTTTTAACTCTGTCAAGCAGACTCCCTGCCCATTTGTGAAATAAGTTAAATCGTTCCTGTATTCTTGAATACATCTAGCAGGGATTTCTCCTTTCAGAATGACCTCGTCATTCTTTATCTGAGTACTTACAATATCTGCACAATACCTTGGAGCATCATGATACGCCCGTGAGAGATATTCCTGCGGTGCATAAATTTCAAAGTGGAGATATGGCTCTAATAGTTCTGTCCCTGCTTTTTTTAAAGCCTGCTCCAATACGATAGGGGAAAGCAGCCGAAAGTCTGCGGGGGTACTTACAGGACTATAATACAATCCATATTCAAAACAGATTTTACAGTCTGTCACTTTCCATCCATACAGCCCCTGCTCGCAGCCATAAAGAACCCCCTCCATAACCGCATTTTGGAACGATTGATTTAAATATCCAAGTGAAACTCTGCTTTCATACTGCACTCCGCTTCCAATAGGGAGCGGCTCTATGGACAACCCGACAGAAGCCCAGAAAGGATTTGGCGGGACTTCTATGTGGATGGTATATTCTGCTTTTCTAAGCGGTCTTTCCATATATATAACAGTAGGCTCTTTTATTTCTGCCTCCACATGATATTTTTCCTCAAGGATGGCACAAATGACTTCCATCTGCACATTCCCCAAAAAAGAAAGTATAATCTCATGCGTTGTAGTATCCACATAATATTTTAAAAGAGGGTCGCCATCTGAAATTTCTGTAAGTGCCCCAAGCAATATTTCCCGCTGTTCAGATTTCTTTACTGCAATCGTTGTTTGGAGCATAGGGAGAGGATTTTCAATAAATTTTCTCTGCGGCAACAGTATTTCGTTCCCCAAAATACTGTTTAGCTGCAAAACATCATTTGGTAAAATTACAATATCACCAGAGCAGGCTGTATCGGATGAATATAATTCACCGTTTGTCGGAACACACATCTCTGTGATTTTTATTTTCTCTTTTTCAGATATTCTAATAACATCCCTCAAATGCAATGTTCCGCTATATATACGCACATAAACAAAACGCCGCCTTTTCTCTGAATATTCAATCTTAAAAACCTGCCCGCATAGTTCAGATTGACCTTCAGGCGTTGATGAATAAAATTTACTGGCAATTACTTCTATAAGCTGCCGAATCCCCAGATTGTTTTTAGCGCTTCCGTGATAAACGGGAAATAACGTTCCGTTTTGGAATCTCCTGTTTTCTTCCTGTTCCAGTTCTGACATTTTAAACGGTTTCCCTGACATATATTTCTCTAATAGTTCATCGTTTCCCATAATTACCGCATCCCACTGTTCCATATCGTCATTGTCCGTTACATTTATATGGGGATGCTGCCCAACCTTTTGCTTCACTATAATTTCCGAAGAAAGCTTTGCTTTCATTTCCCGATATACCATTGGCAAATCAATCCCCTCTTGGTCAATTTTATTGATGAAAAAAATTGTCGGAATCTTCATTATCTGTAGTGCATGAAACAGTATACGGGTCTGTGCCTGTATGCCATCCTTTGCAGAAACTAATAATACTGCTCCGTCTAATACGGATAAAGAACGGTATACTTCCGCCAAAAAATCCATATGGCCTGGCGTATCTATAATGTTGACTTTTACATCCTCCCACTGAAAAGATGTCACTGCTGTCTGGATAGTGATTCCCCTTTGACGCTCCAAATTCATTGTATCTGTCCTTGTTGTGCCTTCATCTACGCTCCCTAGTTCTGCAATTGCACCACTGGTATACAATAAACTTTCCGTTAATGTTGTCTTTCCTGCGTCAACGTGAGCCAGAATGCCTAAGTTAATTATTTTCATGTGATTTTCCTCCTATCAACACCCAAAAAAGGGCATAAAAATACCCAGTGATAAATACTCCTATCACTGGGTAAATAACTCCAATAGCCCCAAAACACTTATATGTTTTCGGGCATATAAAATTACATGATAAAAGTATTCTTAAACTGGGTACAAAAAACTAAGCCCCATATTAAAAGTGAAACGGGACTGCTACTTTTTGTTCCCACTATCAAATTGACAGTTTATTTAAGAATACCTTGCCGCATATTTATTAACTCCTTGTATAATACTGAATCTAATTATATTCCTTAACCCTTTATTTGTCAAGCTGACAAACTAAAGCAGAAAAAGCGGCAGGATTTCCCCCTGCCACTAATCATCTGTTTATGCAAAAATAATTTCCTTTTCCACAATCTCCCTCGCACAAGCCCTTATGTTATTGAGGCATCCTGTCCATTCTAAGGCGTTTTCTGCCTTTAGCTGTTCCGTTATGCCCTGTGCCTGTTTCATACCCTCTATGAGCCTTTCAAAGCGTTCCTGTGCCTGTCTGTTGATGTCGGCAAGGTAGGCGTTTAGCCTGCCGCTTGTAAGAAGATTGGTGTATGTAACTTTACGGTACTGTTTTAGATAATCTAAATGCCGTTGCCCCCAGATGCCTATTGCCTGTTCTTCTTCGGCAGGTACAGTTAAGCACGGTATCAAATAATCCCCTTGCCTTTCGTATTTGCCGCCCAGTTCCTCAAATAATGATTTTGCCATTGTCTGTTACCTCCACATTCTTTTTTATTTTGAATGTCCGCAAAATCCGTCCTACATCACTTGGTCTCCACGGTACATCCAGATGATGAACTGCTTTCATCTTGCTCTGAACATTTAAACCTGTTCCTCCTTTTTCAGTTGAGGCAAGAAGAATCCGCACCTCTCCTGCATTGACCTTTCGAGACAAGCTATTCTTCTTTTCATCACTATTGGCATCATGTACAAAGGCAATTTCCTTACTAGGGACTCCTCTATCAACTAATAAAGCCTTAATCTCAGAATAAACATCAAAGCCATTGTCCTTTTTCTTAGGTGTTCCAATATCTGAAAAAATCATCTGAGTAGCCTTATTTTCCATTCCTTCTCGATAAATTCTCTCAACATTATCTACTACCTGAAGCAGTTTATGATTGTCTGCTAGACTATAACTAGAGTCCAATAAACGCATATCAATAGCTAATTTTCGTGCCTCACCCGTAATTTTTAACATGTTATCCTGGCTTGGATCAACTGTTCCACATTTAACCGCATCTGATCTCATAACTAATTCTTCTAAATAGAGTTTCTGGTTTTTAGTTAACTCACTCTCAATAGGGATAATACGAGCTTCTGGAACAGGTAAATCTAACATATCTTGTGTTTGAATGTCGGCTGTTTCTTTATAGATTTTCATCAACTCAGGTAGATTGACAAATTTTTTAAATCGTTTCTTAGGTTGGTACTTATCCCCTGTAGGAGCTAATTCCATAGAGTTTTGAATTTCTCCAAAAGCACCTACCCAAGAGTCAAAATAATCAACTTGATAGCGTTTTAAGATATCTGGTTGAATATAGTTCATCATAGTATACAACTCACTAATAGAATTGGAAACAGGTGTTCCTGTCGCAAAGACAATATTTTTAAAATCATGTTCTTCCTGAATCTGTCGAACCTTCATTTCCATATCCACGTTCTTCTTAGAGGTTGTATTGGTAATCCCTGCTACATTTCCAAGTCCAGTAATTGGACGAATATTTTTAAAGTGATGTGCTTCATCCACAAAGAGAAAATCAATTCCTAAGTTCTCAAAATCAATAAAACTATCACGATTAAAGCGTTGGAGTTCTTCCAATTGTTTCTCTAGACCACTTATTGATTGCTCTGCTTCTTTAACGGTATACTTATTTTCAGAATGTGTTTTAATCTCTCGTAGTTCATTGAGTTTATCCTCTATATAGTTCATCTGTCTTTCCTTACTGACAGGGATTTTTTCAAATTGAGAATCCCCAATGACAATGGCATCGTAATCTCCTGTAATAATACGAGAAACAAATTGTTTTCTTCTCGCCTTCACAAAATCTTTCTTAGTGGTCACAAAGACTTTTTTAGTAGGGAAAAATTTCATGATTTCTTGGCCAAACTGAGCAGACAAACTAGAGGGCACCACATACAAGGGCTTATGAACCATCCCCAACTCCTTTAATTTAAACCCAGCACCAAGCATGGTCAAGGTCTTTCCTGAACCTACCTCATGAGCTAATAAGGCTCTTTTTTCTTCTATAATTCTTTGAATGGCATTCTCTTGGTGAGGACGAAGACTGATGTTTTGTGCCAAGCCATCAATGACTAGATGGCTACCATCATACTCTCGACTAACCGTCCGATTATAAAGACGATTGTAACTTTCTTCAATGACTTGTTGGACTTCTGGATACTGTGAGACAAATTCTTGAAAGAGCTCTTGTAAATGCTGCTCTTTTGCTCTTAGAACAGAGGTTTTTTCCAAATCTGTGATGGTCTTTTTCTTTTCTCCTTCCGTAACAGTCATGGTAATCGTCGGTTGGTTCGAATTAAGTAAATTCTCAAAAATCTTTCTTCCTGTATCATAACGTGACCCACTAACTCCAAGACTACTATCTTTGGCACTTGGATAGCGATAAGCAAATGATGTCCTTAAATGAACCTGGCCATCGACAGGATTCACTTCAATGACTTGTTCAACATCTGGCGAAGACAATTCAAATTCACGATTGGTAAAACATTCAAAGGCAAATTTACCATAAACGGATTGAGGAATCCAACGTGACCCTATTTTAAACTCAATATCTGCCAGATGAATCCTTGGAGGGCGAACAGATTCTAACAAATCTAAAGCATGGTTCCAATCATATTCTTGGTTGTTTTCCTCCACTAATAGTTGAACTACTTCTATCTTGTTGAGAATATCTCCTGATAAAAACTGGTTCTTAGAAAGGTATTTTCTTTCCCCTCTTAAATAGCTTTCTGGATCCATTAAAATCTGGTCACCTAACTCATCTAAAATAGCAGCTTGGCTATGTTCGGGATAAATTGATACCATATAGTCTAAATCAACCCCTCTACCATCCGATAAACTAGAGTTTAAGGCATCTAAAGCCGTTGATACTCTTGTAATCACTCTCTCCGGCCTAACCAATGCTTTCTCAAAGGCTAAAGATTTTTTATATTTTACTTTCTGATCTTTAGAATCAATGTATTCATCTTCTAAACTTGCTAATAAAGAATACTTATCGTCACTATCAAATAAGTTCCGATTGACTGAGGCATTCAAGTATCCAAATTGACTTACAAAGCGGTCATAGTTATGATTGAGTTTACTAAGTAACACCTGAAATTCTGTCCGACTATAATCTTGATGACGTTGAATTTCAATTAAGGATTGATAGGTCTCTCTCAAATCAACCATGCCCTTAATACGACTAATGTCCTTATCCGATAAGGGACTTTCATAAAAGACAGTTTTTTTGAACAGTCCCTTATATTTCCCTCTTTTACTCGCTTCTTCTGACTTGTAAACATCTAGTGCTTCCTCATCTGTCAAATGAAGTTGCACAAATCGGTCTATTTTATGTTCAGATAAAGAACTATCCCAAGCTTTAAAATCTCCCTTCTCATCTATATAATAACTAATTTCGTCTACTTTTGAATTTCTCCGAATGCCATGCGTATCTCGGTAATAAATTTGATTTCCCTCATATCCAAAAGAATAGAGCGCTAAGTTCTCACGTATACGACTAGGAATAGAATCATCCACTTCTTCTTGGATAAAAACAGGTGCTTTCAAAGAATTGTCAATTGGTTTAGGTGCTTCCACATTCTCGAATGCTTCCATTATGTCAGTAGCTAATGTTTCTGATACCCCCTTAACATTGAGGGTTCCTCCATTAAAATTACGTACCTCATATTCACCCAAAACTTGTGTGTTGTATTTCCCATCAAAATAAGGATTAATCCAGACACGCTTATCCTCCTCAAAGAGAATAGAACCACTAAAAACAAGTTCCTCCTCATTAAGATTCTTTGCTTGATCCTTTTGAAAGAAGAGGAGGTCTGTGGTTACACGAGTACCTGCAATCTTTTTAAAAGCCGTATCCGGCAAACGAACTCCCCCTAAAAAATGAGTGTTGGTTTTAATCTCTTGTAAGACATTATCTGTCCGCTTATCCATTGTCCCGATAGATGAGATAATCGACACTTGTCCTCCGTCTCTTACTAAATCAAGTGAGTGTTTGACAAAGTAGTCGTGAATCATGTAAGGTTTATCATAGTTTTTATCGGCAATGCGAAAATTTCCAAAAGGAACATTCGTTAAGATTAAATCAAAACTATTATTTTGATAGGGCACTTCTTCAAATCCTCGCACTTCAATATGGGTATTGGGGTGGAGTTGTTTTGCGATTGCGCCTGTCACACTGTCTAATTCAACCCCATAGAGTTCTGATTTATCTCGTATACTTCTAGGCATAGCCGCAAAGAAGTTCCCAGTTCCCATAGAAGGATCTAATATCCTCCCTCCCTCAAAACCATCATCCAGTAATTTTTGCCAAATCTGGCGAATAATCATTGGGTCTGTATAATAGGCTGTGAGAGAACTTTGTTTCATAGTTGAGTATTCTGATTTACTTACTAAGCTCTTAAGAGTTAAACGTTCTGTTTCATACTTTGGATTGAGTTCATCGAAAAATTCATTGGCAAGACCACCCCAGCCGACATACTTGGCTAGTAGCTCTTGTTCTTCTGGATTCGCTTGTCGTCCCTCTTTTTCTAATCTTTTAACAAGTTCAATTGCGGCGATATTCGTTTCAATCTTTTCTCGATTTGTCTTAGGATAAAAGTCCTCTAAATCATCTGGAAAAACAAAATCTTGAACGGGGACATCCATCTCTTCTATACCTGAAATTAAAGGTTTTGTTTCCTTTTCCTTTTCATTATCCTCTTCCATATAGGAAAACAAATCTATTTCCTGATTTTCACTTGATGAATCAATCTCAATCTCTGAATCTTCTTTTTCAAGTTCTACATGAGACAATACTTGTTCAATCTCTTCTAAACTGTTCAAGTATAAGATAGGATTTTCTTCAAATAACTGGTTGGAATCATTGAATAGCTCTAGGCGAACTAAGTCATTTAACTGTGCATTTTCAATCGAAACCAACTGAAAGGCTTGTCCTTTATAACTTACTTGTGAACCGATTGGATATTCCCTCAAAGCTTCTTCTACAATTTTATCTACTTTAGATAGGGAATGAACTTCCACATTTTCTTCTACCTGGTCAATATTATCTAAAGGTAAGACCGCTTCCGCTACTTGCTTAGACTTTTCGCTTCTAGCCTTTACATCATCAAAATGAGTAATAATCTTCAGTTTTTGTGTCAGTGGAAGTTGTTGGTAGTTTTCTTCATGATGGACAAGATCCGTAACAGTATCTAAAGTAGCCATCAATTCTGAACCCAAATAGGCTAGAACATCTCCTTCTTTTTCTTCAAAATGAATCTCAAGAACCTCTTTTTTTAGTTCTTTGGAATCAACCATTAGAAGAACCTCTTTTTTTAGTTCTTTGGAATCAACCATTAGAAGAAACTCCTCTATATCTCTACTAATGCGGTCAGATAGATTATTCGCAACCCGATAGACATTGACTAAATTGACATCCTGATTCTGATGAAATACAAGCTCACTTAATGGTGTTAGCTTCTCTTTTTCAGATTGAATGTGAAATCGAGTGGAAAGGTTATAGGTTGCGACTTCTAGAACCAAGTTTTTCTCCCAATTGCTTAATTGAGATAATTTACTTAGACCTGCTTGTCCAAAATTTCTTGTGTAACTTTCTAAATCTTGGTCATTATTTTCAGAACTAGCCTCTAGGAAAGAAATAATATCTTGATGAAACGAATACACATGAGGTATCTCTTCTATCTTGCCCTCTTCAGCCAAAAAACTCTCTACCAAGTCTTGCCATTTCTCATCAAAATGTTGCGCTTGATAACGAAGAAATAGGTCCATTTTCTCCCTATCTTTTGGAATTGTTCCACGAAACATAGCCAATAATTTCATTACTTCCATACTCGCTCCTTTCATCTATACGAAAATAGGAGAATCACATGATTCCCCTACAACTCTATCTCCATTTCAACCTTTTGAGGACTGGTTTCTAAATCACTAGACAAAAGAGAAATAGAATCTGTTCTCATGTAGTAAGTATATAAGTCTTCTAGGTCTTGTTCGTTTTCAATCCCTGTTTCAATACTAATAAGAGCCTGTATAAATTCCTTGTAGTGACTCTCCATCATATCTGAAATCTTTTGTTTCATTTCCATAAATACTGAAGACGGTTCAGTTATACTTGTTTGGTCTATGTCTTGTAAATCCTTTTCTAAGGGATTGGTTCCTTCTTCTACTTCCACTAAATCTGAACGTCCATCACCATCAGAATCTGCGCTAAGAGGATTGGTTCCTAGCGCCAATTCTTGAGCATCAGTTAGTCCATCTTGATCCGAATCACGTTGATAAATGCCTTCCATATACTTCCTTCTTTCCTAGTTAATCTTTTTTCACTCCAATCCTACCAAATATTCCTTGAAAGAAGTATCACAACAAAAAAAGAGAACGAGCCAAAACTGCGTTCTCAAATAATATTGTGATTATAAACAAGTACTTCAGATATTCGGAATTTATGCTGTATATAATCAAAAACTATCTTCTAACTGAATCTCGCCATATCATCTATGTGATAAATCGGTAACTCGAATAACTTGGTCCACTTGCTCCCAAATAAGAGGATTGTGGGTCGCAATAATAATAGTTCGATTCGGATTTTTCAAAGATTCTAGGATAGAAAGTAATTCCTCAGAGTTTTTGGGGTCTAAGGAAGCGGTTGGTTCATCTGCGAGAATCAAAGGCGGATCCTTTAAAATTATCTTCGCTAATGCAACACGTTGTGCTTCTCCTCCTGATAACTCAAATATAGGTTGCTTTAAATCTAAATAAGATAGGTTTACACGATTTAGAGCTTGTTTCATCAAAGAGATTTTCTCTTTTTCTTTCAACTTTTTACCAACTAAACCCAGATTGAGATTCTCTTTGACGGTTTGGCTTTCAATTAAGCCAAAATCTTGAAATAGGTATCCTAAGTAATCTCTAAAGAAAACAGAAGTCTTGATGTCCTTAAGAGAAGTGCCATCATAGATGATTTGTCCTTTGTCATATGGCTCTAATCGTCCAATCATATTCAAGAGTGTTGTCTTACCACAGCCACTTGTACCGATTAAGGCATAAATTTTCCCACCTTCAAAATGAAGATTCGTATCTGAAAATAGCTGACGGCTTCCAAATTTTTTAGATATATTCTTTAGTTCAATCATCCTATTTTCCTTTCATAATTGTCATAGAAACACGAGATTCTTTATGAGCTTGACGGTAAAGCGTCAAAACTGCACTAGCTAGAAAGACTAATAAAGTGAGCAAGCCAATCACCAAGTCTCGACTGCTTAAAATAAAGAAACTAGCACCAAATACAAAACTGGCAAATTGACTAACCATATACTGAGCATGTGTTTCAAAAAATCGTAAACCTGAAATTCGTTTAATCAAGATATCTCGGCGGAATTGCTCGAAATATAGAAGATTGACAGAATAAAAGAGTAACAAGGAACTAGCTATTCCAACAATAGCTCCTAGGATTAAAGTTGCTGTTTCAGTTTGAACTTCATTATAACGAGTTAGATAAACACTTCTTCCTTCTTTAAGATAAGATACTTGCTCATAAATTCCAGCTTTCTTCAAGAGTTCTAGCCCACTCTCATATCCTTTGATAAAAAGTTGTTTTCCAGCATTGATAGACCAAATAGATTTGGAAATGATACTATCACCTGTAGATGTTGGAGTAAATACAACTAAAATCGGATCAGTTAAGTACTGGATGGTTACTGGGCTTTCACCGTTATTATAAATAAATCGCTTTTCTCCAGTTGGAAGATAGCTAACAATCGCTCTCATTTCATACTCTAAAGGAGCACTTGCCTCCTCACCAGATTTTCCATAATAACTCAATCTTTCTTCAAAAGCTTTCTTAAGTTCTGCTTCCTGTGAACGAAGAGATTCTGGTAATAAGAGTCCAAACTCTCCTTTTTGAAGATGAGCTAGTTTCTGTCTAGTATCATCATTTACAGTAACATTTTCCTTGTCCAAATAACTTGGGCTGACATAAAGAACATTAGCATCTGGACTATAGGTATCCAATGTCTCTCCGTTTTTATTTTTTCCTTGAGGATTTGCAAAATGAATGAGATTATCTTTTACAAATAGAGCCTGTTCTTTTTCAACTGCTTCTTTGGAAAATTCATACCACTTATTCTGATTTTCTGTATCTTTTCCTCTATCACCTAAGCCAAAAGAAATTTGATAATAGTCTGCTCTGTCCTTCCACGCTTGTTTTGAGATTTCAAGTTCTTTCAATCGTTGGTAAGACGTCAAGCCTGTCTTAACAGCGTATCCCACTGTAAAAACAGCTACTAACTGACACAATAAGGTTAAAATCATCAAGCGTTTAAGGGGTAATCTCCCTTTAATAACAGGAACTAATGCTTTGTAACTCAAACTCATTAGATAAAGGAGCATTAGTAAAATTGAAATACCCAATAAAAACAAAAGATAGAAACTAATCCCAAAACCATAGGTGGCTAACAAGATAGGATAAAACAAACCTTGACTAAAAAGAACGACTCCTCCACCTAGGAAGGAAAGGAGGGCTGATAGAAGGATCCACTTGATATCAGTCGATAAAGAATGCCCCATTATGGATAAGAGAGTCTGACCAGAAAAGAGTTTTATACCTGCTGCTCTCATTTCCTTAATCCGAGTAATAATCACCAGAGCAAAGAAAGATAAGCCAAATATTGCTAAACTAATTAAGATAAGGGGATTTAGTAACATTCTAAAAGCAAGAGAATAGGACGGCGTCTTTCGGTCAGCAATTGCTTTATAACCCAAATCTCCTAACTTATCGGCTAGCTTTTCTTTCGTCAAGGAGCCTGATAAAAGGAGATAACTATTTAGCGGATCACTACGTTCACGACTTTCTTGACTAGCTTCTTGGAATTCTTTTGGTAAAGTTCCCTGACCATAAGTTGCATAAGCAAAGTGAGTCGTTCCATCCTTACTCGGCTCTACGATTCTTCTAGCTATTAAACTCTGTTCTGAGTTTGCAAACTTCTCCAATTCCTGTTCAAATACCTCACGCGTTGGTTCCTGAGTATCTTTTTTGACACGAAGTAAAGAGACGGAATCATAGCTTGCATATAAATATTGTGGAGCACGTAAGACAATAATCCAAGCAAGGAAGAAGCTGAGAAAAAAAGTTGATAATAATATGAATAGTTTCTTCATAGTAGACTCCTTGTAAACAAAATTCCCCTTGTAATTTCTTACAAAGGGAATTATCTAAGAAAACTAAATATTAGTCATAGTCATAGTAAAATGATACTTGTTCCCCAAATTTAGTCCAAATCCAAGCCTCTGAAGTTTTCCCTGCAGGTGCTTCTCCTTTATCTGAATGGCTATCCCATTTACTTACAAGAGAAGAATAATGATATTTTTGACCATGATAGTAATTTGAAAAAGCCCAACCGCCTCCTGAACCTTCTCCATATGTCCATACTCCTCCATCTGGATATTGTACAGCGGCTGAGGCAGCTCCCAATAATGTAAAGCTTGAAATAAGAGCTAGAGCAAGTAATCTATGTTTTTTCGTTTTCATTTTATTTTTCCTTTCAAAAAAAGCACACCCTGAGCAACAATGCAACAAAATAATTCCTCCTCTCTCTTTTTTTGAAACCGATTTCTCTATATAAAAATAATAACACTTTAATTATTATATGTCAATTAATTTTAAGTAAATCAGAAAATTTTTTTCAAATAAACTATTGTAACAATAAAAAAATAGATGACTTACTGAACCTGTAAGCCACCTAATCAGTCGGTTTATTCTAGTGTCTGCCACCGCTTGGCCCTTACGTCCAAGATTGCTATCGGATTTCGTTCTGGTGTCCGCCACCGCTTGGCCCTTATGTCCAAGATTACTATCAGATTGACCATGAGCCGACCACTCATCTACACCATTATTCTAACGAATATGAGCTACAAACGCAAGAAAAAACTTATTTTGGATTTATACACTATAAAAAACATACACTATCTTCAGATTGAACTTTTGTTCAAAATAAGCTATAATGAATTTAAGTAGAAACAGGAGGTAGAACAAATGGCTACAATCAGTTTAACACGTGATATAAAACTAACAAACGAAGATGCTCTAAAAATTCTTAATCATAAACCATCTAAAAAGCTACAAGCAGTCTTGAAATCTATTGAATCACAGGACGCTACCGCTCCAACGAAAAATAAACTCATTTCAAAGTATCTGTAAGATGACAATTCAAGTAACACCACTTAAGCAATATCTTGAAAATATTCAAGTGCTAGCTCCTGATAAAACTGAGAAACAAGTTCAGGAGCTATTTAAAACTATCATTTTAGAAAATGTTGATTTCAACGGTAATGAAGAGATGTTGACTTATCTATCTGATAAAGCCCCCAATTTTGAAAAACAACATCGTTCTCGTAATTTTATCGTTGAAGAAACTGAAACAAATAACATCATAGGATTCTTTAGTTTATCTCTCAAAGTTGTTGATATTTCTGATTTAGAGAAATCCTTAAAAAAGAAACTCGTCCTAAAAGGGAAAAGTCCCAAAAATATTGATTATCTCCCTGTGTTACTTATCGGTCAATTCGGCAAAAACACAAAGCTAAATAAACTATCAGGACAAGAGTTATTTGAAATTGTAATTCAAAAAATTGAAGAATTTCGAGCAATTGTAGGAACTCAGATGGTATTTTTAGATAGTATCAATCATCCTAAAGTCATTCAATTTTATGAACAGTTCGGATTTGTTGCTTACAGTCAATTGATTAAAGACGATCATCAAGTAAGTTATCAGCCTATGGCATTAAATATGTCACTCTATAAAAAATAAGAATCATGTCACCTAAACTGATGACATGATTTTTTTATTTCGTTGTATAGGCAAAACTAATGGCACTATCTGCTTGAGAGATTTTTCTAAAGGTGTAGTTAGGGTTGCCACCATAGTTGGTTTCAGACACAAGGAAAGAACCGTCATCATATACTTTCTCGACAAAAGCCACATGACCGTAGATGGCTGGTGTGCCATGTGTACCTCCCACAAAAGAAACAATGGCACCTGCTCTTGGTGTAGAGCCAGTTTCCCCACCAAGACTTGAAGCTGTCGCAACCCAGTCCTGACCATTTCCCATGGTATTAATGATTGAAATCTTCTCTCCGTTTCTACCTTTTAGCTTTAATCCTAACTGGTTCATACGAGCCTCAACACCCCATGTACATTGTCCATAGGCATAGGCCATACCATCTCCACCACCAGGAACAGAATGATCATACAAGTCCCCACGAACCCCTTCAAGGGATTGTGGGTCACTTTTTGCCTGTCCTCCATTTGTTTGACTAAAGCCTTTTTCAATTTGATAATACCATTCCGTTGCTCTAGTTTGTCTTTCCAGTAGTTTGTCACCAGAATTTCCCTCCCAATAGGTGAGGAAGAGTTGGGCGAGATTGGCTGCACTACCCGTATTTTTAAAGAAATCCTTTAACCAACTTTGATAGTAAGGACTATCCCCATGAAGCATAAAATCAAGTTGGAGGTCTAAATCATACCATTTCTTATTTTGGGTGCGTGCATAATTTAACAAAGCTGTATGACGTGTTGACCCATCTGCGGTATCCGTCCATTGACCTAACCCCAAACCTCTATGAAGGATATTAGGATAAGCACCACTATAAATGGCTGGTCCTCCTATCGCTAACCAGCTTTCATCATCCCATGAGGAATCGGTAGCGCCAACTGGAGGAGATAAATAATCCCCTTCAGCTCGTTTAGGATTGATAGAAGATTCTACCGACCAATTTCCTAAAATAGCCGCAATGGCTTGGGGACTTGCCCCTTGAGATTTCAAAAACTCATAAATATGTTTTGCTCGTTCAAACTCATCCCCACCAAACTGACCAATGGCAGGTAAGATAGTTGTCTGAAGTTGAATGACTTTTGGAAAATAAAATTGCGGATTGACATACACCAATTTTTCTTTCTTGTTCTTATACTTTTGATAGGAAACTTTCAAACCTGTATCGTCTGGTGTCTCACCAATAACATCACCAGTTAAGACCCTTGTTCCCTCAATCGCACGGCCATTATGAATAGAATACAAGGTCAATCGACTCTCATTCTCTCCTTTTCCGTTAGTAAGGATAACATCATCTCCGTCAAGAGATACAACTCCATCCATTGGTGCGACAATTGTTTGGTGAGCCTTCGCTTCTAGTAGAATGTACTCCTGAAGGGTAGGTTTTCCATCTAAATCATAGTATCCATAACGATAAGTCATGGTTAGACTATCTTCGTTGCTTTTCCCCTCAAATGGATTGTCCAATTCCTGCATGGAAGCATACACACCCTCTTCTTTTAGTTCCTTTATTTCCTCTTGATCGTCTTTCGATAGTTTATACTTAGGAGTTTCATAGAGGTCTTGCATGGATTTCAAATCTTCCCCATCGTTTAAATCATGCCACAAAGTAGACAGATAATCCTTGTAAGTTTCTGAACTAAATAAGTGAACTGGTTTGTGTAACTCATAGTCATGGAATTTAAAATTCATATACCCCATCACATCATCAACTTTTGTGTAATAAGTAATTCCTTTGTCATTTGTTCGAGTATGTTCTGCATCTTCCCAAGTTAGGTGGGTATAAGCTTTTGTTAATTCAAATTCATCTTGTTGAATCAAACTAGCAGATGAAAATCCTAAAAAGAAGCTCATCATAAGTAAGAGAAGAAAGACTAATCCTCCAACTATCCAGGTTGCAGGATTTCCAGCCGCAAATGTAAAGAAGGAAAAGGCTGCTTTTAGTTTTTGATAGATATTTCGGACACTTGTAAGACCTTGTTTCTTTAATTTTCGAAACCGATTTTTAAAGGAACTTGGATTATCTGTCGCTAGTTTCCATCCTTTTCCATCCTTAAAATGATGGTATCGCTCTTTTGTGTTGGTCAGTCTTTTCTTGGTAAAACGACCTGTTGCTTGTCCTGTTTTGACACTAGCTTTTCCAAGATTATAAGAAAGCCGACTGTAGCGTTTCCCTTTTCTAATGGTCTCTTGAAGTGTGCGATAGCCTTCTAAATCTTCATTTTCTGAAGCTAACTCTCCACCTTCACGTCCAAGGACATAAAGAAAAGTTTTGGCTTTCCTACTGACTTTTTTGGACTTATAGGCTTGTTTAGTAGATTTTAAATTTTCTTTAGCAGCCTTGACTTCTTTCTTAGCTTTTAATTCTTCTAAACTCTTCCCTTGAAAGAAAAAATTAGATTTTGCTTTCGATTCCTGACCGTAGAGAAATTTTTGATTGGTTTTTCTTTCTTTCCGACTCTCTTTTCTTTCTTCTTTTGCTTCTACCTTGGCTTCTCTAAATTGCTTCTTGGCTATTTTCAATCGTTTCCTAGCATGTGGTAATCGTCTGTCTCTTAATTCTTTACGTTTCAAAAGAGATGGAGGACTATTTTGAAGAATATGATTGTAGTCTTCATTTGCTTGTTTTACTCTAGCATTTGAAGTTTCTCTCATCTCCTCTAGATTTTCTTTTATCTCTTTTTTCCATGCTTTTTCATCCAGTACAGCGGAATCTTTTTTCTGTTTCCTCACCTCCTTCTTTTCTTTTTTCAAGAATTTTTTCTCATCTTTTAGGCTTCTTCTAAATGCTTTTCGGGCACGTATGATTTCTCTTTTATCCTTCATTTACCTTCCCCTTAATTAGAAGCCATTTTATCAGGATCCGTACTCATGATATCAAACAATTGTGTACCTTGAGGAATCTTATTTTTGAAGGGAACAACAACTGAACCAGCTTTTATCAGTCCTGCCCCTTTTTCTGGATTGACAAGGTATTTTTCGAGTTCTTTTGACAAGCCTAAGAGTTGAACCAATTCTTCTCGGTCATTTTTTGCTTGCTTGAGGAGAATCATAAATTCACTATTTGCAATAATTCGTCTACCATTTGGATCTAACAATAAGGTTTCGACGTTTTGAGTTATTCCAGTCGGACTGGCTCCATATTTTCTGACACGACTCCACAATTTAAAGAAGAAATCACTGGCATATTTATCTAGTAAGAGAAGCTGCATTTCATCAAAATAAATCCAGGTCTTCTTCCCTAATTTTTGATTCCGAACGACACGATTCCATATCTGATCAAAAACAACCATAAGAGCGATTTGTTTCAGCTCATCTCCTAACTTCTTAACGTTATAAATCAAGAAATTAGATCCTGTCTGAATATTGGTCTTATGAGAAAAAATATCAAGAGAACCTTCGACATACAGTTCCATATCAAGTGCCAAATTCTGCGCTTCTTCTTCTGGTTGTTGACTCAAGACAAAGACCCATTCTTCCAAAGAAGGCTCTTTAAATGACTGATAGGTGAGTCTGGTGACTCGGTCGATAATCGATTTTTCTCTTCCATCCATTTTTCTATCCAATAACTTGCCGATAAAGGATAAAAGAAATTCTGATTTTACCTTTACAGGATCTTCATCCATATTTTCCTCAGACAAGTCAAGGACATTGAGATAAGTTTGGGAGTCGGGCGCAATATCAATCATTTCTCCACCAAAAGCTCGTCCAATGACACTGTATTCTGCTTCTGGATCCACGATAATAATTTCAGTATTTTCACCAGATTCCTTGATTTTGGTCGTGATAATTTCATGCTTGGTTGCCATCCCTTTCCCAGCTCCAGATGTTCCTAAAATCAGACCAGACGGTGTATTTAATAGGCTACGATCAATGGTAATAATATTACTTGATATTTGATTGATACCGTAATATTTCCCACTACGGTCTTGTAAATCTACTGAAGTCCAAGGTGAGTTCACTGCTACATTGGACGTTAATAAACTCCGTGATACTCCCTCTAAAAAATCACAACCAAATGGCAGCAAACTATTAAAGGCTGCTTCTTGCATATATGGAAGTTTATCAATCATTAGGTCATTTGAGCCGGCCACTTGTTGAATAGTGTCTAGGGCTTGTTTGAGTTCTTCTTCATCCTGACCAAAGACACCAATCAAGAAGACTGTTTGAAATAGTTTATCTCCTGTCTCGGTCATGGTTTTTAAGAGTTCCTCAGCTTCATCGATATTGCTTTCTAAAACATGGCCTACTTTTTCTAAATAGATACCTGTACGGGCAAGTTTTTGTTGTTCCCCAATCTTTTGGGATTCCATTAAGGTCTTCTTTGTTCGTAGTTTCTTCATGGCATCTGCCTTGGTCGAACTTTGAGCATGAAGGCTAACTATCAATTCCAAATCTCCTTGCATGAGGTCTCGGATAAACTGATCACCTAATTCCATGCCGTAGTCTCTCACATAGACAATCTGCAATAAGCGGTCATTGATTTGTAGGTAATTCTTGTTTTTGAAATCTAAGAGATTAGGCGCTATGAAGTGACGAGTTGTCTGACCAGATCTCGTTAAATCACGGTAAGAAAAAGGAAGATGGTGTTCTCCTCTAAGCATATCGGCCAACAAGTTGACACGCTCTTCTCCAGCCAAGGATTCAAATCGTGCATCAATTTCTGAGAAACCACTCTTGAAATATTCTCCTATTTGGGACAAGGAACGATAGGCTTGTTTGGGATTAGAATCCTTTCTACCAAAGCTAATCAGTTTCACAGCTGAAAAATTATTTTCACCACTGTCTAAATTCTGATTCATCATCCGATTCAATTCTTTACGATAGGTATCATATCCATCTTCTTTTTCCTCATACAAAACACTTTGTCTAAACTTTTCTAAATTCAATCTTTTATTAAAGATGGTCAATTGGAAGTTTGTTTGGTCATCTAGGGAGTTAATCAAATCAGAATACTTCTCAATGATTGCCCCCTTGTCTTCTAAACCAACGGTCTGGTAATTGACATCACCAAGTAAATAGCTTTGTGAGAAATAATCTTCTTTCACCTGCATCAGACCATTTTGATACAGGGCTTGATAAGAAAGAGTATTAGCCGTTGATGGTAACACTTCCTCTTTTTTCCCTTTAACTTCTTCCTTTTTATTAATCATTGAAGTTTTTTGTTTCTTTAATGTATTTGATTTTCTTTTCATGTTCAGGTCCTTTCTTTCCTGTAATTGTGCGTAGGGGAACCGTTAGTTCAAAATGAAGACGGTATTTCAAGTAATGTCCAAAATATAAATCATTGGGTTTATAGACTCCAAATAGCATGAGGGGGATGGTAAAAGCAAACACAAAACCGTAAACAAACCAATCTCCAAATTGCCAGAAAAAGAGATTCAAGCCCAAAACAATAATTGTGACAATAAAGGCTGGTAAAACAAAGACGATTTGTCTTGTGGTGAAACCTAACCAAGCCCTGTGTTGGTATTTTGAGATGTCTTTAAAGACACGTGTATTCATGACTTTCCTTTCTAAAAAGGCTAAGAAGCAATCACTTCCTAGCCTTTATCTAATTACATACCTAAGATTGAGCGAGCCGTACGTTGAGAACCAACGAGGGCAATAATCAGTAAGATAGCTTGTATTAAACTACCAAACATAATCGCAAGAGATTGCAGGACTCCTGCACCATTTGAAACAGCTATTTTCCCAGCAGATTCAAACAAAGGAACAAGAGAAACAATCAGAAAAATAAGAACCCCTTGTACCGCATAGACCATAATATTTTTTAAATAGCCAATACCAATAGACTTCCACTCATCACTTAAAAATGTTGGAATCGTAAGAGGGGCAAATGGAATCATAAGGTAAAGTTGAATAAATCGAATGGATACCAAAAGATTGACCATGGCTGCACTTACTATCCGAACAAGCCAAATGAGGAGGGCGAAAAAGCCTACAATCATCCGGCCAATAAAGCCTGAACCTTTTAATCCAGAGATGGTATCATACTTTGCCCCACCGTGAGCCACAATCGAAGCCACTTGTTCAATGGCATGACTCGCAATCCCGATGATGGCTTCTACAATGACGGTAGTGTTGGTAATTACAACTGCGACCATAATATAACTAATCAACATCGGCGCTAATGCTTCAAAGGTCATCGCTCCACCTGAGTTAGCAATTTTCTTTGCCATCTTTGAAAATTCTAAGATGAGAACAACTGATAAAATCGCCACTCCAAGAGGCTGCATGACACTTTTAGTAATACTAGACATATAAGTCCAAACGGTTGGATTGTAGCTAGATAGAGATTTAATCAGATCTACCGTAGATTGTAAATCCACATTAAATCCTTCAAATAAATTTTCAGCTGATATTTTTTCAGATGCAAGGTAAACAAAGGGTGAGACTAAACTAAGATTCATGTCATTGTTTATCCTCCTAAATTGAAATCTGGGTTACAAAGGCTCCAGCAGCCCCGACCATAACTCCACCGACAATTTCAAGAATGGCATTCCGAACACCTGGTCCACCATCTTTAATGTTGGTTGCAAGGTTGACAATCCCCACAACAACGAGAAAGGCACCAACCGCAATCAATCCCTTCTGTAACAAAGACATAGCTTGTGCAAACATGGCACTTGCGTCTACTCCATAAACAAAACCTTTAAAATGCGTAATCATCTATTTCCTCTTTTCTATTTTTATTTTAAACTAGATTCAAAAGTTAAATCACGAATTCTAAGGCCTTCAAGATGATTTTCTTGTCTTTGATTCAAAGGATTGATTTGATAGTTCCACCACCGTTCATCGGTTTCTTGATTGGCTAGGTACTTCCAGTTTGGATGCTTGGTTGAATTGTATTTTTTGCTTTTAAAGACAGGCATATTAGCAATTCGAACCAAGCATTCATGCCGTTTCATATTTCCGACTTCATCAGGTGTCATTAAATCACGAGCAATATTTTGATGAGAAAGGGATCCTGAACCTGTCTGGCCAAAGGAACGACTAGTATTTCGAACATCAATGGTTTGTTTACCGAGTAATCCACTCATAAATTTAAAGGTGTCTTCATCATTCCCACCTAAGTAGACTAAGCTATCACAGTTCCCAAGAATGGTTTTCCAAGCTTCTTTTTCTTTATAGAGCCCTTGAAGTTGGGCAATATTTTGAAGAATGGGAACGAGACTCATATTTCGAGAACGGACTGTTGAGGTTTGTTCAGCAAAATCTGGGATTTCTCCGATATTTGCGAACTCATCTAAGTAAACTCTCACATGAAGAGGCAATTGACCCTTAAAATCAATATCTGCTTGTCTTGTTAGGGTTTGAAATACGGTTGAAAAAAAGAGGGCTGAAAGAAAGCGAAAGGTACTATCGTTATCTGGGATAACTAAGTAAACCATTGATTTTTCCTTGCCCCATGTCTTCATATCAAGGGTATCTCTTTTGGTCAAATCCATGACACTTTGAATATTGAAGAGGGCAAATTTAGCAGTGGTTACAGCTATAACAGAATCCAGAGTCTTATCCTTATAATTTTGGAAATCTGCCCAATTTCGCATGGTAAAATTTTCAGTTCCATACTTTTTAGCATAATTTTCAAATAGAATTTCTAAGACACTTTTTTCTTGGTTTTCACCCTTAGATAAGTGTTTAATGAGTTTTGAGATTTCAGCAAAACTTGGATAACGCCCTCGTTTTTTTCGCTCTTCCACTTCTTTTTTTTGACGTTTCAACAAGTTTTGATATTCCTTTTGACTTAAACGACTTTCTTCTATGAGCTGTTCTCTTGTTTTAGGTGGGTTATAGAAATCGACCAAGTAGGAGGCTAAAGCTCGTACCAAAGTCATAGAAGCTTCATCCCAAAATGGGTCACTTCGGGAGCCAGAGCCTTTGGTGTTATTGAAATAAACCGTCAGCATGCGATTCAAATCATTTTCTGTCTCTATATAGCGAAAAGGATTGAAGCCATCTGAGTTCTTCATATTGACTAAATCTAGCACCTTTACTTGGTAGCCATGTTCCAAAAAGAGTCTTCCTGTTTTCTCAGCTAAGTGATCTTTAGGATCCACGACAATATTGGAACTATTCATCTGAATCAGATTGGGTTTTACAAAGCGAAATGTCTTCCCACTTCCTGAACCTCCGATCACCGCAATATTCTTATTTCTATCATATTGGGGTATTTTTTTATCTAATAATGTCAAACGAACATCTTGTGCTAAGATCGTATCATGAGAAAATTCTTTACCGTAAAAGAGCTTCTTTTCTTTTAGAGTTCCAAAACGTGCGCTCCCGTATTCTACTCCTTCTCGGTATTGTTTTTTACCAGTCTCTAGATAGAGATAAACTAGTAACATCATCACAAAACCTAGTAGAAAAAAAGCACTTGATTTTCCAGTAAAAGAAACATTCCATGGCGACTGAAGAACTTCATCTTGACCTTCCATCAGGAGATGAGTCCATTTATCTAAGCTATTGCCAGTATAGGAATCATACAAAAGCGTCAAACGATGAAAAAGATAGCCTAGTAAGATACCTAACAGTGAGAATAGTAGGAATTTCTTTCCACTGTACATCATCTCACCATCTCTTTCTGTTTTACGGCTCCTTCTTGTCTAAAGGTAATTTGGGATTTAGCCTCATCAATTGCATCGTCTAATGACTTATCCATGGTAAAATCAGCTAATTTCTCCGGATCATTAACCATTTTTTCTAACAGATGGTCTAAATGATTGTCTAGAATCGAACGGTCTTTCGTGTAGAAATGTAGAGAATCCCCTTGCCAAGCGATGGCTAAAGGAATCTCTTCTTTCTCTAAAAAAGCTTTAAATTTCTCTATATCAATTGGTTTGTCTAAAAAATCTTTTTTCAGATTAATCGTATCAATCGAATAAGGAGATTGTAGCAATTCTTCTAATTTCTGCACCCCTATCTTATAGGCGGAATCCTGTGCTAAAGCCTGACGTCTAGACCATTCTAGAATCTTTAAGAGACTTCTTACAGTAAATAAAAGACTACGCTCTGCATATTGAACTGCCATTCGTTCCTGTTGTTCAGAGGACATCTGATGCCTCCTTCTTCACAAATAGCAGCTTTCCTTCTTTATAACGATAAGCTATCAATTTCTGACGTTGCTTAATCGACTTAACAACCTGCAGTAGATCTCTCGAATAAGGTTCTCGAAGAGTAACTTCTACTGCTTTCCCATCAACGATACCAACACGTTTAAATTCAATGTAGTCTTTTTTGAGATGTCCTAAGCCCATACCAAAAGGAAAGTGATGAATCAATTGGATGGTACAACCACCTTTATTTCCCATTTGTTTCAAATCATACAAGTTTACTACCTTCATGATTAACTCCTTTATCTAGTTTGTCGCATCGTTTAAGTCTGGTAACGATAAACTCCGTGTCTGTTAGAAAATTCTCACACACGTCTTGTGCCAGTTGCCCTTCACAGGGGAATACTCTCAGTCCCTACTTACACAGGCACGCTAATCAAGACGGAGTGGATTCAATTTTCAAAGAACAGGTAGCTTTATTATAGATAAGAGTAGTTGAAATTTTTATCACATTTCTTATTTTTCTGTAGAACTAAATTCATACTAAACAAAGATTTTGAAATAAAAGACTAACATTGTTACATAACGTTAGCATTTCATTGCCCTAAAACAAGCTAATTTGGTCTAAAAAAGCAGCAAACTATAAACTAGTAGGTTCCACACCAAATGTAGCCCCATACTGCCCCATAAGTCCGATTTATAGCGTACCATCCCTAAAAACATTCCCAAGGAAACATACAAACACCAAGCTAGAATGGTTCCTGGATGATGAGCTAAAGCGAACAAAACGCTTGTCAAAGCAACTCGAATATCTAATTTTCTGACCAAGTTCCATAAAATTTCTCGATACAAAAATTCTTCAACCATACTCGCATTGATTAAGAACAATAAAAATGAAAACCAAGGAACTTGATGTTGAAGTCCAATTAAGTTTGCTTGATTCGTGGTTCCTTGAGCATGAATCAGACTAAAACATAGACTTATAATCAGTAGACTAACGAATCCAATACCAAGCCACTTTATCCTAATTTTCATATTGACCTTAGCCACTTGTTTACGTTGATCATACATCCATAAAAAAGAAATGA
The DNA here is from genome assembly GCF_001068775.1 of Streptococcus pseudopneumoniae. Classification (GTDB taxonomy): domain Bacteria; phylum Bacillota; class Bacilli; order Lactobacillales; family Streptococcaceae; genus Streptococcus; species Streptococcus pseudopneumoniae_N. Next base: position 47,383 of record NZ_JWAJ01000090.1, read on the forward strand.
GTGACGAACCATAGAGAATCTGTAGTATAGTTAACTCACCGATACAAAAAAATTTCAGTAAGTATAGGGATACCAATAGGACATTTACTTGTTGGAATATATATACTGGAATTATTCTTTTCATAGTTACCTCCGAAATAAATCTTCATAATCTAAATCTAATACCTGCACAATCCTTTCTACCCATGGACTTTGAGGCATTCGTTGTTCCATCTTGTAGTGACGAATCTTTTGATACAAGCGATTCAATTCACTTGGATAGTGAAACTCTCCCGCAAACATTTTTCTGGTTAACTCAATCCAGCTGATATTTCTTTCAGCCAAAATAATGGACAAGTTCTCCCAAAATCGTTCAGCCATATTGCTTCTCCTTTAGTTAGATAAATAATGTGTTTGTGCCATGTAAATCAATTGTTTCGTATCTCTTGGCAATAGAGCTCTAGCCTCTTCCAAATTCAGATTTGGATAAACTCGCTTATTTGAAACCGCAAGAGGAAGTCTGATGGTTAGTTCAGGATTTTTTAAAATCATCTCAACGAAATCCGTTAATCTTAGATTGTCACGGTTCTTAAATCGTAATAAATTGGGAGATAAAAATTCAAAACAATCTGAAGAATAGCTCATCAACTCAATTAATTTATCCTTTGTCATTTCAGAAATAGAATGAGGAGTGACCTCTATGCCATACTTTTGAAAGAAATCCAAAAGAAGTTGATTTCTTTGGCTATTTTTACTTAGATAGAGATCAATCATGAGAGACCTCCCAAAGATTCGGTTCCATTTGATATTCTGAGACGATTAAGGAATCTAATAAATTTGCGAAGTTAATCGGTTTCTTGTCTTCATCATAAGCTTTTACAGTTACTTGGGTTGTAAATATTCCCTCTTTTCCCTCGGCTCGATAGCCTTGTCCATATAAAACAAAAACAAGATTCTGATGATCATCTACAAAGGCATCAGCTCCGTTCTTTATATCCTGACTTTCCAGGAATTCCATAATGTTTTGAAGATAGGATTCGTAAAATAGGGGGTAGTTGCGTTTTTTATGGTAATCATCTAAAAATGTCACCTCAAACTCACATGGATAATTGGGCATCAAAAATATTTGTTCATCCAGCTGTCTGATTTCTGCATCATGTAATTCTGTTTCTAATTCGTCACAATCTAGTATTGACTCTTTATTTAAAGCTTTCATCTTTTTCCTCTATTTCTTTTAATTTCATTGCGATTGCGGCAATCACAGGAACTGTTACGCTATTACCAGCTTGTTTATAGAGCTGACTATTACTAGAGACTTTTCTAGCAGCTTCAAAAGCCCAATCAGGAAATCCCTGCAGTCGAAAACACTCTTTAGGAGTGATTCGTCGTATCCTCAGACGGTAAAATTGTCCATCTATTAAGACACCGGCTACATGATAAACTTGTTTATCTTCTCCTTCATAGCTAGCCACTACTACTCCCATTTGCCCACTGGTTGTTAACGTATTCGCTATACCTTTTCCAACTCTACCACGACGATACTGAGAACTTGGTCTCTCCAAATTGATTGAATCTCCTATTTCTGCTTGAGCATATCCTTTTTTCGTTGCCTCTCGGACTTTTAGAAATTGGATTGGTTCTGGAATCAGTATTTTGGGGATTTTATCTCCACCTTGCATCGTAGTCAGTGTTGGAGATAAGCCCTCACTTCCATAGACGCGACCAGTTTCCTTAAAGCTAGTTGGTAAATCTCCAACAACGACAATACCATGGCGATCCTGAGTATTTAAAGTAAACATTGGCTCTTGATTATCCTTGAAACGTCTACCATTTTGTCTTTTTTCTAATCTGTCTGGTGTCATACAAGGAATCGCAACTTTAAATCCTTCTCCTTTTCCACGAACTAAGGTTGGTGCAAGACCTTCTGAATAATAGACTTTACCACTCATTCCACTTTTTGATGGATTCAAATTCCCTAATATTTTTAAAGTCTCAGAGTTAGTTGCTTGACCTTCTCGTCTGAAAGGAAATAAGAGTCTGGTACCTCTCTTTCTAGAATGTCCGATAATAAACACCCTCTCTCTGTTTTGGGGAACGCCAAAATCCTTACTGTTAAGCACCTGCCACTCAACATCAAACCCCAATTCATCAAGCGTGGTAAGGATTGTGGTGAACGTCCGTCCCTTATCGTGATTGAGTAGGCCTTTAACATTTTCAAGAAAAAGAAAACGTGGTTGGATTTGTTTGGCCGCCCTAGCAATTTCAAAGAATAAAGTGCCTCTAGTATCTTCAAATCCCAATCGTCTTCCTGCGATTGAAAATGCTTGACAAGGGAATCCCCCACAGATGACATCGACTTTCCCTCTAAGTTTTTTAAATTCGTCATCTGAAACATCTCGTATGTCATGAAATTCTATTTCTCCTTTCGTTTGAAAAATGGACTTATAAGATTTCCTAGCAAATTTATCAATCTCACAAAATCCAATACACTCGTGTCCGACACTTTCCATTCCAAGACGAAAGCCACCGATACCTGAAAATAAATCAATAAATCTCATTTCTTTATCACCCCTTTCTTATCGACTATCATTGTCAGAACTGTCACTCCACTTGAAATGACAATAAGCATAACTAATATCCACTCGATTGGCGACATTTAACCACCTCCTTTTCTAACACGGTTATTCCAAACGGAATACAAGCCGTTAAACACAAATTCAGCAAGTACTTCCGCTCGTCTAACAAAGCGAACATTGTCAAGAGCATATTGATAGATTCTCTCAAAATCAGTCATAGCTATATCACTGGCTGTTTCAGAAAAACCCTCTCGTCTAAATTGATCTTGTACTAATCCCCAAATATAATCTCGATCATATTTTGTGACCTTTTCTACTTTTCTTCTCAAAATAGGTTGAGAATTCCTTTCTTCCTCATCCTCAATAAATAAAGAATCAGTCTCACTATATTTAGTCTCACTAACTTCAGTCTCACTAGGGGCTGAATAAGAGACGGGGGCCGTTTCATTTTCATCCTGCCCTAGTCTTTTTTTAACACTAGGCCTGTTCGAACTAGCTACTGGGGTAGAAGACAACTCCCCTAAATAAATCTTATTAGCTAGTCTCCCTTTCTCACTTGAAGACTGTTGGACTTCATCAATTAAGTCATATTCTTTAAGAGTTTTTTTGATGGACAGTAATTTTGACTTCGAACAACCTAATAGCCTCATCAGTTTAGAATTAGAAAATACTAAATAAACCGCTCCTTCTTCATCTATCCAACCACGACTGAGAGATAATTCTAAACGATCCTTTAAAATAGAATAAGCTACCTTTACTTCTAGTTTCATATCCATATATTTCTCATCCTCAAAAAGAATTTTAGGTAATTTGTAATACCGTTCTGAAGTTTGGTATTGATTTGCGGTTATTCGTTTCATAGCGCTCCTCCAAGTTCTTTGAGTATTAAATCTCCACTTGATTCCAATCGAACCAATCCACTTTTTTCTAATTCAGCCATAAGAGAGATGGCTTCAACAATGTCAATTCCCATTTCACGTACTAAAAATGAAATGACAATATAGCGTGATGATTGTAATTCTTTTGTCATTTTCCCTCCTGAAAATAAAAAAAGGAGAACAATATTCAACTGTTCTCCAAAATAATTTTATTAAAAAGAAAAACCCTGCCAAATTAATTTTTGGTAGGGTTTTTGGTAGGAAACTAAATTAATTTATCAGTTTCTAAAATGTGTTCACGATTCTAAAAGGCTGATACTATAGTATTCCGAATTCTAATTGGTATATGCCTCTTATTTAAGAGTAACTGAAGCTCCAGCTTCTTCCAATTTAGCTTTGATTTCTTCAGCTTCTGCAGCTGCAACGCCTTCTTTGATGACACCTGGTGCACCATCAACAAGTTCTTTAGCTTCTTTAAGACCAAGACCTGTGATTTCACGTACAACTTTGATAACGCCGACTTTCTTGTCGCCAGCAGCTGTCAATTCAACGTCAAATGAATCTTTAGCAGCCTCTTCAGCACCACCAGCAGCAGCTACAGCTACAGGAGCAGCTGCAGTTACACCAAATTCTTCTTCGATAGCTTTTACAAGGTCGTTCAATTCAAGGATTGAAGCTTCTTTAATTTCAGCAATAATGTTTTCAATGTTCAATGCCATTGTTATTTCCTCCAAATAAGTTTTAAAATTAGTTTTTTTATTTTTTTCGTAGCTAAGCTACGCTGCGTAGCTTAAGATTAAGCTGCGTCTTCTTTGCTTTCTGCAACCGCTTTGACTGCAAGAGCAACGTTGCGCACTGGCGCTTGAAGTACAGAAAGGAGCATAGAAAGAAGTCCTTCGCGGTTTGGAAGAGTTGCAAGAGCAACGATTTCTTCTTTTGATGCGACAGCGCCTTCGATTGCACCACCCTTGATTTCAAGTGCGTCAGCAGTTTTAGCAAAGTCGTTCAAGATTTTCGCTGGTGCGATAACATCTTCGTTAGAAAATGCTACAGCAGATGGTCCAACAAAAACAGATGCCAATTCTCCAAGTCCAGCTTGTTCAGCTGCACGACGTAAGATTGAGTTTTTGATAACTTTGTACTCAACTTCGCTTCCACGAAGCTCACGACGAAGAACTGTATCTTGTTCAACTGTCAAACCACGAGCGTCTACAACGACGATTGATGCAGCAGCTTTCATTTTCTCAACTACTACGTCAACTAGTTCCGCTTTTTTAGCAATAATTGCTTCACTCATTAGTGTGTTCACCTCCGTAATTATTTTGCTTGGGGAATTTTTCCAAAAGAAAAACGCGCCCAAACCTAGACACGAAAGTACAATACGCTTCTTTTTAAATGATACGTTTTGTCCTCGGTAGGATATTTATGAGTCGAGCTCCCCTACTGTCTTAGGCAGTTTTTTCAAACCATTTATAAGTATACCACACTACTTTGATTAGTGCAAGAGTTTTTGCTTATTTTTTTAAATTTTATTGATTCTTTTTAGCTTTGAAAGTTCTATAATGAAGTTAGCCATCCAGCCCTCCTAAAAATTAGATGTTTCAACTAGCTTATAGCTAGTACTCGATTTCATTTGATA
>NZ_JWAJ01000091.1 GCF_001068775.1 Streptococcus pseudopneumoniae
TTTAGGCGCTGGCTAGTTATCTGGGCTTATAGCCCTGGTACAAACCACCCGTTTGACGGGTGGCCATGATTTATATTCAGAGCGATGAAAAAGCTAGAGTTCCACAATTGGGAATATCTAGCTTTTTTGTGGCTGAGAATTATTTTGTCGCAGACTCTTTTTAATTTTATAGGTTGAAACAGAAAAGACTTGCTAAGTTCTTCTAAACTAAGTATACTAGAAGGTAACAAGCGTTTTCAGACGTTAAATTAGGGAGTAGACTTAGAAATTGAGGGGGAGTTATGGGAACTAGAAAATTTCGACTATTGATGTCCAAGTATGGTTTTAGCATTGCGATTATTCTGATAGAATTATTTGTAGTTTTTGCAGTCATTCTTTACATGAGCCAGATTGCTCCACTTGTTTGGGTTGCTCTTGTATTTCTTGTCAGCGTGGCAACTGTTTTAGCTATTGTCAATCGTTCTATGTCTCCTGAAAGCAAGGTGACGTGGTTGATTGTCACTTTTGTTCCTGTTTTTGGTCCCTTGCTTTATATCATGTTTGGTGAGCGTCGGTTATCAAAAAAGGAATTCAAACAATTACAGGAACTTCGTTCTATTGCATCTCATGAAAAGCGAGAGCATAGTCTTCATCAGATCCTACAAGAAACTGATAAATCTGCCTACGGGATTATCAATGCCTTATTGCATATGGACAGTAATGCAGAAGTTTATGATCAGACAGACTCACAATTCTTTTCAAATGGTGAGGAAATGTGGCAACAGATGCTGGAAGATTTGAAGAGGGCTGAAAAATTTATTTTTCTAGAATACTACATTGTCGACGAAGGTTTGATGTGGGATAGTATGCTTGAAATTCTTGAAGAAAAAGCTTCTCAGGGAGTCGAGGTCAAGATGCTCTACGACGATATCGGCTGCATGGTGACATTGCCAGGTGATTATACTGTGCATCTCCGATCTCGGGGAATTGAGGCTCATAAGTTTAATAAGGTAATTCCTCGTATGACAGTGGCCTATAATAACCGTGACCACCGTAAGATTTTGGTCATTGATGGGCAGATTGCCTATACTGGCGGGATTAATCTTGCAGACGAATATATCAATCAGATTGAACGTTTTGGACACTGGAAAGATAGTGGGATTCGGATAGATGGTCCGGCGACTCAAGCCTTTACCAGACTATTTCTCATGAACTGGTACATCAACCGTGGAGAAATTAGTGACTTTGATCAGTATCATTTGGAAAATCAGACACGACCAGGAGGTGGTCTTTGTATCCCGTATGGAAGTGGCCCTAAGCCTATCTATAAAATGAAGGTGGGTAAAATCGTCTATCAAAATCTGATTAATCAAGCGGAAGATTTTGTCTATATCACCACGCCTTATCTCATTATTGATTATGATTTGACAGAGGATATAAAAAATGCAGCCATGCGAGGTGTAGATGTGAGAATTATAACTCCATTTATCCCAGATAAAAAGCTCATCCAGTTAGTAACTCGAGGATCTTATCCTGATCTTTTGTCTGCTGGTGTACGTATCTATGAGTATACTCCTGGTTTTATCCATAGTAAGCAAATGATTGTTGATGATCGATTTGCGGTTGTTGGAACCATAAACCTTGATTATCGCAGCTTGGTTCACCACTATGAAAATGCAGTTTTATTGTATGAAACACCGTCCATTGCAACTATTCGCAATGATTTTGAAGAAATTTTTGAAGAGTCGCAAGAAATTTTTACTGGGACAATCAAGCCTACTTGGTATCAAACATTAATCAAAGAAGTAGCTCAGTTATTCGCCCCTATGCTTTAATTGAAAGAGCTAGTTCATCTGTATAATTAGAGAAAGAGAAGGTTTGCCGTCTCTTTTTCTGTAAGCAGTTTCCTTGACATCTTGTTTGTTTTGCGTTATCATATGTCCATATAATATATGGGAGTCTGTGTACAGTCTGAGAGGAAGTGTTAAACTTCGACCGCACCTGATCTGGGTAATGCCAGCGTAGGGAACGAAACTTAGCCTAATTTTGCACCTTTTTCATATATGGAAGAGGTTTTTCTTTTTTACAAAGAAAAACTGTAACTTAGAAGGAGGTTTGAATGAAAGCAAGCATTGCTTTACAAGTCCTGCCCCTGTCACAAGGGATTGACCGCATAGCTGTAATTGATAAGGTCATTGCTTATCTGCAAGCTCAAGAAGTGACCATGGTGGTGACACCATTTGAAACGGTCTTGGAGGGGGAGTTTGATGAGCTCATGCGAATTCTTAAAGAAGCCTTAGAAGTGGCGGGGCAAGGAGCAGACAATGTTTTTGCCAATGTGAAAATAAATATAGGAGAGATTTTAAGCATCGATGAGAAACTTGAAAAGTATAATGAGACGGCATATTAGTCTGCTAGGATTTTTGGGTGTCTTATCCGTTTGGCAGGTGGCGGGATTCTTAAAACTCTTACCAAAGTTTATCCTGCCGACACCACTTGAGATTCTCCAGTCTTTTGTTCGTGACAGAGAATTTCTCTGGTACCATAGTTGGGCAACCTTGAGAGTAGCCTTATTAGGTTTGGTCTTGGGAGTCTTGATAGCCTGTATCATGGCTGTTCTTATGGATAGTTTGGGCTGGCTCAATGACTTGATTTACCCCATGATGGTAGTTGTCCAGACCATACCGACAATTGCCATAGCTCCTATCCTAGTTTTATGGTTGGGTTATGGTATCTTGCCCAAGATTGTTTTGATTATCTTGACGACAACCTTCCCTATTATCGTCAGTATTCTAGATGGTTTTAGGCATTGCGACAAGGACATGCTGACCTTGTTTAGTCTGATGCGAGCGAATCCTTGGCAAATCCTGTGGCATTTTAAAATCCCTGTCAGCCTGCCCTACTTTTATGCAGGACTAAGGGTTAGCGTCTCCTACGCCTTTATCACAACAGTGGTATCTGAGTGGTTGGGAGGCTTTGAAGGACTAGGTGTCTACATGATTCAGTCCAAGAAACTGTTTCAGTATGATACCATGTTCGCGATTATTATTCTGGTATCGCTGATTAGCCTTGTGGGTATGAAATTAGTCGATATCAGTGAAAAATATGTGATTAAATGGAAACGTGCTTAAAAGAAGCGTTTTGTAAAAAGAAAAGAGGAAATATAAATGAAGAAAACATGGAAAGTGTTTTTAACGATTGTAACAGCTCTTGTAGCTGTCGTGCTTGTGGCTTGTGGGCAAGGAACAGCTTCTAAGGATAACAAAGAAGCAGAACTCAAAAAAATTGACTTTATCCTAGACTGGACACCCAATACCAACCACACAGGGCTTTATGTAGCTAAAGAAAAAGGTTATTTCAAAGAAGCTGGAGTGGATGTTGATTTGAAATTGCCACCTGAAGAAAGCTCGTCAGACTTGGTTATCAATGGTAAGGCGCCATTTGCTATCTATTTCCAAGATTACATGGCTAAGAAATTGGAAAAAGGAGCAGGTATCACTGCCGTTGCAGCGATCGTTGAGCACAATACATCAGGGATCATCTCTCGTAAATCTGATAATGTAACTAGTCCAAAAGACCTAGTTGGCAAGAAATACGGAACTTGGAATGACCCTACTGAGCTTGCGATGTTGAAAACCTTGGTAGAATCTCAAGGTGGCGACTTTGAGAAGGTTGAAAAAGTACCAAACAACGATTCAAACTCGATCACACCGATTGCCAATGGCGTTTTTGATTCTGCTTGGATTTATTATGGTTGGGATGGAATCCTTGCTAAATCTCAAGGTGTAGATGCTAACTTTATGTATTTGAAAGACTACGTTAAAGAATTTGACTACTACTCACCAGTTATCATCGCAAACAACGACTATCTAAAAGACAACAAAGAAGAAGCTCGTAAAGTCATCCAAGCTATCAAAAAAGGTTACCAATATGCTATGGAGCACCCAGAAGAAGCGGCTGATATCTTGATCAAGAATGCCCCTGAGTTAAAGGATAAACGTGATTTCGTCATCGAATCTCAAAAATACTTGTCAAAAGAATATGCGAGCGACAAGGAAAAATGGGGACAATTTGATGCTGACCGCTGGAATGCCTTCTACAAATGGGATAAAGAAAATGGTATCCTCAAGGAAGACTTGACAGATAAAGGATTTACCAACGAATTTGTGAAATAATGACAGAAATTAGACTAGAACATGTAAGCTATGCCTACGACAATGAAAAGATTTTAGAGGATATTAATCTACAAGTGACTTCAGGTGAAGTGGTTTCTATCCTAGGCCCCAGTGGTGTAGGGAAGACCACTCTCTTTAACCTGATTGCAGGGATTTTAGAAGTCCAGTCAGGGCGAATTGTGCTTGATGGGGAGGAAAATCCCAAGGGGCGCGTGAGCTATATGCTACAAAAGGATCTGCTCTTGGAACACAAGACGGTGCTAGGCAATATTATTTTGCCCCTCTTGATCCAAAAGGTGGACAAGGCAGAAGCGATTGCCCGCGCATACGAAATCCTTGCTACCTTTCAGTTGACGGCTGTAAGGGATAAGTACCCTCATGAACTCAGTGGTGGGATGCGTCAGCGTGTTGCTTTACTTCGTACCTATCTTTTTGGACATAAGCTCTTTCTTCTAGATGAGGCCTTTAGTGCCTTGGATGAGATGACTAAGATGGAGCTCCACGCCTGGTATTTGGAGATTCATAAACAGCTAGGCCTGACAACACTCATCATTACGCATAGTATCGAGGAAGCCCTCAATCTCAGCGACCGTATCTATATCTTAAAAAATCGCCCTGGGCAGATTGTTTCTGAAGTCAAACTTAATTGGTCTGAAGCTGAAGACAAGGACGTTCAAAAAATTGCCTATAAACGCCAGATATTAGCAGAATTAGGCTTAAATAATTAGAAAGACAGGGAGTTGGTGAGGATTCTTCATTACCAGCCCCTTTTTCTTTTAAAAAATCGAAAAATTCGGTATAATAGTCAAAAATAGTCAAGGTTCAAAGAAAGAGGTGGCGTTCTATGAGATTTAAAAATACATCAGACCATATAGAGGCCTATATCAAGGCGATTTTGGAGCAGTCGGGTATGGTTGAATTGCAACGAAGCCAATTAGCGGATACCTTTCAAGTCGTGCCTAGCCAGATCAACTATGTGATTAAGACTCGATTTACTGAAAGCAGAGGCTATTTAGTTGAAAGTAAGCGGGGAGGTGGCGGTTATATTCGCATTGGTCGGATTGAATTCTCAAACCACCATGAAATGCTCCGCGATTTACTGTATTCGGTAGGTGAAGAAGTTAGCCTAGCTATCTTTGAAGATGTTTTAAGACTCTTGTTTGAGCAGGATTTAGTGACTCGTCAGGAGATGAATCTATTATTAGCAATGGCGACAGACCGAGTTTTAGGCGATGATGCCAATCTTATCCGTGCCAATATGCTCCGTCAGTTATTACAAGAGGTAGATAGAAAAGGAAAATAGAACTAAATGAAATATTCAAAAGCATTGAGAGAATGTATAGAAAGTGCCTTTCTGGTCGCCAGTCATTTTGGGGCAGAATACCTAGAGTCATGGCACCTATTGATTGCTATGGCCAATCATGGTTACAGTGTAGCTGGGGCGACTTTGAACGAATTTCCATATGAGATTGATCGTCTGGAGGAAGTTGCTGTAGAGCTGACTGAAACAAAGTATAGCGATAAGGAACATTATCAGGAGCTGCCTTTTTCACACCGGTTGAAGGTATTGTTGTTGGAAGCAGAGCACGTTGCTTCTGTCGTACATGCCAAGGTATTGGGAACAGAGCATGTTCTTTATGCTATCTTACATGATGGCAATGCCTTAGCTACTCGCATTTTAGAAAAAGCGGGATTTTCTTACGAAGATCAGAAGGATCAGGTCAAGATTGCTGGACTTCGTCGAAGTCTTGAAGCGCGTGCTGGTTGGACTAGAGAAGATTTGAAGGCCCTTCGCCAGCGTCATCGTACGGTAGCGGATAAGCAAAATTCCATGGCTAATATGATGGGTATGCCTCAGACACCAAGTGGAGGTTTGGAAGATTATACGCATGACCTTACGGAGCAAGCTCGTTCGGGTAAATTGGAACCAGTCATCGGGCGCGACCAAGAAATCTCTCGTATGATTCAAATCTTGAGCCGTAAGACAAAAAATAATCCAGTCCTAGTTGGAGATGCAGGTGTCGGTAAAACAGCTCTAGCACTTGGTCTTGCGCAACGTATTGCCAACGGGGATGTACCTGATGAAATGGCTAAGATGCGAGTTTTAGAACTTGATTTGATGAATGTGGTTGCGGGAACTCGTTTCCGTGGTGACTTTGAAGAACGTATGAACAATATCATCAAAGATATTGAGGAAGATGGAAAGGTCATCCTCTTTATCGATGAGCTTCATACCATTATGGGGTCAGGAAGTGGGATCGATTCGACCTTGGATGCGGCCAATATCTTGAAACCTGCCTTGGCACGTGGAACTCTGAGAACTGTCGGTGCGACCACTCAGGAAGAGTATCAAAAGCACATCGAAAAAGACGCAGCCCTTTCTCGTCGCTTTGCAAAAGTGATGATTGAGGAACCAAGTTTAGCAGATAGTATGGCTATTTTACGAGGTTTGAAAGCAACCTATGAGAAACACCACCATGTCCAAATTACAGACGATGCAGTAGAAACAGCTGTCAAAATGGCTCATCGTTATTTAACTAGCCGTCACTTGCCAGACTCAGCGATTGATCTTTTGGATGAAGCGGCAGCAACTGTCCAAAATAAATCAAAGCACGCTAAAAAAGATGAGTCAGATTTAACACCAGCTGATAAGGCCTTGATGGATGGTAAATGGAAGCAAGCTGCTCAACTCATTGCAAAAGAACAGGAAGTACCTGTTTATAAAGACTTGGTGACAGAATCAGACATTTTGACAACCTTGAGTCGCTTGTCAGGTATTCCAGTTCAAAAATTGACCCAAACAGATGCCAAGAAGTATCTCAATCTTGAAGCTGAACTGCATAAACGTGTTATCGGACAGGAACAAGCTGTATCTAGTATCAGTCGTGCCATTCGCCGAAATCAATCGGGTATTCGCAATAACAAACGCCCAATTGGATCCTTTATGTTCCTAGGACCAACAGGTGTTGGTAAGACCGAGTTGGCCAAGGCCTTGGCGGAAGTTCTCTTTGATGATGAGTCTGCTCTTATCCGCTTTGACATGAGTGAATATATGGAGAAATTTGCAGCCAGTCGTCTCAATGGAGCTCCTCCAGGTTATGTAGGCTACGAAGAAGGCGGGGAGTTGACCGAGAAGGTTCGTAACAAACCGTACTCAGTCTTGCTTTTTGACGAGGTAGAGAAGGCTCACCCAGACATCTTTAATGTGCTCTTGCAAGTCTTGGATGATGGTGTCTTGACAGACAGTAAGGGTCGCAAGGTTGACTTCTCCAATACCATCATCATCATGACTTCAAACCTTGGTGCGACAGCTCTTCGTGATGACAAGACAGTTGGTTTTGGAGCTAAGGACATTCGTTTTGATCAGGAAAATATGGAAAAACGGATGTTTGAGGAGCTGAAAAAGGCTTATCGTCCAGAGTTTATCAACCGTATTGATGAGAAGGTAGTCTTCCATAGCTTGTCAAGTCAAGATATGCAAGAAGTAGTTAAGATTATGGTCAAACCATTGATTGCTAGTCTTGCAGAAAAAGGAATTGACTTGAAACTTCAAGCATCAGCCCTTAAACTCCTAGCTCAGCAAGGATATGATCCAGAGATGGGGGCTCGTCCACTACGCAGAACTTTGCAAACGGAAGTAGAAGACAAACTAGCAGAACTTCTCCTTAAAGGTGAATTGGAAGCTGGTAAGACTCTGAAGATTGGTGTCAAAGCTGGTCAATTAAAATTTGAGATTGTTTAAAATTGTGAGGTTGGAACAGATTGTTTCAGCCTCTTTTTTGGAAAGTTATTACTCAAATAAGGACTTGGATTTTGCATTTAGTTTAAGGATTTCAAAAACGAATTTCTACTGATCAAGTTTTGTATATCAAGTAAAAAATCTTATAATTAAGAAATGTTTGCTAAATTCCCAAACTAAGTTCCACCGCTAGTAGAAGTGGAAGTTAGTCTGATAAAAATTGTAAAAACCAGTGGAATTCCGTGTCAGGGTAAGTTCCACTGGTTTTACTCATGCTTGATTTCATCGCTTTTGTAGTCGAAAGGAATAGAAAAAAGAGCGCACAAAATCCCCTCATCTGAAAGCGTTTCAGATTAAGTTCCGCTATGGTGGAAGTTAGTATGAGACGTTTGAATGGGTTTTTTGGTTAGTTTTTAGATTTTATGTTGGAGTAATTTAGAAGACTGACAGACATCTTCTGCAGGTATTTTAGAAATGCCGAGAAGTTTAGGAATTTCTTCTCCGTAAGTAAAGGCAAAGAGTTCATAGGCTGACTTTCCATTCAAAGCAGCGCGTTTGACACTGTTGACATGCGAACAGACGAGATTAATATCCTCTTGAGTTAAGTTGTCAAAGGAAGTTCCCTTAGGTAGAATGTCGCGAATCAGCGTGTGATTTTTCTCAATTCTCCCTTTCTGGTCAGAGCGATTAGGGTCGCAAAAGAAGAGCTTGCTCTCTCCTCGAACATCCATTTCGATGTCATCAACCCTGGCAAACTCTCCACCATTATCAGTCAGAATGACAGGAAAGAGTTGGAAGAAATCTTTGTCCGCTTGGTGAAGAGTGTTCTTGATTTTATAAAGGTGTTTGGTAACCTCAAGGGCAGTTTTATTAACCAGAAGTCTAGCGAAGATAAAGTTACAGAAAGAGAGGTTGAAGGTGAGTAGGACTTTCCCTCCCATTCTGCCCATAACTGTATCCATTTCCAGCCAAGAGTCTAGTTGATTAAGGGCTAAATAGTTTTGGAAATCCTCATAGGAACGGCCTTTTTTAGCTTCTTTAGGGATGGAAGGTAGATTATTTTTTCTTCTTTCTTTAAATTTAACAGCTCTAGCAAGATCAATCGGAGCGATAGACAGGTAACCTTTTCGGATGTGTCGATAGACAGTTGAGGAGCTAACATCAAGGTTATGAGTTTTGAGGATATGATAGATGTGTTGTCCCTTTTTAACCCCATCAGAAATAATTTTATCCATGTTCCAGAAAGTCTGAGAATTAAGAGGAGTTCCTTCACGAGCTTCGACAAGAGTTTGTTCGTACTGCTTTTGAGCTTGTTTGGCGAGGTAGAAGATTTTCTGATAGCCACAGTTTTGTCTTCTTTTAGGACATCCATTACAGACAAAGGGAGCTTTGGCAAGTAAAGGACAAGGGAGGTTATCACACGTAGACTCTCTGACTAGTCTGTTTCGTTTGACTTCTTTGGAAACAGTAGTCGGGTCTTTTAGAATAAGTTGCCCGATAGCTTTGAAGGTTTCACCGCGCTCTAAACCTAATTGGATATCATTACGGTCTGAAAGGGTAAGGTGTTTATGTTTGATCATAGTAGGCCTCATTTCTACCACAAACGTCTCACACTTAATTCCACCATAAAAATCCGTTTTAGACTAATTTCCACTTTGGTCAGGAAAGTGGAAGTTACTTTGAGAAATTACC
>NZ_JWAJ01000092.1 GCF_001068775.1 Streptococcus pseudopneumoniae
TTCTGTTATACTACCTGTTCGCTCACAATAGGAGAGAACTTTTTTACGAAAATCTATTGAATATGCCATAAGAAGATTATACCACATTATGTACTGTTTTAGGTTCAATTGACTATAAATTTTATCACAAACTTACTCGGAATTAAAGACAAGAACATCATAATCTTAGATTATCTTGATGCTGGAACGCATAAAGAAGTCATCGCTAAACTTGATTATCCTGCCCCTAAATGTCACAACTGTCAAGGACAAATGGCTAAATATGACTTCCAGAAAGAATCTAAAATTCCCTACCTAGAATGTGCAGGATACAAGACTCTCATTCGATTGAGAAAACGCCGTTTCCGTTGTAAAGTCTGCGGGAAAATAGCTGTTGCAAAGACTTCCTTAGTCAAAAAGAATCACCAAATCGCGACCATCGTCAACCAGAAAATCACTCAAAAATTAATC
>NZ_JWAJ01000093.1 GCF_001068775.1 Streptococcus pseudopneumoniae
AATGAGACGATGTATAGAGGCAATCGTATGTGGCTTAGTTGAAGTTATCTGCGATTGTCTTTTTCGTTTCTCATAGAAATCTGCGATATGGCAAGGATTGGTATGGCTAGCTGAAGCGATATTGTGAATACATTTGTACAGAATTTTTCTTGCATAAGGATTCCCACGCTTAGTGATATGCTCTTGACCTAGGAAATCTCCTGATTCATAGTGTTTGAGATCAATACCGATAAAAGCGTTGATTTGATTAGCAGACTTAAAACGACGAATGTCTCCTAATTCACCAATAATGCTTGTAGCCGTTGTTTCTGCGATACCAGGAATAGAGAGAAGAATCTCATATTCAGGTAGAGGTTCAGCTAACGCTATCAACTGTTGTAAAACTTGTTCCCGACGGTTTGTCAACTTTATAAGTTCCTGTGCATCATATTTAACCTCTTCTACCATAGGAGAGGTTTTTGAAATGCCAGAATAAGATTGCTTCGCCAATCCAACTAACTTCTCAGTCAAGTTACCTACTCTGTTCTCTGAAATGCGTTTAGAGGTTGAGTTGCGAATAGCTTCTTTCAATTCGGCTTCTGATAGTTCCAGCACCCAATGCTTGGTTGGGAAGATGGACACGAGATTCCAATATTGCTCACCTGTAGGAGTAGATAGTAGATTCTCGATTTCTGGGAAGGCAATTTGAAGAACTTTGTGCAGCCTATTCTTCGTCCTTACGATATCCTCTGTCAGATTTTGGTAGAATCGGCTAAGATCATGCAAGTTTTGATAGACTTCTTCTTGAACATAAGTTGGCTTACGGTTTAAAACAAATTGTGACGAAGCAAGTTTCTCTGCATCGATTTTATCGGTTTTCCGGACTCGCAATCCATCAAGTTGCTTCTTAGCTTCCAAAGGATTAAGACGTGTATAGTCATAGCTATATTCTTCTAGAAAGGCCTGAAGTCGGCGAGAGTAGACGCCAGTAGCTTCAAAAACAATTTCGGGGTTGCTCACGGTCTTTAGATCCTCCAGTAGACGAGAAAATCCGATAATGTCATTAGGCATAGTATAGCCATAAACCCTTTTACCATTCACAAGAATAGCGACTTCTGAGCTTGCTTTACTCACATCAATTCCAAAAACTGTCCGCATTATGTTTACCTCTTTGTCTTGAATGATTCCTTATTTTAGTGATTTCATTTTCAATACTCGACGTCTAGCGTCCGACATACTTTGATAAAATTCCATCTAAAACAGGTGTCTTGCCAGTTTTTTGTACGACGTCTAGCGCCAAAAGAAGCTACGACTTAACAAGACACCTCTACTTTAACATAAAGAAAAAGTAGTGAGTACTCTCTCCCGTCAGAGATTTCTTCACTACTAATCTTAGTATGTTTTTAGTTCAGAATGGTAGGAATTTTCTCACAATTTTGGTATAATAGGACTATTAGAAAATATCGAGGAGACAAACATGTCAGTTAAAATTGCTTTACTTGGATTTGGTACAGTAGCCAGTGGTGTACCATTCTTGTTAAAGGAAAATGGAGAAAAAATTGTTCAAGCAGCACATTCAGAAATTGAAGTAGCCAAGGTTTTGGTCAAAGACGATCAAGAGAAAGCCCGCTTGCTTGAAGCAGGAAATGATTTTAATTTTGTAACAAATATCGATGAAATCTTGTCAGACAAAGACATCACGATCGTTGTTGAGTTGATGGGGCGTATCGAACCTGCTAAAACATTTATCACTCGTGCTTTAGAAGCAGGGAAACACGTCGTGACAGCTAACAAGGATCTTTTGGCAGTCCATGGTGCAGAATTGCTTGAGGTTGCAAAAGCTCACAATGTTGCCCTATACTACGAAGCAGCTGTTGCAGGAGGAATCCCAATCCTTCGTACCTTGGTTAACTCACTAGCATCAGACAAAATCACACGTGTTCTTGGTGTTGTGAACGGAACATCTAACTTTATGATGACCAAAATGGTAACAGAAGGCTGGTCTTATGAAGATGCTTTGGCAGAAGCCCAACGACTTGGCTTTGCTGAGAGCGACCCAACCAATGATGTTGACGGTATTGATGCAGCCTACAAGATGGTCATCCTCAGTCAGTTTGCTTTTGGGATGAATGTCAAGTTTGAAGATGTGGGTCACCAAGGAATTCGCAACATCACTCCAGAAGATGTGGCAGTAGCTCAAGAACTTGGTTATGTTGTGAAATTAGTTGGTTCTATCGAAGAAACAGCTTCTGGTATTGCTGCTGAGGTTACGCCAACCTTCCTTCCTAAGACTCACCCGCTTGCAAGTGTTAATGGTGTTATGAATGCAGTCTTTGTAGAGTCTATCGGTATCGGCGAGTCTATGTACTATGGACCAGGTGCTGGTCAAAAACCAACTGCAACAAGTGTTGTGGCTGATATTGCCCGCATCGTTCGTCGTCTGAATGATGGAACAATTGGAAAAGCCTTTAATGAATACAACCGTCCAGTAGTCTTGGCTAAGCCAGAAGATGTCAAAGCTAATTATTATTTCTCAATCTTGGCTCCAGATTCAAAAGGTCAAGTCTTGAAATTGGCTGAGCTCTTTAATGCAGAAGATATTTCCTTCAAGCAAATCCTTCAAGATGGTAAGCAAGAAGGCAAGGCTCGTGTTGTTATCATCACTCATAAAATCAACAAGGCGCAACTTGAAACTATTACAGCAGCTTTGAAGGGTGTAGCCGAGTTTGAACTTCTCAACACCTTCAAGGTTTTAGGAGACTAAGATGAAGATTATTGTACCTGCTACAAGTGCCAATGTGGGTCCTGGTTTTGACTCGGTTGGCGTAGCTGTAACTAAGTATCTAGAAATTCAGGTTTGTGAGGAACGTGAAGAATGGATGATCGAGCACCAATTAGGCAAATGGATTCCACGTGATGAACGTAATCTTTTGCTGAAGATTGCTCTACAAATTGTTCCAGACCTCCAACCTAGACGTTTGAAGATGGTCAGTGATATTCCGCTTGCGCGTGGGCTAGGTTCATCGAGCTCGGTCATCGTTGCTGGGATTGAATTAGCAAATCAATTAGGGAACCTAAAATTAACGGATCACGATAAGTTGCAATTGGCGACTAAGATTGAAGGACATCCTGATAATGTTGCACCTGCTATCTATGGAAATCTCGTAATTGCTAGTTCGGTAGAAGGTCAGGTTTCAGCAGTTGTGGCGCCTTTTCCAGAGTGTGCCTTTCTAGCCTACATTCCAAATTATGAATTGCGTACTCGAGATAGTCGTGGTGTCTTGCCCAAGAAACTTTCTTATAAAGAAGCTGTTGCAGCAAGTTCTATCGCCAATGTAGCGATTGCAGCCTTGCTGACTGGAGACATGGTCAAAGCAGGACAAGCTATTGAAAGTGATCTTTTCCATGAGCGTTACCGTCAAGATTTGGTGCGAGAATTTGCGACCATAAAAAAAGTTGCCAAGAGAAACGGTGCTTATGCGACCTACTTGTCTGGTGCTGGTCCGACTGTTATGGTCTTGGCTGATCCTGACAAGATGCCTAAAATTAAGGCTGAGCTTGAAAAGCAACCTTTCAAAGGCAAGCTTCATGATTTGCAAGTAGATACACAAGGCGCTCGCGTCGAAGAAAAATAAACAGAACAATAGGATGGGGAAACTCTCTATTAGAGGGCTTCCTGTCCTTTTTTTGAAAATGAAATATGGGATATGAAATGATTCCCAGTTTTGTCGACCGACAGAAGATCAAGGAGGATTTGAAATGGCAGAAATATATTTAGCAGGTGGTTGCTTTTGGGGCTTGGAAGAATACTTTTCACGTATTTCTGGAGTGCTGCAAACAAGTGTTGGTTATGCCAATGGTCAAGTTGAAACTACCAATTATCAATTAATCAAAGAAACAGATCACGCAGAGACAGTGCAAGTCGTCTACGATGAAAAGGTGGTATCGCTTCGTGAGATTTTACTCTATTATTTCCGAGTTATCGATCCCCTTTCTGTCAACCAACAAGGAAATGACCGTGGTCGTCAGTACCGCACAGGGATTTATTACAAAGAAGAAGCAGATCTACCAACGATCAATACAGTAGTTCGCGAACAAGAACTCCTCATCGGTCGTAAAATTGCGGTAGAAGTGGAGAAACTACGTCACTATATCTTGGCTGAAGACTATCACCAAGACTATCTCAAGAAAAATCCTGGTGGCTATTGCCACATTGATGTGAGAGATGCGGAGAAACCACTGATAGACGCTGCTAACTACGAAAAACCGAGTCAGGCAGATTTAAGAGAAAATTTGTCAGAAGAGTCTTATAGAGTTACCCAAGAGGCAGCGACGGAAGCTCCCTTTAGCAATGCTTATGACCAAACTTTTGAGGAAGGAATTTATGTCGATATCACGACTGGTGAGCCCCTCTTCTTTGCCAAGGATAAGTTTGCCTCAGGCTGTGGTTGGCCAAGCTTTAGCCGTCCTATTTCCAAGGAACTCATTCATTATTACCAGGACTTGAGTCATGGTATGGAACGTATCGAAGTTCGTTCACGTTCGGGTAATGCTCACTTGGGACATGTCTTTACAGACGGACCTCAGGAACTAGGTGGTTTACGCTATTGTATCAATTCAGCATCCGTACGATTCATTGCTAAGGATGAAATGGAAGAGGCTGGTTATGGCTACCTGCTTCCATATTTGAATAAGTAAAAAGATGGTGGTTTTTCCACCTTCTTCATTTTGGAAATAGAAGGGACACATGAAACACTTACTTTCTTACTTTAAACCTTATATAAAGGAGTCTTTCCTAGCGCCCTTGTTTAAGTTGCTAGAAGCCGTTTTTGAACTCTTGGTTCCCATGGTGATAGCTGGGATTGTCGACCAATCTATCCCCCAAAAAGATCAGGGTCACCTCTGGATGCAAATGGGTTTCCTCTTTGTTTTTGCGGTTATCGGCGTTTTGGTAGCCTTAGTTGCTCAGTTTTACTCAGCCAAGGCAGCAGTAGGATTTGCCAAGGAGTTGACCAATGACCTCTATCGTCATATTCTTTCCTTGCCCAAGGATAGTAGAGACCGTTTAACGACCTCGAGTTTGGTGACGCGTTTGACTTCAGATACCTATCAGATTCAGACAGGGATCAATCAATTTTTACGCCTATTTTTAAGGGCTCCCATTATCGTCTTTGGAGCTATATTTATGGCCTATCGTCTCTCGCCTGAATTGACCTTCTGGTTTTTGGTCATGGTTGCCATTTTGTCCTTTGTCATTGTCGTGTTATCACGCTTGGTCAATCCTCTCTATAGTATTTTGAGAAAGAAAACAGACCAGCTGGTTCAGGAAACACGCCAACAGATACAAGGGATGCGCGTGATTCGTGCCTTTGGCCAAGAAAAACGAGAAATCGAGAACTTCCAAGTACTCAATCAAGTCTATACAGCTATCCAAATGAAAACAGGCTACTGGTCAACTCTCTTGACCCCCTTGACCTATTTGATCGTTAATGGAACTTTGCTGGTGATTATCTGGAATGGTTATATTTCTATCCAGGGAGGCTGGCTCAGTCAAGGTGCCTTGATTGCTTTAATCAACTACCTCCTGCAAATATTGGTAGAGTTGATAAAACTAGCCATGCTCATTAATTCACTCAACCAGTCCTATATTTCTGCCAAGCGGATTGAAGAAGTCTTTGCTGAAGAACCTGAAGATATTCATTCTGAGATTCAAGTGGGAAAAGTGTCTGGGAATCAAGTTTTACATGTTCATCACTTGAGCTTTACCTACCCAGATGCTGCTCAACCATCCTTGCGAAATCTTTCTTTTGCTATGCAACAAGGACAAATTCTTGGAATCATCGGGGGGACTGGTTCTGGTAAGTCAAGTTTGGTACAGGTCCTACTTGGCCTTTATACGGCAGATAAGGGAAGCATTTCCCTTTATCGAGATGGACGTAGTCCTCGCAATCTTTCTGAATGGCGTTCCTGGATGGCTTATGTTTCTCAAAAGGTTGAACTCTTTAAGGGAACCATTCGTTCTAACTTGACTCTGGGTATGGAAGAAACAGTCTCTGACCAAGAACTCTGGCAGGCTTTAAAAATTGCCCAAGCCAAGGATTTTGTCAGTGATAAGGAAGGGCAGCTGGACGCAGAGGTCCAAGCAGGTGGTCGTAATTTCTCAGGTGGGCAAAAGCAACGTTTATCGATTGCCCGGGCAGTCTTGCGTCGAGCACCATTCCTCATCTTGGATGATGCGACTTCGGCTCTTGATACCATTACTGAGTCCAATCTTCTGAAGGCTGTTCAAGATAAGCTACCAAACACCAGCTTGATCTTGATTTCCCAACGGACTTCGACTTTGAAGATTGCTGATCAAATTCTCCTTTTAGAGAAAGGGGAGCAATTAGCGCTTGGAAATCATGAGGAATTGATGGAGACTAGCCAAGTCTATCGTGAAATCAATGCATCCCAACATGGAAAGGAGGACTAGAATGAAAGGCAAACATGCAAGTCAAACCCTTAAACGATTAGCAAAAGATTTAGCTGGCCATCCCGTCCTTCTTTTCCTGGCTTTCTTGGGTACCATTGCTCAGGTAGCCCTATCAATCTATCTGCCAATCTTGATTGGACAGGTGATTGACCAAGTCCTAGTCAATGGTTCAACTCAAGCATTTTGGCAGATTTTCCTCCAGATGATTTTGGTGGTCATTGGGAATACGCTGGTACAATGGGCCAATCCTCTCCTCTATAATCGAGTGATTTTCTCCTATACTAAAGATTTGCGCGAAAAAATCATTGAAAAGCTCCATCGACTTCCGATTGCCCTGGTAGATAGACAAGGTAGTGGGGAAATGGTCAGCCGTGTAACGACAGATATCGAGCAGTTGGCAGCGGGTATGAATATGATTTTCAACCAATTTTTTATAGGAGTTTTGATGATTTTGGTCAGCATCCTTGCTATGCTCCAAATCCATCTATTGATGACTCTCTTGGTTCTGCTCTTAACACCTCTATCTATGGTCATTTCACGCTTTATCGCTAAGAAATCCTACCATCTCTTTCAAAAGCAGACAGAGACTAGGGGGATTCAGACTCAGTTGATAGAAGAATCGCTCACCCAACAGAACATTATCCAGTCCTTCAATGCTCAGGAAGAATTTATCGAGAGACTTCATGAGGCAAATGACAACTACGCAGGTTATTCTCAGTCGGCTATCTTTTATTCATCGACAGTCAATCCTTCCACCCGTTTTGTCAATGCCCTTATTTATGCACTACTAGCTGGTGTTGGAGCCTTGCGCATCATGGCGGGTTCTACTTTGACGGTTGGGCGTTTAGTGACCTTTTTGAACTATGTGCAGCAGTATACCAAGCCTTTTAACGATATTTCATCAGTCTTAGCCGAGTTGCAAAGCGCCTTAGCTTGTGCAGAACGTGTTTATGCTGTTCTAAAAAGTCCAGAGGTTACAGAGACTGGTCTTAAAGAATTGAACAGCGACCAAGTCAAGGGAGCTATTTCCTTTAAACATGTTTCTTTTGGTTACAATCCTGAAAAGATCTTGATTAAGGACTTATCTATCGATATCCCAGCTGGTAGTAAGGTTGCCATCGTTGGACCAACAGGTGCTGGTAAATCTACCCTTATCAATCTCCTCATGCGTTTTTACCCGATTAACTCAGGGGATATTTTGCTAGACGGTCATTCCATTTATGACTATACTAGAGCATCCTTGAGGCAACAATTTGGGATGGTGCTTCAAGAAACGTGGCTCAAGCAGGGAACCATTCATGACAATATTGCCTTTGGCAATCCTGATGCTAGCCGAGAGCAGGTCATTGCAGCAACCAAGTCAGCAAATGCGGATTTCTTTATCCAACAATTGCCACAGGGTTATGATACCAAGCTTGAAAATGCAGGTGAATCCTTGTCTGTAGGTCAGGCTCAGCTCTTAACCATTGCCCGTGTCTTTCTAGCCATTCCTAAGATTCTTATCTTAGATGAAGCGACTTCATCCATCGATACCCGAACAGAGGTCTTGGTTCAGGATGCCTTTGCCAAACTCATGAAGGGGCGGACAAGCTTCATCATTGCCCACCGTTTATCGACCATTCAAGATGCTGATTTGATTCTTGTCTTGGTCGATGGAGATATTGTCGAATATGGCAATCATCAGGAACTCATGGCGAGAAAAGGCAAATACTATCAAATGCAAGAAGCAGCGGCTTTTAGTCCAGAATAGACTTTACCTAGTTTCTTAAGCAAATACAAAGTAAAAGTTGCCTTCGGGTGACTTTTTTGTTACAATAGCTAGAAAAATTATCCAGTATGAATACTTATATAGAAAAGGAGCCTAGGGATGAAAGTCTTTCAGCATGTAAATATCGTGACTTGTGACCAAGATTTCCACGTCTATTTGGATGGTATCTTGGCTCTTGAAAATTCTCAAATCGTCTATGTCGGTCAGGAAAATCAAGAGATTCTTAAACAAGCAGATCAAATCATAGACTGTCAGGGTGCCTGGATTATGCCTGGCTTGGTTAACTGCCATACTCACTCTGCCATGACAGGCTTGAGAGGCATTTGTGATGATAGCAATCTCCACGAATGGCTAGAGGACTATATTTGGCCGGCAGAAGCAGAGTTCACACCAGATATGACCACAAAGGCTGTCAAAGAGGCGCTAACAGAGATGCTCCAATCAGGAACGACAACTTTCAATGATATGTATAATCCCAATGGTGTGGAGATAGAGAAGATTTATGAAGCGGTCAAGGCCTCCAAGATGCGTTGCTATTTTTCTCCAACCCTCTTTTCTTCAGATGTGGAGATGACTGATGAGACTATAGCAAGAACACGGGCTGTTATCGAGACAATCAAAGGATATCGGGATCCCAATTTCAAGGTCATGGTGGCCCCTCATTCGCCCTACAGTTGTAGTCGAGAATTGTTAGAAGCTAGCTTGAACCTAGCAAAAGAAGAAGATATTCCACTCCATATCCACGTTGCAGAAACAAAAGAAGAGTCAGGGATTATCCTGAAACGTTATGGTAAACGTCCAATAGCCTTTCTAGATGAACTTGGGTATTTAGATCATCAGGCTGTATTTGCTCACGGTGTGGAGTTAAATGAAGCAGAGATTGCCCGCTTGGCAGATTCGAAAGTCGCTATCGCCCACAATCCTATCAGCAACCTTAAACTAGCCTCAGGGATTGCCCCAGTCATCCAACTTCAAAAAGCAGGAGTGCCAGTCGGTATTGCGACTGACTCAGTTGCTTCTAACAATAACCTGGATATGTTTGAGGAAGGGCGGACTGCAGCACTCTTGCAGAAGATGAAGAGTGGTGATGCCAGCCAATTTCCAATCGAAACTGTCCTCAAGGCCCTGACGATCGAGGGTGCTAAGGTGTTGGGAATGGAAGATGAGATTGGTAGTTTGGAAATCGGCAAGCAAGCTGATTTTCTCGTTATTCAACCCCAAGGCAAAATCCATCTCCAACCTCAAGAAAACATGCTTTCTCACTTAGTTTATGCTGTCAAATCCAGTGATGTTGACGATGTATACATCGCAGGTGAGCAAGTTGTGAGAGCTGGGAAGGTACTAACAGTAGATTTGTAAGTGATACTCTTTCTAATTTTTTAAAGCTAGGTCGGTGTTGTCTTGACCTAGTTTAGTATAACGTGTTCATTGAGTGAGTATTTATTGTCCATGATGCTCTTGGATGCATAGAAAAGAGAGTGGGACAGAAATCGGTAATTCGTTAGAATTCGATTTCGTAGTCCCACCTCCGCACAGTTGAGTAGGGCTGTAAAAGCTGATGAAATCAGCGTAGTAGAGCCCACTCAACCACTGCGTCTTGCTCGACAATCCAAAGACAATTGAGAGGCTAGGACTTTTGTCCCAGCCTCTTTTGTTGTATCATATTTAATTTGAATATTTTTGAGAAGGATAAAGACCTCTATCCTCTTTTAATCTTAGAACGAACTAAGTCAAGCGCATAATGAAGTGTTTTATCTTTGATAATAAAGAGTGTGATAGCGTAATAGATGCCACAAGCTGCGATTGTAGAAAGAACCATGCTAATCATCTTCATCGTAACTTCATAGCTATGAACTTGGAAGAGGGTTTTAAAAACATAATAAATTGGGATGAAACCAAGTGACACGATTGTGTAGCGAGCCAGAGTTGTAAAAATTTCTCTCAAATCCAATAGTTTGTGCTTCTGAATAAAGCTAATTTCTAGCAGTACCACGATTGATTCAGCTATAATGGTTGTTCCAATGTAGTATTCAGGACTAAAGATATTATTGAAAAGGAGTAGTGAGTTTAGGACTACATTGACACCGCCACCGATAAAGTAGAAAGCAGTCAAACGATTTTCATGGTCATTAATAAAGATAATCTGTTTTCCAAGGATTAATTCGATAGCCCAGATAATGGTACGAAAGGCAAAGATACTCGTTACGATTCCTGCTTCTAGATATTTCTCAGAAGAGTAGATAACTGTAGCATAGGTTCCCAAAACCATAATACCAATACTGGTAGGAACCATGAGGAAGTAAAAGAGGGATGCGCCCTGATTGACCAAATTTTTATAAGAAGTAAAATCTTTTTTTCCTAGATAATAACCAAGTCGTGGGATGCTGACGTTGATAGCTCCACTAAGGACACTAGCAATCAGCATAACGATACTGGAGGCAATGGTGTAGTAGGAGATAAAATTCTCATCAGGTCCTTTAGTTATGAACATACGGTCTAGCAAGGTATAGAGCATATTAGCATTTGCTAGAAGGAGCATGGTTAAGAGAGGTTTAGATGACTTGAGAAGTTCGATGAACTCAATCTTGACAAAGGAGACCTCTCGTTTAATCCAGAGGAAGCTGAGCAGATAGTTGATGATAGTTGTTGCACTCATGATTGTGGCATAAGGGACGATATCATCAGGTGTCTTAACGAAGGCAAAGATAGCCACTAACATTCCAATACGAATCACTAGTGTTTTATAAAGGATAAAAGAATAGTTCTCGTAGGCTTCATTCATCCACTCGATATTCAGAAATTGGAAGAGAGCTTGGATTCCAAGGATATAGTAAAGGATTTTCAGATTGACAATACTAGTATCAAAATGAATAAAGAGGAAATAGATAGCTGTTGTCAGAATTGAAGTAATGACTGAGATATAGAACAACTTAGAAAAGACATAATTGATCTTATTCTTATCATCCTTAACCTTACTGATAGCTCGAATCCCATAATTATAAATCCCAAAGGCGGCGAGTGGAATGACAAAGCTCGCCCAAGTATTGGCAGTGTTGAAGTAACCGTAATTGGATTTACTAAGAATCCGCGTTAGATAGGGATTAGTAATCAAAGGAAAAACGATATTTAAGATATTGACCAGCAAGCTAGCCAAAGCATTAACTTTTATATTTTTCATGAAACTTTCTTTCTTACATTCTAAAATAGATACTAGTATTATATCACATTCCAACGCCATTCTTTTGATAAAATCTGTGAAATCTTGTATAATAGATAGAACTGAAAGTATGAGGTTATGAACTATGAAAATGAAACAAATCAGTGATACGACATTAAAGATCACCATGTCTTTAGAGGATTTGATGGATCGAGGGATGGAAATCGCAGACTTTCTCGTTCCACAAGAGAAAACAGAAGAATTTTTCTACGCAATTTTGGATGAACTAGAAATGCCAGACAGTTTCTTGGACACAGGTATGCTTAGCTTCCGAGTGACTCCAAAGCCTGACAAGGTTGATGTCTTTGTAACTAAGTCAAAGATTGATCAGAATTTGGACTTTGAAGATTTGGCAGATCTTCCTGATATGGATGAGTTAGCTAAAATGTCTCCAGATGAGTTTTTGAAAACCTTGGAGAAAACTATGGCAGAAAAAACTAAAGACGATATTGAAGCCATTCAATCTTTAGAACAGGTTGAAAAGGAAGAGGAAGCAGCGCTTGATGAAGCCCTCGAAGAAGAAGGAAAAAGAGAACCTTATATCTACTACATCCTACGCTTTGACAACTTAACTAGTTTGGTTTCTTTTGCCAAAACAGTTACTTATCAAATGGAGACTTCAGAGCTTTATAAGATGAACGACCAATACTATCTAACAGTCTTGGTTGATGTAGAAGATTATCCAAGTCTTTATCCAGCTTGGTTATTGGCTCGTATGCGGGAATTTGCTGATGATAGTGATATCAGCCGTTCGGTTCTACAAGAATATGGTCAAGTGCTCATCAATCATGATGCGGTTCAAGGACTCCAAAAAGTTTAATAGAGAAAAAGACAGGGAAGGAGATCTTCTCTGTTTTTGTTGTAAATTTTAGATTTTTGAAAAATTGGATTCAGTTTGTATTTAAAAATCTGCCATAGTATAATTCGAGAGTGAAATTAAAGGTTATGCATCATTTCATGAAAGTTTTCTGATATGATTAAAGATTAATACAAGGTAGAAAAAAAGTCCAAAAAATTAAACAAAGTAGTAGCTTTAATGGAAGAAATGGGGTAGAATGATAGAAGTTGCTTTTCGGTAGTTTAGAATCGAATCAACTGACAAATCTTTTAGGTGTAAATGTTGTTACAGCAACGATTTTACTAAACTATTATATTTTTTTTGTTTTCAAAGTATAATTTTAGTTTATATTTGAAAATAGATAAAATTTGAATCAGTTTTTGAAAAGAGCCCTCATATAGTTTTTGAGTCCTAGCAAATGGACCCCTATCTTTTCCAACCTTGCTAAAATTGATGAAAAACGATATGATAGAATGAAAAAAAGCGAGGTGAAATATGGACCAAAGACGGATTCAAATAGAAACACAGCAGATTCTTGAAGATGTACTAGACAAGGCTTCTTTACAGGAGGGAGCACTATTTGTCTTGGGTTTGTCTTCGAGTGAAGTGCTGGGAGGACACATCGGAAAAGATTCGAGTCAGGAGATTGGTGAGCTAATCGTCAAGACAATGTTGGAGCTGTTGACGGCTAAGGGGATTCACCTAGCTGTTCAAGGTTGTGAACATGTCAATCGCGCTCTAGTTGTTGAACGAGAAGTGGCTATAAAATATCAGTTGGAGATTGTAAGTGTACTCCCGACCTTGCATGCAGGAGGTTCTGGTCAATTGGCCGCCTTTCGCTATATGAAGGATCCTGTGGAGGTCGAATTTATTAGAGCAGATGCTGGTTTGGACATCGGAGATACTGCTATTGGGATGCATATCAAACATGTTCAGGTACCCATTCGACCAGTCCTAAGAGAGATTGGTCATGCTCATGTAACGGCACTTGCAAGCCGACCAAAACTCATTGGAGGAGCGCGTGCTCAATATCCAATAGATCACATTAGAAAGATTTAAAATGAAAAACAGAAAAATGCAGTTTGATAAAGTCATCAAATACTCTATTCGGAAGTTCTCAGTTGGTGTAGGTTCTGCAGTTATCGGGACATTTCTTTTGGGAGCGAACAACTTTTTAGTTGAAACTGTTGCAGCTAACGAAGTAGCGACACCTAGCCAAGTTCATTACCGTTATTTGGCTGAACAGGAATTGACAGAAGCAGAAAAAGCTTTGATCCATCGCGAACTCCCTTCAGATTTAAAACAAGATGATGTTGTCTATCTTGTTTACAGAAAGAAGGAAGTGAATTCTCAACAATTGCCTAACACTGGAAGCAAGGAGTTGGCATTGGCAACTCTCGGTTTTGCAACAGCGTCTATGGTTGTCGTTGTGATGTCTAAAAAACACCGCAATAAAATGTTGGGTATTCTCTTTATTGGAGCTCTAGGTGGTAGTTACTTTATCCCTCAGTCAGCTCAAGCATTTGAGAATAAAATCTTAGTGTCCTACAACCAAACGATTGCTGCAAGTAGTCAAGAGGACTTAGCCAAAGGTGTCATTCAGATCGAAGGATACGAATACGTAGGTTACTTTAAAGCATCAGATTTCCAAGAACAACCAGAACAAATTGCTACTGCTAAGGGAACGCAAGAAGCAGGCCATGAAGGTGAATCTCTGATTCAACCAGAATTGCCAGCTTACACAGGTGAGATTAGTACTAAAGGAACGCAAGAAACAGGCCATGAAGGTGAATCTCTGGTTCAGCCAGAAAACCCAGCTTACACAGGTGAGATTAGTGCTAAAGGAACTCAAGAAAAAGGTCACGAAGGTGAGTCTTTAGTTCAGCCAGAATTGCCAGCTTATAAAGGTGAGATCAGTGCTAAAGGCACGCAAGAATCAGGCCACGAAGGCGAAGCTTTGGTTCAACCAGAATTGCCAGCTTACACAGGTGAGATTAGTACTAAAGGAACTCAAGAAGAGGGCCACCAAGGCGAAGCTTTAGTTCAGCCAGAAAACCCAGCCTACACAGGTGAGATTAGTGCTAAAGGAACTCAAGAAAAAGGTCACGAAGGTGAGTCT
>NZ_JWAJ01000094.1 GCF_001068775.1 Streptococcus pseudopneumoniae
AATGAGACGATGTATAGAGGCAATCGTATGTGGCTTAGTTGAAGTTATCTGCGATTGTCTTTTTCGTTTCTCATAGAAATCTGCGATATGGCAAGGATTGGTATGGCTAGCTGAAGCGATATTGTGAATACATTTGTACAGAATTTTTCTTGCATAAGGATTCCCACGCTTAGTGATATGCTCTTGACCTAGGAAATCTCCTGATTCATAGTGTTTGAGATCAATACCGATAAAAGCGTTGATTTGATTAGCAGACTTAAAACGACGAATGTCTCCTAATTCACCAATAATGCTTGTAGCCGTTGTTTCTGCGATACCAGGAATAGAGAGAAGAATCTCATATTCAGGTAGAGGTTCAGCTAACGCTATCAACTGTTGTAAAACTTGTTCCCGACGGTTTGTCAACTTTATAAGTTCCTGTGCATCATATTTAACCTCTTCTACCATAGGAGAGGTTTTTGAAATGCCAGAATAAGATTGCTTCGCCAATCCAACTAACTTCTCAGTCAAGTTACCTACTCTGTTCTCTGAAATGCGTTTAGAGGTTGAGTTGCGAATAGCTTCTTTCAATTCGGCTTCTGATAGTTCCAGCACCCAATGCTTGGTTGGGAAGATGGACACGAGATTCCAATATTGCTCACCTGTAGGAGTAGATAGTAGATTCTCGATTTCTGGGAAGGCAATTTGAAGAACTTTGTGCAGCCTATTCTTCGTCCTTACGATATCCTCTGTCAGATTTTGGTAGAATCGGCTAAGATCATGCAAGTTTTGATAGACTTCTTCTTGAACATAAGTTGGCTTACGGTTTAAAACAAATTGTGACGAAGCAAGTTTCTCTGCATCGATTTTATCGGTTTTCCGGACTCGCAATCCATCAAGTTGCTTCTTAGCTTCCAAAGGATTAAGACGTGTATAGTCATAGCTATATTCTTCTAGAAAGGCCTGAAGTCGGCGAGAGTAGACGCCAGTAGCTTCAAAAACAATTTCGGGGTTGCTCACGGTCTTTAGATCCTCCAGTAGACGAGAAAATCCGATAATGTCATTAGGCATAGTATAGCCATAAACCCTTTTACCATTCACAAGAATAGCGACTTCTGAGCTTGCTTTACTCACATCAATTCCAAAAACTGTCCGCATTATGTTTACCTCTTTGTCTTGAATGATTCCTTATTT
This sequence comes from Streptococcus pseudopneumoniae, assembly GCF_001068775.1. GTDB lineage: Bacteria > Bacillota > Bacilli > Lactobacillales > Streptococcaceae > Streptococcus > Streptococcus pseudopneumoniae_N. The sequence goes on from NZ_JWAJ01000094.1 coordinate 1,174, forward strand.
TAGTGATTTCATTTTCAATACTCGACGTCTAGCGTCCGACATACTTTGATAAAATTCCATCTAAAACAGGTGTCTTGCCAGTTTTTTGTACGACGTCTAGCGCCAAAAGAAGCTACGACTTAACAAGACACCTCTACTTTAACATAAAGAAAAAGTAGTGAGTACTCTCTCCCGTCAGAGATTTCTTCACTACTAATCTTAGTATGTTTTTTGGGGGGCTTTTTATACTTTCTTACTAAATTGGTGCAACTGACACAGTTGTTACGACTTTAGCCGCTTACAAATAAGGCTGCAACCTGACAAGGTCAGTTGCCTCAAAACTTTAATCCATATTTTGAAAAAACAATTAACTAGACAATAAATGTCCACCCTTTTTTGTAAACTTAAATTATCAATAATAAGAGGTGAAATTAAATGAATTATTATCAAGTTGAGTTTAAAAATCCTGATGATTTCTTAAAAACTCAAACAGAAGATTTTATTAAGACTAATCGTTTATTGCTATTTAAAGAGGATGACGCTTATTACCTTATTTCTCAAGAAAGTTACAATGATCAAGAAATCATGGGGAAAATAAAGGATTTTTTTGATCATGAGTTTACATTAAAAAAAGTTAAAACTCTAACAGAAAGTGATTTTATAAAGAAACTTGAAACAAGTGATAGAAGAGAACTAGTAAAATTCTTATTAAGTGCAAATAAAGAGACCATGTCTCATTATCTAAAGCCTAATTTTGAAAAACTGGATGAATTGAAAAACATTTGTGGTCTCGCCGATTTTAAGAAGGCTGTTCAAGAACTAATTACATATCTTTCATTTCAAGAAAAAATAAATAATAATGAACAACAGCAACACTTTTATATTTTTAATGGTGAGAGGGGATCTGGTCGTAAGTTTGCTATCAAGTTTCTAGAGTCTCTCTTTGGAATGAATGCGATATTTGTTAATTGTAATAATTTTTTTATTCCTAAGATAGGCGAAAAAGATGTCCCGGTATTAGTTGATTATCTTTCAGCAAGGCCAAGAACAAAATCAGAATTTTACGATACATTTAGACAAAAGAAGGGGCATTCAATTAACATCATTATTACGAGAACTATCCAAGAGGCAGAATCTATAAAAAAAGATTTGCTTGAAGATTTTAGTAAAGTATCAATTGTGAATTTTCCGCAATATGATGAGGCCGAGCTTAAAAAAATCGGGCTTCAGATGATAAACAAAAAAGGTGTTCAATTGAGTAATGAAGATTTTGAGAGATTAATAGAAGAAAATAAAGTACTAAAGGATGCTAAAGAAATTCGTCTTTTTGTTCAAGAGCTTGTTGAATTTGCAGTACAAAATGATTATGATCCTTCAGATAAAAACGAATTAAGTCTGGATGGATTTATTCCCCAAAATGAATCTTCAGTTGAAGACGAAGAAAATGCTGAGAAAAAGTTGAGTGAATTAATCGGTTTAGAAGAAGTGAAAGTAGTCCTAAACCAGCAGTTAGCTTATAATCGAGTTTCTGCATTGCGTCAGGATCATGGATTTAGTAATGAAATACTAAATCGTCATCTCGTTTTTTCCGGAAATCCTGGGACTGGTAAAACTATAGTGGCTAGGCTTTATACAAAAATTTTATACAATAACAAGATAATCCAAGAGAATAAGTTAGTGGAAGTAGGTCGTGCGGACCTTGTTGGTGAATATGTCGGACAGACTGCTCCAAAAGTAAAAAGAGCTTTTGATGAAGCAAAAGGGGGAGTACTCTTTATAGATGAGGCCTATAGCCTTATTCCGAGTAGTGAGAGAGATTTTGGACATGAAGCTATTTCAGCGATTATACAAGAAATGGAAAATCGTCGGGATAAGGTGTTGGTTATTTTTGCTGGGTATGAAGAATTGATGGCCCAATTCATTGAAACTAACCCGGGACTTTCCTCTAGAATTTCTAGAGAAATAAAATTTTTGGATTATACAATTGATCAACTAATTGATATTTTGGAATTGATGGTAAATAAGAGATATTATCAATTAACCGACGATTGTAAGATGGTACTACGTCAGCATTTTTCAGAAGTTGTCAATTGTAAAAACTTTGGAAATGCTAGATACGTCCGAAAATTAGTAGATGAGATTGTCTTCAGTCAAGCACAACGAGTGATTGAAGGTGATAAGAATCAGTTAGAAGATGATACCTTTTTAAATCAAATTACATTGACAGATATCAATAAGGCTATTGTAGCTATTGAAGCAAAATCATCAAAATCAATATCGTTGATAGGATTCGGAAGGTAGAAGTAACCTTTAATAGACTTTAAAAGAAGAAATAGGTACTAGTAGTATCGGTAGAAGATTTGAACTAGTAAATTGATTGAATCTAAGCCATTGGAAATGTTATAATATTGTTAAAGGATTTAGGATTATATGAACGACCAAGAACGCTTATTAACTATATTTTTACGATTACAGTCTGGCGCACATTTAGCTAAGGCTCAGCTTGCAGATGAATTTGGTGTTAGTGAAAAGACTATACAACGAGATTTTTCTCTCCTCTCTGGTTTCTTAGATACACAACCGATGGTTGCAGCAGAACTTGCCTACGATACGAGGCATCATACTAGGTATTTAAAAGGGAAATCTTTATTTAATAAAAAGGATATTCTTGTAATTTCAAAGATTTTACTAGAAAATCGTTCTTTGAATAAGGAAGAAAACAAGTCATTACTTGATAGTTTATTGGCACTTATTTCAAAAGATGAGCAAAAAGAAGTTTCTAGTATTATTGCAAGTGAGTTGCTAAATTATGCACCATTATCAGACACACAAAATCGTATTGATAAGGTTTGGGAATGGTCTGAATTGATTCGTAAGGAGTTGGTCTTAGACATTGATTATCAATCTCCTTATAATACTAAAAAGAGACATACAATTTTTCCGGTTTCTCTTTACTATGATACTCATTATTTTTACATAGTAGCCTATAATTTACTATTTGATTCTTATATGACTTTAAAATTAGACAGAATACTTAGTTGGGTAGAATCTAAAAAAGAAAAACCTTCTCTTTCATATGGAAGAAAATTTCGTGATGGAGAAATTCGTAATAAGCGTGTAGATCCATTCATAGGAAAAGAGTTAAATATTAGAGTCCTATTCGTCAATGATCCAACAATTATTGTTGATCAATTTCCTACAGCAAAAATTATTGAAAAAACATCAAATGGTAATATTATTGAATTTGTGAGTCAAGATACACCAGGGTTGAAGAGGTGGCTATTGAGTCAAGCGGATGCTCTAACGGTTTTGTCTCCTCAATCGCTAATTGATGATGTAAAAACTCTTATTAATAGAATGCAAGAAAACTACATTGACTGGAAGTTTGAGAGCGAATAAGACAATTTTTTGTCTGTTATAAAAGAATACTGTGAATTTCACCAACTAAAGGAGAAGATGAAATGAGTAGAGTTATATATAGAACTCGTCCATTTATCCCCTACGCTAAGTATAGCAAATATTGGAACGAATACATTCAAGAGGGTGATGAGATTATTAAGTACGTTTATAATAAAGTTAAATTGCCTGACAGAGAATTAAGAAATGAAATATACTCACATGAGAAGCAAAGATGGACTATAGGTGATGTTAATCTTCCTGATTGGTTATATAGATATGTAGTTGACGATGATTTATCTGATAATGGCAAAAAAATTGTCAAACAGTGGAGATTAGAGAAGTATAGTTCAGAGTTAAATAACTACAAAGAAAAAGGTTATTTCATTGATGAAGAAAAGAAAATTGTCATAACCGATCGGGAAATATTAATGTTCCGAGAAGACTCAGAAGTACCTTGTTGGGATAAAATCACTTCTTTAGTCAAAAATGCTTATAATCGTATTCGAATCACACCTAAATTTATGGGATTAGTCAAAGATGACTTTGAGAATCACAAAGTGGATTATGAAATACTTTGTGAAATGGCTGAACAAAATAGGAAGAAAAACGAAGAGAAAGAAAAAGAATTTATAGCCAAGCAGCAAGAATTACAAGAGAAAAAAGATTACGAAGTAGCTATTCAATTGTTTTTAAGACTACAAAAAAATTTAGTTGATATAAAGCCAAAGTTAAGTGAAGAAGGAAGAAAAGAAATCGATAATCTTCTTAATTTAATCAATAAATCAGAAATAAGTCGTACTAGATATGATATTTTACATCAAGAGGGAGTCGAAATAATTTTGAAAGAAAAAAGTAAGAGAGGATGATTTAATTGGATTATGTAGCTAGAATACACTTAAAAAGAGACGATAACATTAGAAAAGAGTTAATTGACTTCTGTTTATATAATTCTGAACAATATGTTGCTATTGGTTGGAGTTGGTTGAGCAAAGATATTAAATTAGATGATTTCCAAGAATTCTATAATCGTATTAAAAAAAAGAATGGTAAAGCACATCCAGCAATAAATGTTTTTAGAGATGCGAAGATAGATGATTTATTCTGGACCAGAGATTTAAGTGGGAATTACTGGATATGTAAAGTAAAATCTTCAGCTATAGTAGTTTGTGATACTCATTTGGATATTGGATCAGTTATCCCAGTTGATGCATTTAATGTGGGAATGCAAGTTCCTGGACAGATAAAATCATCGTTTAATAGGCCTCTTGGTGGTACTATTGAGAAGATACGGGATAAAAGCATAATAGAATATTCAAAATTGATATTTAATAAATTTTCGAAAAAGAATTATTTTGAGGTAACAACCTATAGTGGAGGTCTTCTTGATAATCTGCCTGAATTTGATTTAGAAGAACTCGTTATCTCATATCTTCAAATTAAGGAAAATTATTATGTACTTTCTAATTCAATTGCAAAGAAGTCTACAACCATAAAAATTGAATGTGAGATGATCTCAAGAGACATCAATAATCCAAGAAATGCAGTAGTTCAAGTAAAAGGGAAGAAGGCAAATGAACTTGATGCTTTAGAATTTAAACAATATGTAGATGATGGTTATTTAGTTTATTTGTATGCTCCAAAAATAATTAATTTAGATCAGATTGAAAATGTAATTCAAGTAGAGGGTAGTGATTTATTAGCTTTCTACGAGGAGAATAAGTTAATTATACCAAGGTCTATCACACAATGGGAAGACTTATTTATTGATTGATAAATGATTAAAATGTTAAAATTTCATAAAACTATAATGGTGTGAAGCTTTCGGTACATTCTATCTCATTTTTGATTTTTGGGAGTAAAATTCATACCATTTAATTGAAAGACATTCAAATTGGATGAAAAAATATTTTCTGAAAAGCGGGAAAACGTTGATTTTGGGCGCATTTTAAAATATATTCAAATGGGAGATTTTACAACCAGCTTTCGGTGGTAAAAGTACCAAAGTTGATTCTCCATAGGAGGATAATATCACCTGCCAGGAGATTGTCTTCTATTAATTCCATATTTCGTTTTGGGACAGGCTTAGGGTCTAGTAGCCAAGCCTCTATATCACGATTTGGAGATATGTAAGGCATGATGGTCTTTGTAAATCTTCTCTAGACTAGTATTCATAAAGTTTCTCTTTCTAATTTATCCCTATTAGTCTAAAAAATTTAAAAATTTTAAAGTCTGTCAAGTTTTTTTCTTGACACCTCTTAGAAATCTGCTATAATAGAACATGTGCTAAATAGCTCAGCTATTTCACCGAACTAAAAAATAAAAGAAAAGAGATATTAAAAATGGCAGTTAAAATCCGTTTGACTCGTATGGGTTCTAAGAAAAAACCTTTCTACCGTATTAACGTAGCAGATTCACGTTCACCACGTGACGGACGTTTCATCGAAACAGTTGGAACTTACAACCCACTTGTTGCTGAAAACCAAGTAACTTTGAAAGAAGACCGCGTTCTTGCATGGTTGGCTGATGGAGCTCAACCTTCAGATACAGTACGTAACATCCTTTCAAAAGAAGGCGTATTGAAGAAATTCCACGATTCTAAATTCTCTAAATAATTCTAAAGTAGGTTGACAGATGGATACGATTGAAAATCTCATTATTGCAATTGTGAAACCTTTGATTTCACAACCAGATGCCTTAACTATCAAGATTGAAGATACACCAGAATTTTTGGAGTATCATTTGGATCTTGACCAAAGCGATGTGGGTCGTATGATTGGTCGTAAGGGTCGCACTATCTCTGCGATAAGAACGATTGTCTACTCTGTCCCAACTGAAGACAAAAAAGTAAGAATCGTTATTGACGAAAAATAAGAAAAGCGGGACGGATGTCTCGCTTTTTTGCTAGGAGTAGGATATGAAGGATTTAACAGTTAGACAACTACAAGCCTATTTGCTAGAACATTACCAGCAATCTAGAACAGAAGAAGGGCTTTTTATCAAGTTGGTAGAAGAAGTCGGTGAAGTAGCCGAGGTTTTAAATGGACGTTCTGGACGAAAAAAGGGAGTTCAGGACTCAAATGAGGAACTTGCTAAAGAACTTGCTGATATTATTCATTATACGGTTTCAATCGCAGCTATCAACGATATTGATCTAACCAAGACCATTTTTGAAAAAGATAAGAAAGCTGCCATCAAGTATCACCATGAACGAGATTTGGAAGGATATTTAGAAGCGGAAGGTCAGAACTAGCTTTTTTCTCCAACTTGTGAAAATACCTAGAACGTGATAAAATAAAGGATAAGGATTTTTAATAATTCATTATATAGAATGAGTGGATTTCTTTATGAAGAGGTTTGAAGTATCTACAGAAATTGGCAGTCTCTCTGTTACTTATCAAAAGCAAAAGAAAATGCTTGTTTGTCTAAATGGGGCAGGTTTGATACCAAGTTATGAAAATTTTTCACTTATACTTGAAAAACTTCCTCCCACAATTGGTTATTTGACAATTGATTTTCCAAATACAGGTAGGAGTTCGATTCAGAACCTAGCTGGAAAAAATCTTGACAATCTTGTAGATGCAGTTTATGAAATTCTTAAAAAACTAAATATTTCTGATTATGTACTTTGTGTTCATAGCTTGAGTGGAATCTTAGCTTGCAAATTGATGAACAAAGATTTTAATTGTCAAGCTTTAGTGGCGATTGAACCGACCACTAAAAAAGTAATGTTTGCTGATTTTTCAAAGAATCCTTATCCAGAAATGGAAAAGCAAATGAGACTGATTGAAGAATTCGGTCCTGAACTTTATTTTAAGAACTTAACTCAAACCACCTTTAGCCCTGAAATTAATAAAAAGATATGGGAATTAATGCAAGAAAAAGGCTCAGAGTTGGAATCTCAAGTTCCGGGCTTTCAGGTATCTGTTGAGATCACCAAGGAAGATTTTGAGGATGTGTCAATAACAGATCGTATCCCTGTATTTATTTTTTGTCAGGCTTATAGAGAAAAAGAGTACAGAGAATCAGAATATTGGACTTCTAAGACTAGACTTATTCTAAGTGGAAGTCATCATTATTTACAGTGGTCCGAATCAGAAAAAATTATAGATATTATTAAAAAATTGTAAGAAGAAAATGGAGATAAGGAAATTACAGGAGATCAAATGAACTATTTTAACGTTGGGAAAATCGTCAATACGCAGGGGTTGCAAGGTGAGATGAGAGTCTTGTCTGTGACGGATTTTTCGGAAGAACGCTTTAAAAAAGGTGCAGAGCTTGCCTTATTTGATGAGAAGGATCAATTTGTTAAAACTGTGACTATTGCAAGTCACCGTAAGCATAAGAACTTTGATATCATCAAATTTAAGGATATGTATCACATCAATGATATCGAAAAATACAAGGGCTACAGTTTGAAGGTTGCAGAAGAAAACCTTAATGACCTGGATGAGGGTGAATTTTACTATCACGAGATTATTGGACTAGAGGTCTACGAGGGTGATAACTTGATTGGAACCATTAAGGAAATTCTTCAACCAGGGGCCAATGATGTTTGGGTAGTTAAGCGTAAGGGAAAACGTGATCTGCTTTTACCCTATATCCCACCGGTTGTCCTCAATGTTGATATTCCAAATAAGCGTGTGGATGTAGAACTCTTAGAAGGGTTAGACGATGAAGATTGATATTTTAACCCTCTTTCCAGAGATGTTCTCTCCGCTAGAACATTCTATCGTTGGAAAGGCTAGAGAAAAAGGTCTTTTAGATATCCAGTATCATAATTTTCGTGAATATGCTGAAAAGGCCCGTCATGTGGATGATGAACCCTACGGCGGTGGTCAAGGCATGCTACTGCGAGCACAACCAATCTTTGATGCCTTTGATGCTATTCAAAAGAAAAATCCCCGTGTCATCCTCCTTGATCCTGCTGGGAAACAGTTCGATCAAGCTTACGCTGAGGATTTGGCTCAGGAAGAGGAACTCATCTTTATCTGTGGTCACTACGAGGGCTATGATGAACGCATTAAGAACTTGGTAACAGATGAGATTTCCCTTGGTGATTATGTTCTAACTGGTGGAGAACTGGCAGCAATGACCATGATTGATGCGACGGTTCGCTTGATACCAGAAGTAATTGGGAAGGAAACCAGTCACCAAGATGACAGCTTCTCATCTGGGCTCCTCGAATATCCTCAGTACACACGTCCTTATGATTATCGTGGTATGGTGGTTCCAGAAGTGCTTATGAGTGGGCACCATGAGAAGATTCGTCAATGGCGTCTCTATGAAAGTCTCAAAAAAACTTATGAGCGTAGACCAGATTTGTTGGAACATTATGAATTAACAGCAGAAGAAGCCAAAATGTTAGCGGACATTAAAGAAAATACAAATTAAAAGGAGAAGCCTATGCAAGTCATTAAACGTGATGGACAAGTTGCCGACTTTGATCCAGATAAAATCTATCAAGCCATTCTCAAAGCTGCTCAAACAGTTTATGTTTTGACAGATGATTTACGTCAAAATCTAGCTCAGGTAACTAAAAAGGTTGTCTTAGATCTGGAAGAGGCAAAAGTGGAGCGTGCGACGATCAGCATGATTCAATCAATGGTGGAGCATCGCTTGCTTGGCGCAGGCTATATTACCATCGCTGAACACTATATCTCTTACCGTTTGCAACGGGATTTAGAGAGAAGTGGTTACGGAGAACACATTGCTGTTCACCTTCATTTTGAACAAATTCGTTAATAGAAAAGAGTGAGATGAAGAAAACTCATCTCACTCTTTCTTAAATCGATTTTTTTGGGCAGTTTGGACAGTTGAGGGAACAAAACTCACTTTCTGAATATCTGGGATTCGAATAATGCGGGTCACATTTTTTGCAAAATTTTTAACGATAATTTGCTGGCGGTCTGTATCAAATTTGATGATATCCCCTGTAAAACTTGTATCTGAAAAAATAATGTGGACAGCAGTTTTTTTCAGGAGCGCCTCTTTAATGGTACTTGTCAGGGAGTCAGCTTTGGAATGATCTGATTCTTCTCGTCCGTTGAGAAATCCTTGGAATTTTTGTTGAATATGTGTAAATAAATCTTTCATCGGAGCCTCCCTTCTTTTTACCATTATTATATACAATTTTAAAAAAATCTACAAGATTTTACGAATAATCAAGTGAAGACAATTAAAAGGAGAATACAATGGCAGAATTTACATTTGAAATCGAAGAACACCTACTTACGCTCTCAGAGAATGAAAAAGGTTGGACCAAGGAAATCAATCGTGTCAGCTTTAATGGAGCACCAGCAAAGTTTGACATTCGTTCTTGGAGTCCAGACCACACTAAGATGGGGAAAGGAATCACCCTCTCAAACGAGGAGTTTCAAGTGATGGTCGATGCCTTTAAGAATCAATAAGCAATCATGTAAGAATAATCCAAAAGAAGCTGGGAAAAACCCGGCCTCTTTTTATTTGCTTGAAAAATAGGATTGAGTACGGAGACGTTGAAGGAGTGGTCGACCGATAAAACTGATGGCAAGGATTTTTGCAAGATCAGGAATGATAAAGGGAATGACACCGACAGCTAGTGCTTTATCAAAAGGCATACCAGCAAGGAAGTGGAGGCTGAGAATACCACCAACAAAGACAAGGGAATCTCCCAAGAGATTTGCAAGAAAGATACGAATATAGCCACTTTTCTTATGGATAAGATAGGATGTAAGTCCAGCGTAGACAAGGTCAAACCAAAGATAGCCAGCGCTTGGACCTACCAAAACATGAAAACCAGCTCCCCCACTGGCAAAGACAGGAATACCGATAGCACCCAGCAAGAGATAGAGACCAACAGAAAGAACGGCTTCCCTAGGTCGAAAAACAGTAGCGATGAGTCCGATAGCAAAGTTTTGTAGAGTAAATGGTACTGGTCCAATTGGGATACTGATTTGGGCTAATACTGCAATCAGAGCAGCTCCAATAGCAGGAATTGCGTAAATATGTGCTTTTTTCATAATAGTTAACCTCTTTTTTAATTTATAGTAACTATTATACTGGAAGGGAGATGATTGTCAACCTATTTTAAAAATAAAGGTTACAAATCTGTAACGGCCGATTGAGACAAAAAAGTTGGCTAGTTTTTTTTCAGAACACAGATAGATCCTATCCGTAATAAAAAAAGTACCCTTATGGAGCTTGGTTACCATATAGTGAAAATTCTTAGAAATCCTGATGGCATGCTATTATAAGAGTTCTTTCATTTGATCTAGTAAAAGAAAAAGATTGAAGAAGATTGTCCAAAATAGACTTTTTCTTCAATCTGAGTGACCAAGATAGTCTCTTTTTGTATTAACGCATAGTCACAAATTCTTCTGAACCTGTAGGATGGATAGCGACCGTCGCATCAAAATCAGCTTTTGTAGCTCCCATCTTGATTGCTACAGCAAAACCTTGAATCATTTCATCAACGCCGTAGCCGATACCATGAAGACCAACAACCTTTTCGTTCTCACCAGCTGTAACTAGCTTGAAGCGAGCTTCTTGACGGTGACTAGTAACGGCAGAATACATAGATGCAAATTTTGAAGTATAGACTTTAACGTTTTCTTGGCCGTACTCTTTGATGGCTTCTTCCTCAGTCAGACCGACTGTTCCGATTGCTGGGTGTGAGAAGACTACGGTTGGAATAGTCGTGTAGTCCATTTTTGCATTGGTTTTACCGTTGAAAAGTCTTTCGGATAGGGTACGACCAGCCTTTATAGCAACAGGAGTTAGTTCTTTTTCACCTGTGACATCTCCAAGAGCGTAGATACCGTCAACGACTGTGTTTTGGTATTCGTCAACCTGGATAAAGCCACGTTCATTGAGGGTAACACCAGCTTTTTCGAGTTGAAGTCCTTCAACATTTGGACGGCGGCCAGTTGCCCAGATAACTTGACTGGCGGTATGGGTGCTCCCATCTTCAAAATGAATCCTAATGCCTTCTTCGGTTTTTTCAAGTTTAGCAGGAACCTTATGGGTGTGGAGGTTTAATCCAGTATTTTCCATTTCTTGAACCAAGCTCTCAACAATATAGCTATCAAATCCACGAAGTGGACGCTCACGACGGACGAATAAATCAGTCTGTACACCAAGGGTATGGAGCACGCCAGCTAATTCGACAGCAATATAACCTGCACCCAGAATGGCTATAGAATCTGGCAACTCTTCCCAGGCAAAGACATCATCAGAACTACCACCTAGTTCAGCACCAGGAATGGCAGGGATATGAGGATGGGCCCCAGTTGCAATCACGATGTGCTTAGCACGGATTAACTCACCATTGACACTGACTGTATGAGCGTCAACGAACTCGGCACGTCCTTCAATCAAATCAACTCCGTTACGCTTAAAGCTTCCACCATAAGAAGAACGAGCACGGTCAATATAGGCTTCACGATTCTTACGAAGCGTTGCGTAATCAAATTGATTCCCAGTGCTTGTGAAACCATAGTCAGGTCCATATTTGTGGATACTCTCTGCAATTTGCGCTCCATACCACATAATTTTTTTAGGGACACAGCCGAGGTTGATACAAGTTCCACCTAATTTCTTTTCCTCAATAACTGCGGCCTTAGCACCATGTTCACCAGCACGATTCATGGTAGCAATACCTCCGCTACCTCCACCGATAGCGATAATATCATATTCTCTCATAGAAAGCTCCTTTACTTGTTTTCTAGTCATATTCTATCTTTTTTTGGGAGTCAATGCAAAAATCTGCTACGCTTAAAAATTTTAAGAAAATGCTTGCAAAAATAAAAAAGAAAGTGTATTATATAACTAATACAACAACAAAAGATTTTAGCAAATGTTTTTTGGATAATGAGAAATCAATTGTCCATTTTTGGGACTTGTGCTATAATCTTAATATATATTTGTAAAGAAGGAGTTCTTATGAAAAGAAAGAAAACCGCCAAGAAATGGCCTTTATATACCGCTATCGGAGTTGCAACAGCCCTCGTAATTGGTGCAGGAGCTATTCTCTTATTTAGACAACCAAATCAAGCTGCAGCAAAAGATGAACCTGCTAAAATTGCTGTAGCTAAAGAGGGAACGGTTGCTTCATCGGTTCTTCTATCGGGTAGTGTAACTGCTCAAAAAGAACAATATGTTTATTTTGATGGTAGTAAGGGAGATTTGGATGAGGTTCTAGTTTCGGTTGGTGACAAGGTAAGCGAAGGCCAGGCCTTAGTCAAGTATAGTAGTGCAGATGCTCAAGCAGCCTATGATGCTGCTAGTCGTGCAGTTGCTAAAGCTGACCGTCATATCAATGAATTGAATGAGGCTCGAAATACTGCTGCTTCAACACCTGTGCTTCCTCAAGCAGGGATTGAAGGCGCTACGGACCAAACCCAAGCACAATCTTCTACATCAGCTACAGCTTCTATCGATTCACAAATCAGTGATGCGCGTGATGTTCGTGCAGATGCAGCGGCACAACTTGAAAAAGCCCAGGCACAGTTGGATGCCACTACAGTTTTGAGTACTGTAGAAGGTACAGTTGTCGAAGTCAATCGCAATGTTTCAAAATCTCCAACAGGAAATAGCCAAGTATTGGTACATATCGTTAGTAACGACAACTTGCAGGTCAAGGGAGAGCTTTCTGAATACAATCTTGCAAATCTATCTGTAGGCCAAGAAGTTACCTTTACTTCAAAGGTTTACCCAGATAAGACCTGGACTGGTAAGATTAGCTATATTTCAAATTATCCAAAGAACAGTAGCGAAGCAAGTAGTAGCTTAGCTGGTTCAAACTCAGGATCTAAGTACCCATATACGGTCGATGTAACTAGTGAAATTGGCGATTTGAAGCAAGGATTTACTGTTAGTGTTGAAGTCAAGAATAAGAGCAAGGCCTTGATCGTTCCAATTTCGAGTGTAGTTATGGAAGAAGACAAAAACTATGTTTGGATTCTTGATGAAAATCAAAAGGCCAAAAAAGTTGAAGTTGGATTGGGCAATGCGGACGCAGAAAACCAAGAAATCACATCTGGTTTGACAGATGGAGCAAAAGTCATCAGTAATCCGACAGCTTCCTTAGAAGAAGGGAAAGAGGTGAAGACTGATGAAGCAACTAATTAGCCTCAAAAATATCTGCCGTAGCTATCGAAATGGTGACCAAGAACTTCAAGTCCTTAAAAACATTAACCTAGAAGTTCAAGAGGGAGAATTTGTAGCTATCATGGGACCATCCGGTTCAGGTAAGTCAACCCTCATGAACACCATTGGGATGTTGGATACTCCTACAAGTGGTCAGTATTTTCTAGATGGCAAAGAAGTAGCTGGTCTGGGTGAAAAACAATTAGCCAAGGTTCGAAATCAAGAAATCGGATTTGTCTTTCAACAATTCTTTCTCTTGTCCAAGCTCAATGCTCTTCAAAACGTAGAATTGCCCTTGATTTATGCTGGAGTTTCAGCTTCAAAACGTCGCAAATTAGCAGAAGAATATCTGGAAAAGGTTGAGTTGACTGAGCGTAGCCATCATTTACCTTCGGAGCTGTCAGGTGGTCAGAAGCAAAGGGTTGCCATTGCGCGTGCATTGGTCAACAATCCTTCAATCATCTTGGCAGATGAGCCTACAGGAGCTCTGGATACCAAAACGGGTAATCAGATCATGCAACTCTTAGTTGAATTAAACAAAGAAGGAAAAACCATCATTATGGTAACGCATGAGCCTGAAATTGCTGCCTATGCGAAGCGTCAGATCGTCATCCGCGATGGTGTCATTTCATCTGATAGTGGTATCGAAGAAAAGGAGGAAAACTAAGATGCAGAATCTGAAATTTGCCTTTTCATCTATCATGGCCCACAAGATGCGTTCTTTCTTAACCATGATTGGTATTATCATCGGTGTTTCCTCCGTTGTCGTGATCATGGCCTTAGGGGACTCCATGTCTCGTCAGGTCAATAAAAACATGACCAAGTCTCAAAAAGACATCCATGTCTTCTTCTCACCTACTAAGAGTAAGGACGGTTCCTTCACCCAAAGACAATCTGCACTGACCTTGTCTGGCGGTCAAGAAGAAGTTTTTGTTGAACCACCAAAACCTCAAGAAGCTTGGGTTAAGGAAGCTGCAAAGCTTAAGGGAGTAGATAGTTATTACGTAACCAACTCAGCCAATGTGACCTTGACTTATAAGGATAAAAAGGTCGAACACGCTAACATGACGGGTGGGAATGTCACCTATATGGATGCGGTCGAAAATGAAATCATTGCAGGTCGTGGACTTAAAGCACAAGATTATAAAGATTTTGCAAGTGTGATCATTTTAGATGAAGAGCTTGCCAATAGCCTTTTTGGTTCAGCAAAAGAAGCTCTCAACCAAATTGTTGAAGTAAATGAAATCAGTTACCGTGTTATTGGTGTTTATGCAAGTAAAGAAGCTAAGGCTGCGAAAACATTTGGTGTTGGAGGACTTCCAATTACGACCAATATTTCCTTGGCAGCTAATTTTAACACAGACGAGATTTCAAATATTGTCTTCCGTGTCAATGATACTAGCTTAACCCAGACTTTAGGACCAGAGTTAGCAAGAAGAATGACAGAGATTGCAGGTCTTCAACAAGGGGAATATCAAGTTGCAGATGCGTCTGCCGCCTTCCAAGAAGTTCAACAACTCTTTGGCTTCATAACAACGATTATTAGTGCTATTGCGGGTATTTCCCTCTTTGTCGGTGGTACTGGTGTTATGAACATTATGCTTGTTTCAGTGACAGAGCGTACCCGTGAGATTGGTTTACGGAAAGCACTAGGAGCAACACGGGCTAATATTCTGGTTCAATTTTTGATTGAATCCATGATTTTAACCTTATTAGGTGGTTTTATTGGTCTACTGCTTGCTGCAGGAGTGACCATGCTTGCAGGAGTTCTTCTTCAAAACATGATTGCAGGAATCGAAGTTGGAGTATCCATCCCAATCGCTCTCTTTAGTTTAGCGGTCTCAGCAGGTATCGGTATGATATTTGGTGTTCTACCAGCCAATAAAGCCTCTAAGCTGGATCCTATCGAAGCTCTTCGCTATGAATAAGATAATCAACAGGAAAAACAAGATGGACATCAGTCTGTCTTGTTTTTGTATGGATTTCCTTATCGAAAATCATCAAAATATGATATAATGAAGTGTTAGAAAAACAGGTTTCATTTGCCTGGAAAGGAAATATTATGTCTGAAAAGAATTTTTATATTACAACACCGATTTACTATCCATCTGGTAAACTTCATATCGGTTCTGCCTACACAACTATCGCCTGTGATGTCCTAGCTCGCTACAAACGCCTTATGGGCTATGATGTCTTTTATCTGACAGGTCTTGATGAGCATGGTCAAAAGATTCAACAAAAAGCAGAAGAAGCTGGGATCACACCTCAAGCCTATGTTGATGGCATGGCAGTTGGTGTCAAAGCACTCTGGCAATTACTTGATATCTCATATGATAAATTTATCCGTACAACTGATGACTACCATGAAAAAGTAGTGGCTCAAGTTTTTGAACGCTTGCTTGCTCAAGATGACATCTACCTAGGTGAATACTCTGGCTGGTATTCAGTCTCAGATGAGGAATTCTTTACAGAAAGCCAGCTTGCAGAAGTTTTCCGTGATGAAGCTGGAAATGTAACGGGCGGTATCGCTCCATCAGGCCACGAGGTTGAATGGGTTTCAGAAGAGTCTTATTTCCTTCGCCTCAGCAAATACCAAGACCGCTTGGTCGAATTTTTCAAATCACATCCTGACTTCATCACTCCTGATGGCCGTCTCAATGAAATGCTACGTAACTTCATTGAGCCAGGTTTGGAAGACTTGGCGGTTTCTCGTACAACCTTTACCTGGGGTGTACAAGTCCCATCAAATCCAAAACACGTGGTTTACGTTTGGATGGATGCCCTTCTCAACTACGTGACGGCTCTTGGTTATGAACAAGATGAGCATGGTAACTTTGACAAGTTCTGGAACGGAACAGTCTTCCACATGGTCGGAAAAGACATCCTTCGTTTCCACTCCATCTATTGGCCAATCTTGCTCATGATGCTCGATATCAAGTTGCCAGAACGTTTGATTGCCCACGGTTGGTTTGTCATGAAAGATGGCAAGATGTCCAAGTCTAAAGGGAATGTCGTTTATCCTGAAATGTTAGTAGAACGCTATGGTCTCGATCCACTTCGTTACTACCTCATGCGTAGCCTTCCTGTTGGTTCAGACGGAACCTTTACTCCAGAAGACTATGTAGGTCGTATCAACTATGAATTAGCAAATGACCTTGGAAACCTCCTCAACCGTACGGTTTCAATGATTAACAAGTACTTTGATGGTCAAATCCCTGCCTATGTAGAAGGTGTAACAGACTTTGACACTGCTCTTGCTGATGTTGCAGAACAATCAATCGCTGACTACCATACCTACATGGAAGCAGTTGACTATCCACGTGCACTTGAAGCAGTTTGGACTCTTATCTCTCGTACTAATAAATACATCGATGAGACAGCTCCATGGGTACTGGCTAAGGATGAAGCTCTTCGTGAGCAATTGGCAAGTGTGATGAGCCACTTGGCAGCTAGCCTTCGTGTCGTAGCTCACTTGATTGAGCCATTTATGATGGAGACCAGTCGTGCAGTCTTGACACAACTTGGTCTAGCAGAAGTTTCTAGCCTTGAAAACTTGAGCCTGGCTGATTTCCCTGCAGGTGTAACAGTAGTTGCTAAAGGAACACCAATCTTCCCACGTCTCGATATGGAAGAAGAAATCGGCTATATCAAGGAACAAATGGAAGGCAACAAGTCTGCCGTCGAAAAAGAGTGGAACCCAGACGAAGTTGAACTCAAACTCAACAAGGAAGAAATCAAGTTTGAAGACTTCGATAAGGTTGAAATCCGTGTCGCTGAAGTAAAAGAAGTGTCTAAAGTAGAAGGTTCTGACAAGTTGCTTCAATTCCGCTTAGATGCTGGAGATGGTGAAGATCGTCAAATCCTTTCTGGTATTGCAAAATACTATCCAAACGAACAAGAATTGGTCGGCAAGAAAGTCCAAATCGTTGCCAACCTCAAACCACGTAAAATGATGAAAAAATATGTCAGCCAAGGGATGATTCTCTCAGCTGAACATGATGGCAAATTAACCCTTCTCACAGTTGATCCAGCTGTACCAAACGGAAGTGTGATTGGCTAAGATTTAAAAAGAACCAGTTTAAACTGGTTCTTTTCTTTTGCAAGGTATCAGTTGATAAAAGTATCATTCTGCTTTATAATGAAGAAAAACGGAGGAAATTGCCATGAAATACATTCCATTTGGTCAAGAGAAAAGAGAATTGTCCGAAATCGTTCTAGGCATGATGCGAATCAGTGACAAGTCGGTTAAAGAGGTTGAGGAGTTGGTTGAAACAGCCCTATCTGTAGGAATCAATGCCTTTGACTTGGCAGATATCTACGGTGGTGGTCGTTGCGAAGAATTACTGGGTCAAGTGTTAAAGCATCGTCCTGACCTGCGAGAAAAGATGTGGATCCAGTCCAAGTGTGGCATTCGCATAGAAGAATTTACCTATTTTGATTTTTCAAAAGATTATATTTTAGAATCAGTAGACGGGATTCTAAAAAGATTGCAGGTTGATTATCTAGATAGCTTGCTTCTCCATCGTCCAGATGCTTTGATGGAAGCTGATCAAGTGGCTCAAGCCTTTGAAATTCTACACAAATCAGGTAAAGTTCGAGACTTCGGTGTGTCCAATCAAAATCCTATGATGATGGAATTGCTGAAGAAAGAAGTCAAACAACCTTTATCTATCAATCAATTACAGCTAAGCGCAGCTTTCACGCCAGGATTTGAATCAGGTTTCCATGTCAATATGGAAGGTGATAAGGCAGCTTTGCGTGATGGTAGCGTCTTTGAATACTGCAAATTAAACGACATGGTTATTCAGGCCTGGTCAGTCTTGCAATTCGGATATTTCAGAGGGAATTTTGTCGACAATGAGAAGTTCCAACAACTAAACCAAGTCCTCAATCGATTAGCCTTAAAATACGGTGTGAGCCCATCAGCTATTGCTATCACTTGGGTATTACGCTACCCAGCTAAGATGCAGGCAGTAGTAGGAACCACCAATCCTAAGCATTTAATAGAGGCAAGCCAAGCAAGTCATGTTAACCTAACTCGAAAAGAATGGTATGAGATTTACCTAGCAGCTGGGAATGATTTGCCATAGGAAAAAATGCATTTTAAGAAATCACAGTCAAAAAGCCGTTGAAAAACGGTTTTTTGTTGTTTATAATTTACCTTGATAGTTTTTAAGCAATATAGTAAAATGAGGGAAATATAGTCAATTGAAACAAGAATAAGACAAAAGAGCCTCGAAAAAAGTACTACAACTTGGCAATACCTTTTTGAGATGCTTTTTGA
>NZ_JWAJ01000095.1 GCF_001068775.1 Streptococcus pseudopneumoniae
ATCCGCACTAACGACGCGCGCACCCAAAAACATCAGCGCTGCAACAGCAACTGAAGCCGCACCGAAACTATACTTACGAATAGAGAAGCGTAAGACTTTTTCCTGTTGCCGACGCTTTACTCTACTTAGTGAATTTGATTTTTTTTCCATAGTTCCTCCTTATATTAAAGACAAAATCAAATTGAGAAGCAGTATTCCCTCTGGGGAATAATACAATAAAAATCACTCTTTTGAGCAATTTTTACACATTACAGCTATTACAGCTATTACAGCTCGATTATATCATTTTCAATTCATTTAAGCAATCATAAAGCCATTCAACCTCTCGAATAAAGCGCAAACATATGCGAACGTTTATAACACATTAATATACAGCTTGTTTAAATAAAACAGAAAGATTCTCCTTTCTGATGACATTCTCTCTATATATAGTTAATTGAAATAAGATATGAACAAAGAGATTAGGAAAATCAAAACAATTTCTAATAAATGTTTTAGAATCCATGGCGTACTACTCTAAGTTCACTCCACTATAGTAGATTGGCAAGTGTACTAATCGCTCACCGATTGAGAACTTTTGGGAACATTTCAAAACTGAGCACTAGGATTAAAGACATACAATATTTTGAGAGGGGGTTGGTACCAATACTGATACCTCCCTTTTTCAAGAATAAAACAACGGCCTTGTACCTCTTCAAATGAGGAACAAAGCCGTTTCTTGATCTTTTGTATTCATTGTCCACTTAACAATGAACCATTCATATTTTGACTAAATTTTTAGTCTTCTTTTTTCTTTCCAAGAGCAAGTCCGAGGCTACTTAGCATACCAAGAAGTCCTAGAGATGCAAGAGTTACATTTGATTCTGTTCCTGTATTTGGTAATACATTTTGAGAATCTTTTGATTCTGTTCCTGTATTTAGCAATACATTTTGAGAATCATTTGATTTAACTCCATTGTCAATAGTAGTCTTAGTATCTACCTGATTTGCATTCGGAGTAACAGCATCTTGAATTGGAGTTGTTGGCGCAGGTGTATCATGACCAGAATTTCCATTAGTATCAGGTGTGACTGGAGTGACTGGAATTGTATTTGGATTTGTATTTCCACTTACTTTTCTGAAAATGTGAGTAATTACTGGTTCATTTTCATCAATCACAGTTCGTACAAATTCATATACTGGAATTGATCCATGTTCAGCATCCTTTTCATTACCTGTCTTAACGGATGGTTTCAATACATTTCCGTCTTCATCAATCCATCGAACCTCAATCATTAGCTCTGGTAATGCATTTGAACCCCCTAATACATCGTTTTCAAAAGTTGTTACCTTAGGAACTTCCACAGATGATTTACCTGGTTCAGTAATCTTACCTGTACCTGTTTTTTCTACGTTTGGTAGATCACTGTTTGGTACTTTACCTTTACCATCTTCATCGATTGTAACGACGATTGGATTACCATCTTTACCTGGGATTTCTACCTTAGTTCCTGATGGATATGTTGACCCATCTGGTTTCTTCGGTGTCACTGTAACATCACCTGTCTTAGAATCTTGTTCTAACTCTACTGTTGGTGCTTTCGTTTTTCCATAAGTTCGAACGATTGTAGGAGTTACCTTACCTGTTTTTGAATCAACTTCATAGGTAGTGGTATCAATCACATCGCGACCTTCAGAATCTTTAGATTGTTCAACCTTAGTTTTCGCACCAACTTTAATAATTGTCTTACCTGCTGGGGTGACAACTGGGGTACCAACGTGTTCTGTGATATGACCGTCGTTTGAATCTACATCGTAAGTGGTTGTAACAACTGTTTTACCTTTAGCTCCTTCAACGCGTTCATTAGGTGTGCCAACTTCTCGTTCACCATCTCTAACATACTCAACTTCTGGTTCAATCAGTGTTTCTACGACTTTATCCTTAGCTGCGACTTTGACAATAGTTGCTGTTGGATTTACTACTACTGGTTCTCCTACTCTTTCTGTAATAGCGCCTGTAGTAGGATCAACACTATACGTTGTTGT
The DNA here is from genome assembly GCF_001068775.1 of Streptococcus pseudopneumoniae. Classification (GTDB taxonomy): domain Bacteria; phylum Bacillota; class Bacilli; order Lactobacillales; family Streptococcaceae; genus Streptococcus; species Streptococcus pseudopneumoniae_N. Next base: position 2,026 of record NZ_JWAJ01000095.1, read on the forward strand.
GGTAGTGCTTGAACCTGCTTGTCCTGCTTCTTCCACATTTGGTTGATCTTTGTCGCGTGTATCATCTTTTACATATTTCTTAGGTGATGGGATTTCTGTTGTTTCTACTTTATCCTTAGCTGCGACTTTGACAATAGTATTCGTTGCTTCTTTCGTACGAACTGGTTGACCTTCACTTGCTGTAATCTTTCCAGTATTAGGATCCACAGTGTAAGTTGTTGTGATAGTGTC
>NZ_JWAJ01000096.1 GCF_001068775.1 Streptococcus pseudopneumoniae
GGTTATAGGCTTTATCTTCAAGAGTTAGTGGCTTAAGTTTGCTTGATTTCCTCGGAGTTTGCGTTTGTGAATACATCTTCATGAGTCCTTGATAACCACTGTCAGCCAAGATTTTACCAGCTTGTCCGATATTTCTGCGACTCATTTTGAACAATTTCATATCGTGGCAATAGTTCACAGCGATATCCAAAGAAACAATTCTCTCTTGGCTTGTGACAATCGCTTGAGCCTTCATAGCATGGCATTTCTTTTTACCAGAATAATTGGCTAATTGATTTTTTTAGGACGATTTATTTTTACCTCTGTTGCATCCACAATCACCGTATCCTCAGCA
>NZ_JWAJ01000097.1 GCF_001068775.1 Streptococcus pseudopneumoniae
CTTTGATTTCTGTCTTGTGTTTTTTCAAGTCCAAGGTGTATCAGGAAGTATGAATACTGACAAGTGAGGGAGAAAAAAGACAAAGATTTGAATCCTTGTCTTTTATCTTTTAAACGTTTTAGCGAAACAGATCTACAATGGTATCCCAGACAGTCTGAGCTTTTTCTTTAATTTTAGCATCCGAAAACGCTCTTCCTGCTTCATCGACCAGATTTTGCGCCCGTCCACGAATATCTGATAGTATATCATCAGACTGTGCACTAGTGTCACTTGTAGTTTGTTTAGGTGCGTTTTCTGGTGCAATGCCATTCATTTTATAAGCATTTTCAACTGTAAAAGTACTTCCTGGTGTATAAGGAAGAATTGTTTCTGCCATACTTCTGAAAATGTGAGCAGCACCATTCGAAGTTGAACCTGCTAAATAGTGGTTTTCATCAGTAGTAGGGAAACCAAGCCAGTGGCTAATGACTAGATCAGGTGTATAGCCAATCACCCATTGATCACTCGTATATTCTGGATTGAAGGCAGCCTCTGTCGTTCCGGTTTTTCCAGCCATAACATAATCATCTGGAGACGAACTTATCCCTGTACCATTTGTAAAGGTTCCTAGCATCATACTTGTCATTTTATCAGCTACCGATTTGTCAACTACTCGTTTTTGAGTGTTTTTATGAGTAGCAATCACTTGACCACTAGCATTTTCAATATGAGTGATAAAGTGAGCATCCGGCATGAGTCCTTCATTTGCAAACACTGCGTATGCTTGGGCCATCTGAAGAGGGTTAGTTTCTACGCCACCACCTAAAGCCACTCCAAGCACATGATCTACATCGCTCATGTTGAGACCAAACTTTTCACCCGCTTCAAAGGCTTTATCAATTCCAAGCTCTTTAACAGTAGCTACTGCAGGAAGATTTAGAGACTCGGCTAAGGCTTGATACATTGGAACTTCTGGTGACGTTTTGATCCCAGCGTAGTTATCAACCTTATAGTCTCCATATTCCATGGTATGATTATCCAACTCTTTATTTAAAGCCCAACCCGCTTCGACTGCTGGTGTATAGACTACTAGAGGCTTAATCGTTGAACCTGGACTTCTTTTGGTTTGGGTTGCATAGTTAAAATTTCTGAAACCTGTTTTATCATCCCCGCCCACTCGACCAACAACTCCTCGAACTCCACCCGTTTTGGGTTCCAATGCGACACTACCTGACTCTGCATGCGTCCCATCTTCAGCTATTGGAAAGAGCGAAGTATTTTGGTATATAACCTGCATATTAGCTTGGTAATTTTGATCTAGCTCCGTATAAATTCGATAACCGTTATTAACGATTTCTTCCTCTGTTAGATTATACTTTTCAATAGCTTCATTAACAACTGCATCAAAATAGGAAGGATAACGGTAGTCTGAGATTTTTCCTTCATACTTATCGTGCAATTGCGAAGTCATATCAACTTCTGCAGCTTCGGTTTCTTGGTTTTTATCAATATATCCTGCTGCAACCATATTTTGCAAAACAGTATCGCGACGATTAGTCGAATCTTGTACGGAATTCAAAGGATTATACAGTTCCGGCCCTTTGAGCATCCCTGCCAGAGTCGCAGCTTGATCCAGACTCACTTCTGATGCAGAAACTCCAAAGTATTTCTTACTCGCATCTTCTACACCCCACACACCATTTCCAAAATAGGCATTGTTCAAATACATGGTTAGAATTTCTTTTTTACTGTATTTTTTGGTTAATTCTAAAGCAAGGAAGAATTCTTTAGCCTTTCTCTGAACAGTTTGGTCTTGTGAAAGATAAGCATTTTTCGCTAACTGTTGGGTAATTGTAGAACCACCACCCGAGCGACCAGCTGTTAGGATAGCTAGGAAAAAGCGACCATAGTTAATTCCACTATTTTTATAGAAGCTTCTATCTTCTGTCGCAATAACAGCATTCTGCAAATCTTCACTAATTTCCGAGAGCTCAACATAGGTTCCTTTTTGGCCTGACAAGGCACCAGCCTCATTCTCTTCTCTATCAAAAATCACCGTTCGTGTTTTCAAAGCATTCTGCAAGTCTGTAACATTTGTCGATTTAGCCAAGGCAAATAGATAAACCCCAACAAACAAGCTTGCACTTAGTCCAAGAATGAGAAAGATTTTTGTCAGATGATAGCGACGCCAAAATTTTCGAATGGGGCCGACTTGCCCAACTTTCTTTCGTCCACCTCTTGACCGTCGCAAGTTAGTCCTCACGTCATCTTCGTTAGTAACGTCATCAATTTCTATTTCAGGGGTATCATTTTCATCTTTCTTAAATAAAGAAAGAAACTTTTCAAATAATGTATCTAATTTCATGCGTTTATTTTATCATCTTCCCCATAGGAAGACAAGAATTTAGCTAGTTTCTCTATCCAAATAATCTATTTTTTGTTACAATATTTGTATGAAATTTACCTTTGTTATCCCTGATTCTCTTCCTGAAATGACTGTCAAAGTTTTCTTGGAGGAGCAACTACTCATTCCGAGAAAAATACGGCATTTCTTGAGAATTAAAAAGCACATTCTCATCAATCAAGAAGAAGTCCACTGGCATCAAACTGTCAAATCCGGAGATGAATGTCAACTGATTTTCGACGAGGAGGATTATCCTACAAAAGAAATTGTTTGGGGAAATCCTAATCTTGTCCAAGAAGTCTACCAAGACCAACATTTGATCATCGTGAACAAACCAGAAGGTATGAAAACTCACGGGAATCAACCAGAAGAAATTGCACTTCTCAATCATGTCAGCGCCTATGTAGGCCAGACTTGCTATGTTGTCCATCGGCTAGACAAGGAAACGAGTGGCCTCGTACTATTTGCTAAAAATCCATTTATACTGCCCATCCTCAATCGATTATTGGAGAAAAAAGAAATCTCCCGCGAATACTGGGCTCTGGTTGAGGGAAAAATAGGAGTTAAAGAGCTTGTCTTTCGAGATAAAATCGGTCGCGATCGTCACGATCGTAGAAAACGGGTGGTGGATTTCAAAAATGGTCAATATGCTGAAACTCATGTAACTCGATTGAAGCAATTTCAAAACAAGACCTCTCTGGTCCGCTGTAGATTAAAAACTGGTCGAACACATCAGATTCGGGTTCATCTATCTCACCACGGACATCCAATCCTTGGAGATCCTCTCTACAATCCACATTCCAAAGCTAGCAGACTAATGTTACACGCATTTAAACTATCCTTTGTCCATCCTTTGACTTTAAACCAATTAAGCTTTACTGCGCTATCAGACACATTTGAAAGAGAATTAAACCAAAATGGATGACACTAGCATCCATTTTTTTCTTATAGATACCAAAAAAGCAAGACCAGTTGACCTTGCTTTTCTATCGACTCAAGAATTATTTAGCGATTTTAGCGAAGTATTCAAGAGTACGTACAAGTTGTGCAGTGTATGACATTTCGTTGTCGTACCATGAAACAACTTTAACCAATTGTTTACCGTCAACGTCAAGAACTTTAGTTTGAGTTGCATCAAACAATGATCCGTAAGACATACCTACAACATCTGAAGATACGATTGGATCTTCTGTGTAACCGTATGATTCATTGGCTACTGCTTTCATAGCTGCATTCACTTCATCAACAGTAACGTTCTTTTCAAGAACAACTACCAATTCAGTTACTGAACCAGTTGGTGTAGGAACGCGTTGTGCAGCTCCGTCAAGTTTACCGTTCAATTCTGGGATTACAAGACCGATAGCTTTAGCAGCACCAGTTGAGTTAGGTACGATGTTAGCAGCACCAGCGCGAGCACGACGGAGATCACCTTTACGGTGTGGTCCATCAAGGATCATTTGGTCACCAGTGTAAGCGTGAATAGTAGTCATCAATCCTTCAACAACACCGAAGTTATCTTGAAGAGCTTTAGCCATTGGAGCCAAGCAGTTTGTAGTACATGAAGCACCTGAGATAACTGTTTCAGTACCGTCAAGAACGTCGTGGTTAGTGTTAAATACAACTGTTTTAACATCCGATCCACCAGGAGCAGTGATAACAACTTTTTTAGCTCCACCTGGGTGCAAGTGTTTTTCAGCAGCTGCTTTAGTAGCAAAGAAACCAGTTGCTTCAAGAACGATTTCTACACCGTCGTTAGCCCAGTCAATTTGTTCTGGATCACGTTCAGCAGAAACTTTAACGAATTTACCGTTAACTTCAAATCCACCTTCTTTAACTTCCACAGTTCCGTCGAAACGACCTTGAGTTGTGTCATATTTCAACAAGTGTGCAAGCATAACTGGATCTGTAAGGTCGTTGATGCGAGTAACTTCAACACCTTCTACGTTTTGGATACGGCGGAAAGCAAGACGACCGATACGTCCGAAACCGTTAATACCAACTTTAACTACCATTAGTGATTTCCTCCTTATGAAAATCATGAAAATTTTATTGTGAAAAGAGTAACTTGAATCACTACAAATCACCTTTCAACATACCTATTATATAACTATTTGAGTTTAATTGCAAGCGCTGGCCTTGTTTTTCTGATAAGCTTTGGTAATATTTTCATTTCTTTACTTAGCCTTGCAGCCTACTCCAATTCTATGCATTTCTTAATAAAAATATATTCTCTAAGCATAAAAAAACCGAGGTTTACCCTCGGTTTTGGCTGATAACGATTATTTACGGCGTCCTGGACGTTCTGCATAACCATAATAAGCATCTGCCATGATTTCTTCCATGTCGGCTACCATCGGCAAGCGTGGGTTAGCAGGTGAACATTGATCCTCATAAGCAAGCAAGGCAATTTCATGCAAGCTGTCTTTCCAAGCTTTTTCATCAATTCCTTGATCCTTGAAATTCATCTTGATACCTACTGCAACACCCAGTTCGTAAACAGCTTTAGCGTATGCTTCAACTGCTTCTTCTGGAGTTGAGTGAGGCAAGCCAAGCATTTTCGCGATGTCTTGGAATTTCTCATCAGCTTTCCAGTAGTTGTATTTAGGCCATGTAGTAGTCTTAGATGGGCGAGTTCCGTTGTAACGGATAACGTATGGAAGCAAGATTGCATTTGTACGTCCGTGAACAGTGTGGTGAACCGCACCAATCTTATGGGCCATTGAGTGACTCATACCAAGGAAGGCATTGGCGAAGGCCATACCAGCCATTGTAGAAGCATTATGCATTTTTTCGCGAGCTTCTGGATCAGCCGTCTTAACTGATTTTTCTAACCATTCGAAGACAAGCTTGATTGTTTGAAGAGCGATACCATCTGTATAATCATTAGCGAAGTTTGAAGTGTAAGCTTCGGTAGCGTGAGTCAACACGTCCATCCCTGTATCAGCAGCGATAAAGTCTGGCACTGATTCAACCAAAGCAGGGTCAACAATGGCAATAGTTGGTGTCAATGAGTAGTCAGCCAATGGGTATTTGCGGTTGTTTTTCTTATCAGAGATAACGGCAAATGGTGTTACTTCTGAACCTGTACCTGAAGTTGTTGGGATACCGATGTACTTCGCTTTCTTGCCAAGTGATGGGAAGCGGAAGGCACGTTTACGAATATCCATGAATTTTTGAACCAAGTCACGGAAGTCGATTTGTGGTTGTTCGTAGAAGAGCCACATTACTTTAGCCGCATCCATTGGAGAACCACCACCAAGTGCGATGATTGTGTCTGGTTCAAATTTTCGCATCACTTCAGTTCCACGTTCTACAGTTGTGATATCTGGATCTGGTTCAACGTCTGAGAAGACTTGGACAGTTACACGGTTGCTACGTTTGTTCAATTGGTCGATAATGCGTTGAACGAAACCGAGTTTTTCGATAGATTTGTCTGTAACAATCATAACGCGTTCAATATCTTCACATGTTTGAAGGTATTGGATAGAATTGCGTTCGAAGTAAATTTTTGAAGGAACTTTAAACCATTGCATATTATTTCTACGTTTCCCTACTTTCTTGATGTTTAGAAGGTTAATTGCACTCACGTTATCACCGACTGAGTTGTGTCCATAAGAACCACATCCAAGTGTCAATGATGGAATGAAGGCATTGTATACGTCACCGATACCACCGAAAGTAGATGGGGAGTTCCAGATAATACGCATTGCTTTGATTTCTGTACCAAAACGTTTAGCAAGGTCTTCGTCTTTTGTATGGATAGCTGCTGAGTGACCAAGTCCATTGAACTCAACCATTTGGCGAGCTTTTTTAAGACCATCTTCTGTATCTTCGGCTTTTAGGACAGCGATTACTGGTGACAATTTTTCACGAGTCAATGGTTCTTTTGGTCCTACTTCTGCACATTCTGCAGCCAAGATGTTTGTTCCTTCTGGAACAGAGAATCCAGCTTGCTCAGCAATCCATGCAGCTGGTTTACCAACGATGTTTGCGTTTAGTTTAGCACCAGCACAGTTTTTGCTGTTAGCTTTCACACCGAAGCAGAATTCTTCGAGAAGAGCTTTTTCTTTTTTGTTTACGAAATAAGTGTGATATGACTTGAATTCTTCAACAAATTCATCATAAACTTCTTTATCAATGATAACTGCTTGTTCTGACGCACAGACCATACCATTATCAAATGATTTAGACATAACGATATCATGAGCAGCTTGACGGAGGTCAGCAGATTTTTCTACATAAGCAGGAACATTCCCGGCACCTACCCCAAGTGCTGGCTTACCACATGAGTAAGCAGCTTTAACCATGGCATTACCACCAGTTGCGAGGATAGTCGCAACACCTTCGTGGTTCATAAGTGCTCCAGTTGCTTCCATTGATGGTTCTGTAATCCATTGAACACAGTTTTCAGGAGCACCAGCTGCAATCGCTGCGTCACGAACAATTTGTGCTGCGTGTGCTGATGATTCTTGTGCTGATGGGTGGAAAGCGAAAACGATTGGGTTACGTGTTTTCAAAGCAATCAATGATTTGAAGATAGCTGTTGAAGTTGGGTTTGTTGTTGGAGTGACACCGCAGATTACACCTACAGGTTCTGCAATTTTAGTCAAACCTGTAATTGGGTCCTCTTCAATAACTCCAACTGTTTTAACGCCACGCATATTGTTCACTACGTGTTCACAGGCAAAAAGGTTTTTTGTTGCCTTATCTTCGAATACCCCACGTCCAGTTTCTTCAACTGCATGTTGTGCAAGAATTCCGTGTGCATCAAGAGCAGCAACAGATGCTTTTGCTACGATGTAGTCAACTTGCTCTTGGTTCAACTTGCGCATTTCGTCAAGTGCAACCAAAGCTTTTTGTACTAATCCATCTACATGCTTTTCAGCAGCGAGTTGTTTTTGCTCAGGTGTCAAAGTTTTTTTATCAGCCATATTTTCCTCCATAGCCTTAAAGGTTTAAACCTTTGTTAAATTTTTCACAAGTATATTATAACTCTTTTTTTAAAATTTGTAAACAGTTTCATGAGCATTTCACAAACTTTTTTTGCTTGTTTGTGAAAATGATATCAAACACCCTTTTGCAGATGCTTTTGAGCCACTGGTTTGTGAATTTTTTTTAAAAGTTTTATTTTTCACAAACTTAATTGTAAAGAGGGGATAGAAATACCTTTCGTTCTAGTGTAAGCGTTTTCTTGCGCTCTAAAAGAAGACCTCCTTCTAGGAGGAGGTTACTGTGCTTGTTGAAATAAACCTTGTTTGAAATCCCCTTCATAGACTACTTCTTGTTCGGTAGTCAGTTTTCCTTTTCCTTCAGCTTGGCCATTTACAAAATCACCCTCATATACCCAGCCTGCTTTGGCTTGGTAGGTGCCTTTACCATTGAAGGCTCCATTACTAAATTCTCCAGTATAGCTATCACCGTTTGCAAAGGTAACAGTTCCCTGACCATTCATCTTACCACGAACTAGGCTTCCATCGTAAACAATGGTATCCCCATCCAGTTTGAGAACTCCTTGCTTGGGAAGATTTGTCAGAAATACTAAACCTGCGCAGACAACAATGATGATTACTGTCGCGATTTCTAGTCGAGGGCGTGTCAAATAGACACTGTATTTTTCATAGAGTTTCTTTATATTTTCCATTTTCACTCTCATTTTCTAAGCGACTTAACCAAGTTCGACAACCAGTTGAAATCCGATCGTAAGTTTCTTCAAAATCACCTGTATACCATGGGTCTGGAACGCTTTCAGATGCAAACGCTTGGATCTTATCTTGTTGATCTTGCGGGCACATCTGATATAAGTCAGCAAGGTTAGACTCATCCATACCAATGATATAGTCAAAATACTCAAAGTCATTTTTAGAAATTTGTTGGGAAGTTTTTGAAGTATCATAAGGAACTCCATGGCTTCGAAAGATTCCTTGCGTCCCTTTGTGGATCGGATTGCCATGTTCCCAGGAAGAAGTCGCTCGGCTTTGAACCTCATACTTATCGGTCAAGGATTTCATCACAAATTCCGCCATAGGACTGCGACAAATATTACCAAGACAGACAAAAGCAATTTTTTTCATTATTCTTCCTCTCACTTATAGAAAAACGGGAATGTGATCCACCCCGTTTTATTCTTCAATAGCACTGCTGTCTTCAATAACAGCTCCTTCAGGTGTGACAGCTTCTTTGACTGGCAAAACTGTTCGAATTGCTGCTAGTTCGAAGGTTAAGTATACGCCATCAACATCAAGAACAATTGTTCTGTTTTCTGTGTCTACTTCATCGACTGTACCGTAGAGACCACCGATAGTGATTACTTCGTAGCCTTTTTGAAGCTTATTGAGGCTTTCCATACGTTTTTCTGCTTGTTTCTTTTGAGAACGTTGCATGAAGAACATCAAGCCCAACATCAAGACAAGCATAATTAAAAATGTTAAATTCCCACCCATTATTTTTACTCCTTTGTAATTCAGATAAAACTACTATAACAAATTTTGCGTGTTTTTACAAGATTAGGCCATGCTTTTATATCAAGAAAGAGGCTGGGACAAAAATTCCCAACCTCGACTTTTTGGCAATATGCCCCTATATTATTTCAAGTTATTCACAAGTTCTACAAGGTTTTCAACTGTAAATCCATATTCTGCTAAAACTTTTGGTGCTGGGGCAGATGCTCCAAAGGTATCAATACCAAGAACTGCTCCATCAAGACCAACGTATTTATACCAGTTTTGAGTTGCTCCCATTTCAACTGCTACACGGCGACGAACTGCATTTGGTAAGATTTCTTCTTTGTAGGCTGCATCTTGTGCGTCAAATACATCTGTAGATGGCATGCTGACTACGCGAACTTTGCCACCTTGACTTGCCAATTCTTTAGCGGCCGCAACAGCAAGATTAACCTCCGAACCAGTCGCAATCAAGATTGTGTCGAAGTCTGCTGCATTTTCATAAACGACATAAGCACCTTTCGCAACCTTGTCAAAGTCTGTTCCTTCTTCAACAGTCAAGTTCTGACGAGTCAAGACAAGAACAGTTGGTGTTTTCTCGCTCTTCACTGCTTGATACCAAGCTGCTTGAGTTTCACGCGCATCTGCTGGACGGAAAACATTGAGGTTTGGAATCGCACGAAGACCTGCCAAATGCTCAATTGGTTCATGAGTTGGACCATCTTCTCCGACTGCGATTGAATCGTGGGTGAAGACATAAGTTACAGGAAGACCTTGTAGAGCTGACAAGCGTACAGCCGCTTTCAGGTAGTCTGAGAATACGAAGAATGTTCCACCATAAACACGAAGTCCACCGTGAAGAGCCATTCCGTTCAAGACAGTACCCATTGCAAATTCACGAACACCAAACTGGATATTACGATTTAAGCGATTTGCATCATCTTGAAGTCCATCAGTTTTGATGTAAGTCATATTTGAATGAGCAAGGTCTGCTGATCCACCAAGGAAGGTTGGCAACTTAGCTGCCACTACATTCAAAGCATCCTGACTTGAGTTACGAGTTGCTTGAGAGAAGCCATTTTCTAAAGCTGGGAAGTCTTCTGGAGTCAACTCAACTGGATCGCGTCCTTCGATAATTGCTTCCACTTCTGCAGCAAGTTCTGGATGAGCTTCTTTGTAATCTGCGACTAGTTTTGTCCATGCTTCATAGGCTGATGCGCCACGGTCTGCAACATTTTCTTTGAAATCATCATAAACTTCTGCTGGGATTTCAAACTGTTCATAGTTCCAACCAAGTGCCTGGCGTGTTGCCGCAGTTTCATCCGCGCCAAGAGGGGCACCGTGTACGGCATTAGTTCCTTGTTTGTTCGGAGAACCATAACCAATAACAGTTTTCACTTCGATCAAAGATGGTTTTCCTGAAGCCTTAGCTTCTTCAATAGCAGCATGAATAGCTTCTAAGTCTGTTCCATCTTCTACCAAGGCTGTATACCAACCATAAGCATTGTAACGATCGCGGACACTTTCTGTGAAAGAATCTTTTGTCTCACCATCCAAGTTGATATCATTTGAATCATAAAGAACAACCAACTTGTCAAGCTTTTGCAAGCCTGCATAAGAAGCAGCTTCACTTGAGACACCTTCCATCAAGTCACCATCTCCACAGATAACGTAAGTGTAGTGGTCAAAGATGTTGTAACCTTCGCGGTTATACTTGGCTGCAAGGAAGCGTTCTGCTTGTGCAAAACCTGTCGCAGTCGCAATCCCTTGTCCTAGAGGGCCTGTTGTTGCATCAACCCCTGCTGTATGACCGAATTCTGGGTGACCTGGAGTTTTAGAGCCCCATTGACGGAAGTTCTTCACTTCATCCATGCTCACATCTTCAAATCCTGAAAGGTGAAGAAGGGCATAAAGAAGCATTGATCCGTGACCAGCTGAAAGAATGAAACGGTCGCGGTTAATCCAGTTTGGTTGAGCTGGATTGATACGAAGTTCTTTAGTGAAAAGGCTGTAAGCCATCGGTGCTGCACCCATTACCACCCCTGGGTGACCTGAGTTGGCTTTATTGATAGCGTCAATACCTAGAAAACGAATCGCATTAACAGATAGATTTGACATAGAATTTCCTTTCTCTTTGAGGTGATAGGTCTATCACATATTCTATTTGTACTATTATATGAAAATTATCCGTATCGTGCAACATACGGATAACCTCCAGAAAAAATTTTTATATTAAAGCAAGGCTTTGAATTGGATATTCGAGTCTTGTTCGAAGCAGTCATCAAAACCACGTGGGTGATGATATTCTATTAAGTGTTGGTCTTGAGGATAAGTGTATTTTCCACCAACTTCCCAGATAAATGGATGGAAATCGTATTGCAAACGATCTTTTCTCATTTTCCAAAGTTCTAGGATTTCATTCGTAGAAGCCATGAAGTTAGACCAGATATCATAGTGAACTGGGATAATGACTTTAGCACGAAGATTTTCTGCCATGCGAAGTAGGTCGATAGAGGTCATTTTATCTTGGATACCAACTGGGTTTTCACCATAGTTATTCAAAGCAACATCAATTTTGAAATCTTTACCATGTTTCGCAAAGTAGTTTGAGAAGTGAGAATCCGCACCATGATAGATGGTTCCACCTGGTGTTTCAAAGACATAGTTAACAGCCTTTTGAGCCATTTCTTCATCAGTAACAGCTAAGCCAGCAAGTTCACCACCTGTCTCATCAGCACCGTTCACTGGTAGAGTTACCAAGCAAGTACGGTCAAATGATTCTACCGCATGAATCTTCATGTCTTTTAGTTCAATAGTATCACCTGGTTTAACAACGATGATGCGTTCTTTTGGAACACCCCATCCTTCCCAGATTCGTCCACAATGGTAAGGACCGATAAACTTAACATGTTCTAACTTAGGATTGTTGAGAATTGCTGCAGCTGTGTATGGGTCGATATGGTCACTATGGAAGTGTGAAACCAAGTAGTAGTCGAGTTCATTGATAGCAAATGGATCGATAACCATTGGCTGAACACGTAAGTTTGGTTGCAATTTACGAACACCTGCCATATTTGCCATTTGGTGTCCGCGAACCATATCTTTCACTTTTTTGGTTGATTTTCCACGGTTTGACCAAAGGTCCATGACAACGTTAGCACCACCTGGTGTCTTAATCCAAGTACCACAGTTGCCTAGCCACCACATGGCAAAGTTTCCTTCAGGAACGACTTCTTCTTCGATTTCTTCGTTCAACCATGTTCCCCACTCTGGGAAAGTAGCTAAAATCCATGATTCTCTTGTAATTTCTTTTACGTTTGGCATTTGAAATCCTCCATATTTTGTTCAAGTATTTATTTCATACTTAGTATAACACCGACCGATATATTAAAAAAGACCAAGAAAAACACAGGCTTGTGTTCATCATTGGACTGTGATGTTTATGATTCATCTAAAAAAGCTTGGATGACTAATTCTTGGTTGATTAAAAGTTGAATTTCTTCTTGTAATTTTGCTGCAGCGTGTTTATCAGATATATAGGTAGTAATAATGGTTGAGAGATTATCCTTGAAGGTCCGACCATTCTTTTGAAGAACCTTATTTTTCATAAAGTCTGTCATGCGTAAAATATCTTCTGCCTCAAGTATGGGATTTACCTTTAGTACTGGGAAGCGACTCTCAAGCTCATCGTTTGTTGTAAGTAGCAAATCAACCTGAGTAATATCCTCCACGCTTTTGAACTGCTCAGTGGTAAAGACTGCCCCAATCTGTTCGTTTGGAAGATAGAAGCGACATTGTTTAAGTAAGAGTTTAGAAACGCCCACTCCTTCATCACACACAATATAAATCTTCTTGGTATTGTTTTGAATCGATGGAGTATACTTTAAAAATCCCCCAACATGAATGGTCAGATAGGCAATCTCATCATCTGTCAATCGAATCTGCCAGGCTTCTTCTAGCACTTCTGCACATCTTTTTGTAATTACGAAAAGCTCACTATACTTGGAACGAATCTGACGTGTCAAAGGATTTTTTGAGAAGATCCCATAGTTTTTTCTAAATAGTAGAGCCTTACAGTGAATCACGAGATTTCTCAACAAGTCTTCTTTCTGTTCAATCTCCATTCTGGTTTGAGATTCAAAATACCAAATAAACTCTTCTAAAGCTCTTCTCAAATGTTGAAAATCTTTACTTTCTGCATGGATGTCTCGATCTTTTCGATAGGATAACAAAAGAATGGCCAAGAGAGATGTATCTAATTCTGAAAACGAGATGCCAAATGTTTCAAACAAGCGTTCTCCTAGTTTCTTAGACACCTGGTATTCTATCCTCTTTCGAATCAATGAAAATTCTTGATCAATTTCTTGATGTTTATCTTGATTTCGAGTAACGGTATCACACCCTAGTAGAAGATAGGGAAGGACCTGTAACATAAAGGTGACTTCGTGATGGTTTATTTTTTTCCCTAAATTTTGCTCAACCAGTGGAACTTGTTTTTTGAGGAATTGATTGACCTCATCAGAAAGAAGCATCTCATCTTCTAATCGCTCCTTGATTTTCTCCTCTAAAATAGCTACAAAAGCTGGGGTCTCCTCTATAAAGATATGATAGAGAAGGGATTGAAGATACTGGATTTTATTAAGAGGGTGTGCATTCAAGTAGTAACCACGAGATTTACTAACTTGAAGTGTTACTTGATACTGCTCCAAGGTTAGCTGGTAACGAATGCTATTTAAGTCATTAAGGACTGTATTTCGAGAGACTTCTGTTAATTCCATGAGTTTTTCAAGCGTGATTCTCTCTTTGGAAATACCAATCAGAAGTAGCATCAGCTGCATTCGCTCGTTGGCACTCATGATGTAATCATAAGAATCAACTTCGTCTAATAATTGACGACAAGCTTCTCTTTGTTCCTCGGTTAAGTGAATACCAATCCGAGGCAGACTGATGATATGCAAATTCTCATCATCCAAAGCATCATTGATTTTATCAATGTGATAGTAGATTTTTCTTCGAGATTGAGCTAGATCTTTTGAAATGGCCATAATCGTTTTGGACGTTTCTTGATCCATCAAATATTGAAGCAAGTCACAGCTCGCCTTATCTAAAACCATAATTCATACTCCTCTATTTGTCAATCGCTTCCAAAACAACTTTATAATGGTATCACATTCGTAAAGACTTTGCAATTATGTACTGTAAACTCTTAACAGTGGATACTTACAACTACAAAAGCGAGGCTTGGATCGTAAGGTCCTAGCCTCTTTTCAATTCAATTTCTTATTTCTTTTGACCGTAATAAGCATTTGGTCCATGTTTACGTTGGTAGTGCTTTTCTAGGATGTACTGGGGAGCAGGTTCAACTCTTGGATTGATTTGCTCTGTGAAGCGATTCATCTTAGATACTTCCTCTAGTACAACTGAGTGATAAACAGCATTTTCTGGATTTTTGCCCCAGGTGAATGGACCGTGATTGCGCACGACAATCCCTGGAACTTCAACTGGATTAAGACCACGACGCTCAAACTCTTCCACGATGACCAGGCCAGTATCTTTTTCATAGGCCACTTCTACTTCATCCTTAGTCAAACTACGAGCGCAAGGGATTGAACCGTAGAAATAATCTGCATGGGTTGTTCCATAGAAAGGAATATCACGACCTGCCTGAGCCCAACCAACAGCTTCTGTCGAATGGGTATGGACCACACTAACAATCTCTGGCCAAGCCTTATATAACTGCACATGAGTTGGAAGGTCCGAAGATGGTCTTAAATCTCCTTCTAGAACCTTGCCATCCAGGTCAGTTACCACCATGTTTTCAGGTGTCAATTCGTCATAATCTACGCCTGATGGTTTGATAACAATGACACCGAGTTCGCGATTGACTTCAGATACATTGCCCCAGGTAAATTTAACAAGTCCATGTTTTGGCAATGATTGATTGGCATCACAGACTCGTTTACGCATAGCATTGATTACTTGATTCATCTTACATCAAACCTGCTTTCTTAATTAGTGGATAGAGAAAAGCTTGCGCCTCTTGAATGGCTGCGCGTGTTTCTTCTACAGTTTCACAATTTTCAGACCACATTTCGATTAGGAAAGGTCCATTATAATTAGTTTGTTTTAAAATATCGAAAGCTTCTTCCCATTTGACACAACCTTGCCCGAAAGGTACATCTCGGAATTGGCCCTTTGAACTTTCTGTCACTGCATAAGTATCCTTGAGATGGAGAGCGGCGATAGCATGGTGACCTAGATAGAACTCACTATAGACATCATTATGCCAGGCAGATACATTACCAATATCTGGGTAGACAAAAAGGTAGGGAGAGTCAATCTCTTTTTCTACAGCCAAGTATTTTTCGATGCTATTGATAAAAGGATCATCCATAATTTCAATGGCAAGTACCACCTGAGCTTCTTCAGCCCAGTCACAAGCTTTTCTCAAATTTTTGATAAAACGTTGGCGTGTCTGGGGTGACTTTTCCTCATAGTAAACATCGTAACCAGCTAATTGAATCGTACGAACTCCCAAGTCTTGGGCTAATTCGATACATTTTTTCATGAGTTCTAGAGATTTTTCCTCTAGAACTGGATCATTTGATCCCAATGGGTAGCGACGATGACCTGAAAAACAGATAGAAGGAATACGAACTCCAGTTTCATAGATCGCTTTGACAACTTCCAAGCGTTCTTCCTTGCTCCAGTCAAGTCTTGCTAAACGCTCATCACGTTCGTCAATAGACATCTCGACAAAATCAAAGCCTAACTCCTTAGCAAAATTTAAACGTTCTAGCCAAGTAAAGTGTGTCGGGGTTGCCTTTTCATAAATTCCAATTGGACGTGCCATGGTTTACCCCCAAATTCGTTTGATTTCATCCTTGAAGGCACGCGCTGCTCCTGCTGGATCCGCAGCCTCTGTAATTCCACGACCTGCGATAAAGGTAAAAACATCAACACCTTCAAAGAGTTTGAGAGTATCTACATCTAGACCACCTGTTACAGAAACTCGGAAGCCCATGTCAATGAGTTTTTTAACCTTATTAAGGTCTTTTTCACCCCAAGTTTCACCAGCAAGAAGGGCATCACGAGATTGGTGATAGATAGCTTGTGAGATACCTGCATCTAGCCAAAGCTGAGCTTGTTCAAAAGTCCAATCACCATAAAGCTCGATCTGGATTTCGCCTCGGTCCCCACGTTCAGCCTTGATAGCCTTTAGAGCGGCTTCCATAGTAGGGATGGTTGCACAACAGATACAAGTCATCCAATCTGCTCCACGAACGGCATTATTTTTGGCAACTGTTCCACCAGCATCAGCACATTTTGTGTCTGCTACAATAATCTTATCTGGGAAAAGGCTTCGCAAGACCTCAACCAGTTCACTTCCAACTTGAAGCAAGCAAACAGTTCCAGCTTCGATAATATCTACTTCCTGACCAACAGAAACAGCTGCTTTAATTGCTCCTTGCAAGTCTGAATGGTCTAATGCAACTTGTAAATTAGGTATTCTTTTTGTCATCTCTTTATTCCTCTTTCTAACTTTCCAAATCCAATCCTTCGAGATAAGGGCTATCCTTAGATTCTTCAATCATCGCCAAGACATCTTCTTTAGTCTGGCAAGCCTGTAAACGTGCGATAGAATCTTCTAATTCAAATAAGGCAATGATTTGTGGAATAGCTACACTTGTGTGAATTTTTGAGCTTGTTGCTGCTAGTGCCAACAAAACAGAGACCTCTTTCCCATCTGGAAATACAACAGGATTTTGCAAGGTAATCAATGAAAAGGCATCTCTTTGTACTCCAGCTTCAGGTCTAGCATGGGGCATAGCCATACCTGGCATCAAGATATAGTAAGGACCATACTCTTCAGTCGATTCGATGATAGCATCGTAATACTCTGGCAAAATCGCCCCACTTTCAATCAAGGGATCTACTGCTACCTTGACTGCTTCTTTCCAATCGTTAGCTTCTAAACCTAGTCGGATCGAGTCATTGTCAATTAAAGCTTGTTTTAAATTCATATCTGCCTCCTTTATTTAAAGAGGGAGAAGGACAGAAACGATAACTCTCAGTTTCTGTCCAGCCCCCTCCAACCTTTTACTGTAGTGCTTGACTGAGTTTTTCAGTAATTTCTTTATCATCCATCAAGTTGTCAAGCCCAATTAACTTCCCATTAGTCCGACCTTCCAATTCTTGGATTAAATGAAGAGAAGCGATTACGATGTCATAGCCTGCTGCTAAACCTTTTGCTTCACCGACACTGCATGAATTGACTGTAAAATCTGTTTGATTAAGTTTACGGAGGGCATTTTCAACCTTCATCTTGATAACCATAGATGAACCCATTCCATTTCCGCACGCTGCTAATACTTTAACCATTTTATTTTCTCCTTTTCTAGAAACTATGCTTCTTCTTGAACTTCACCCTTGTAGTATTTTTCTTTATCTTTTGCTTTGGCAAATTGAAGTTGAGGAATAACAAGCAAGAAGAGACATACAAGTACATAACCAACAATACCGAGATATTTGAAGATGTATCCAAATCCAAGCCATGGGAATTCGAAGTCGATATTTCCATGGTAACCACCGTAAGATGCTAAGTCGAGAAGGGCCACACAAAGAGCTCCTAGAGCAACTTGAAGGACACCTGAGATGAAAGATAGGATAACGGCTGCTTTCCATCCGCCACGCTTATCAGCATAGACCGCGATGGCGGCATTATCAAAGAACACTGGTACAAATCCTGTAATAATAAGAATCGGATTTTTAAAGACGATGAGCAAGACAATTGTAATCAATTGACCAATCAAACCAAAGGCAAATCCTGACAAGACCGCATTTGGTGAACCAAATCCATAAGAAGCCGCAACGTCGACCGCTGGGAATGAACCTGGCAACAATTTGTTTGAAATACCTTGGAAGGCATTTGTCAACTCAGATACGAACATGCGGACACCTTGCATCAAAACGAACAAGTAAACAGAGAAGGTGAAGGCTGTTTGGATAATGTACATAAAGAAATCTTGTTTTGCAGGATTAAATAGAGTTCCTGAAGTGATGACTTCTTTATTAGACATAATGTCTGGACCCAAGATTAAAAGAATAGCTCCGAAGAATACGAGCATCAAAGTAGCAGAGGCAACAACTGTATCATGGAAGATTGAGAGGAACTTAGGCAATTTAAGATTGTCTAGACTTTCTTCTTTCTTGCCAAAGCGTCCTGCCACTTTATCTACAAACCAGATTGCAAATTGTTGTTGGTGACCAATCGCAAATCCGCCACCACCAGTCAGACGTTGAGTTGCCTCAACAGTCATATTTGAACTAACTGCCCAGTAAAGGCCACAGATGATACCGATTGCTGCTGTACCATAAGCATTGCGCAATTGTGGGACTAAGAATAGAACCATAAGAGATACAGTCGCAGCTTGTTGTACCATAATGTGACCAGTAATAAAGAGGGTTCTTACTTTCGTAATCTTGCGTAGAGCTACAAGCAAGATATTTACTCCAAAACCGATCAATAGAGCTGTAGTTGCAGTCCCAACGAAATCTGGAAACTCTGCTGCAATTTTGTTGTTTGCTGCAGCAAGTCCAAAGTAAGGGTCAATAACCGCTGCACCGATTTGAAATTTATAGTTAAGGGCTGCCAAGATTGGACGGAAGGTTGTAACCAAACCACCAGCACCCACGTTGAGCAACATATATCCTACTGTTGCTTTAACGAAACCTGAGAAAACGTCATGAGCAGGTTTTTTCAAAAGTGCGTATCCTATTAGCACCAATAAACCTACGAAAAATGCGGGATTCTGCAAAATATTGCTAGAAAACCAATTTAGAACACTTGAAATGACTTCCATAATTGTTCTCCTTTTGAATTGTTTTTGTAAGTTTATTATATAATGTGAAAACGGAAACAAAAAGACCAAGAATTACACAGCGGACTGTTCACTCTTGGACTGTATGATTTATGATATTTTAATAATCGTCCGATTTTCTCGTAGCTAGATAATAAGGAAGAATTATATTATAAGATTCCAGTAGGGCTTCTAGGATTTCTTCTTCAGATAAATTTTCTGTCACTGGAACATCTATCTTCACCAAAACTTTTCGGACTTCCTGATGGGATAGTTTTTCTCTTAAAATTTGACGTTTTTCCTCAGTAGCCTCCATCTTGTGACTTTCTCCATTTGAGTAGACTAGATAGTAAATTCCGTCTAATACTGGAACTTCTAGGACCTTGGCCTGTTTGCCTAATGTTCGCTCATCCTTCTTACGTTCGATAAAACTAACTTCAAGCGAAACTCCAAAATCAGAAGGACTTCCATACAAACGAAGGGCCAACATAGGCTCTGTCACTTCTCCCTCACGCTGTAGATAGGCCCAGAAATGCGGTCGCAAACGTTGGGCTTGATTCATCCACTGACTCGTCCCTTGGAGATCCCATTCTGGATGTCTTTCTTGAAAAGCCTTGGCTAAGTGTGCAAAGACCTTTCTAGCCTCCTGCCCCTTACTCCTCAAATAAAGCATTTTTTCAGCTTCTTGACCTGCCTTCTCGGGTTTTTGATACTGTAAACCAGAGAAAGCTAGATATTCTCTCATTGTATTCAACATAAGATCAACCTCCCTTAGCTAGCAAAAAATCAGGATGCCCCTGATTTTGCTTTGATTATTCTGTATCAACCACAACGTAACGATTTGGTTCATCACCTTCTGAATAACTAGTGACACCCTCCATACGTGAAATAATACGATGGATGATTTTACGTTCGCTACTAGACATTGGATCAGTCACCTGACTACGCCCCTCTTCTAGGACACGTGTAGCTAACTTCTGTGCATAGCTCTGCAAGACTTCTGCACGGTGCTCTACATAATCATTAACATTGATGGTAATATAGAAGGTTCTTGAATAGCGGTTATAAAGATAATTTTGCGCTAAAAGCTGGAGAGATTTCAAAACCTTACCATGGTAACCGATAATACGACCCGGTTCATTGGTATCAATTTGCATATTGATAGAACGGCGATTTGAGGTACTTGAAATTGCTCCCTCAACATCCATATCATCAATAATACCTTGAACATAGTTGGTCACTTCTTCGACCACCTGGTCAATATCATAGGTCGGTTCAATCTTCAAACCTAGATTTTCTAAATCATCATTCTGCTCGACTTCTTCCTGTTCTTCCTGCTCTTTAGATTCTTCTGGCAGTAAATCTTTTAGAATGGCAATATGACCAGTCTCCTCTAAAATTGTACTAGCCTCTTTCTCATTTTTTAGAATTTCGGCCTTAACCTCTTCAGAGATCCCTTGCCCTTCTTCCTCGATTTTCTTGATTGCTTCAACAACATGACCTAAGTCTACTGTTGCCTCACTAACAGTCTTAACGGGTTCGTTCTTAGCATTAACTTCCTTTGGAACTCCTTTGACTGCTTGCTGATTTGCCTTCACAACAGTTGTCTCACTAATTGCTTCGATATCAACTTGCGCTGGTTTCTTCCCAAAAAGGCCAAAGAAACCTTTTTTCTCCCTTGAGACAACCTTAATATGCGCCTTCATTCTAGGAATCCCCAATTCCTTCAATCCCGTTTGGATCGCTTCCTCAACAGTTGAACCTGTAAATAATACCATTACAAGATTCCTCCTTACTTTTTCTTTTTCTGTGCTTTCTTGAGAGCTTTTCTCTTCTTGATTTCTAAATCCTTCTTAGCCTGTACTCCCGCCTCACGCTCTGCAATAATCTTGAATGGATTGTTGAGCAAATAGGTTTGGAGCACCTGATAAGCATTGGATACCGCCCAGTATAAGGCAACCCCACTTGGTGAATACATGGCAAAGAAGAAAATCATTACTGGCATTGCATACATCATCCCTGTCATGGCGCCATTTTTCTCAACCATGGCCTTATTGGATAACCACGTGCTAAGGAAAGTAAAGATAGCTGCCAGAATAGGCAAAACAAAAGTCGTATCAACACCACCAAGGTTAATCCATAAGAAATGACCCGTTTTTAGAAATTCTACCCTACTCAAAGCTTGGAACAAGGCCAACAAGACTGGCATTTGGATTAAGATTGGCCAGAGAGAAGCTGACTGTTTGACACCATGTTGCTTGAACAACTGACGCATTTCTTGGTCCAACTTGGTACGGCTCTCCATATCCCGTCCCGGATAACGTTCTCGCAACTCCTTAACCAGTGGTTGTACTTCTTGCATCTTTCTAGATGCCACCATTTGTATCTGAAAGACTGGTAAAAGAATGGTTCTGATTAAAAGGGTAAATAAAATAATCCCCAGACCAATACTTGTATCAAATGATAAAAAGCGAATGGTTTCAGCAAAAAAATAAACAAATTTACTCCAAAAACCTGTTGATTCAGCTGTAATCTCACTCGTCGTACCACTAGCCGTGCAGGCGCTCATCACAAATAAAGCAAGCACCATTAAGCTAGTCAACTGTAATTTCTTTTTCACTCCCATTTCCTTCCTGGTAAATCTTTGATAACTTTAATACGTGAAGTAGATTTTTTTCCATTTCCGCGTAGTCCAAAATTTCAACACCTTTTCGAGCAATCACAACAAAATCTACATTTTCAACCAGCTGATTTTTATGTTCAATCAGAATATGTCGAATTCTTCTCTTGATCTGATT
The DNA here is from genome assembly GCF_001068775.1 of Streptococcus pseudopneumoniae. Taxonomy (GTDB): domain Bacteria; phylum Bacillota; class Bacilli; order Lactobacillales; family Streptococcaceae; genus Streptococcus; species Streptococcus pseudopneumoniae_N. Next base: position 21,482 of record NZ_JWAJ01000097.1, read on the forward strand.
CCTCGTGACAGCGTTTCCTAATTTTTTACTGACAGATAGGCCAACTCGAAAATGCTGTTCATTATTTTCTAATCGATAAATAACAAATTTACGATTAGCAAAACTCTCCCCTTTTTTAAATATTGCACTAAAATCTTTCTCTTTTTTTACACGAAAGCGTTTTTTCAAAATTCAACTCCATCTATTAAAACTACTACTATTATACCATAATTTTTCAAAAAGCCAATCATAGCAAGGTTTTAGCCCGTTTTACAGAATGAAAAAACTAGTTTCATCCTTTAAATCATCTTATTTTTAAACAAATTTACAAATTTGAACATGCTACTTTCTTTATTTTCTCTTGATATAAAACAAAAGTCACTCCAAAGAGTGACTTTTGTAGGAGATTATTATGAAAAAGTTAGGATTTCTATTAAATAAAGTTAGGAGGTCTTTATTTAATGATAGTAGTATACAGGTCTATCCTTAAATCCAACTTAAACAGATTTCACTTCTTTTTAATTTTTAAAACTATGGATTGGAGCCGGGATTTGCCCTCCACGTGCAATGAAGTCGACAGACGAGGCACCGTTAACTTTCATGACTGGAGCCGTTCCTAGAAGGCCACCAAATTCAATCATATCGCCTTCTTTTCCTTTTGGAATAATACGTACAGCAGTTGTTTTCATATTGATGACTCCGATAGCAGCTTCATCCGCAATCATTGCCGCAATCGTTTCTGCAGGTGTATCCTCAGGAATGGCAATCATATCCAAACCAACTGAACAGATAGCCGTCATAGCTTCTAGTTTTTCCAAATTAAGGGAGCCGTTTTGCACTGCAGCAATCATCCCCTCGTCCTCAGAAACTGGGATAAAGGCACCAGACAAACCACCAACTTGGTTGCAAGCCATAACTCCGCCTTTTTTAACTTGATCGTTCAAGAGAGCCAAGGCAGCAGTCGTTCCATGAGTCCCAACTGTCTCTAGCCCCATTTCTTCAAGAACACGAGCTACAGAATCACCCACTGCTGGAGTTGGAGCTAAACTTAAATCGACAATCCCAAAATCAACTCCGAGGCGCTCACTAGCCATTTGACCAACCAATTGACCAATACGGGTAATCTTGAAAGCCGTTTTTTTAACAGTTTCAGCAACAACATCAAAGCTCTGACCTCGAACCTTTTCCAAGGCACGTTTGACAACACCCGGTCCTGAAACACCTACATTGATGATGACATCTGCTTCACCTACACCATGAAAAGCTCCTGCCATAAAAGGATTGTCCTCTACCGCGTTGGCAAATACAACCAATTTAGCCGCCCCCATATCAGATAAAGAAGCTGTTTCCTTAATAACGCGCCCCATATCCGCTACTGCAGTCATATTGATGCCCGATTTGGTAGAACCGATATTTACTGATGAACAAACCTTATCCGTTTCTGCCAATGCACGAGGAATGGAGTTGATAAGGATTTCATCACCTTTTTGATAACCCTTTTGTACCAAGGCTGAAAAACCACCAATGAAGTCAACACCAATTTCTTTCGCAGCTTTATCCAGTGCTTTAGCTAAGACTACATAATCCGTCGCATCGGTAGCAGCACCAATCAGGGAAATTGGAGTTACAGACACACGTTTATTCACAATAGGAATTCCTAACTCAGCCGCAATTTCATCCCCAACAGCCACTAAATTAGCAGCTTTTGTAGTAATCTTTTCATATATTTTATCCGCAGCACGATTGATATCTGGATCGATACAGTCCAAAAGGGAAATCCCCATGGTAATGGTTCTAATGTCAAAGTTTTGCTCCTCAATCATAGCGATTGTTTCGGTAACTTGTCTAATATCCATAAATACCTCCTAGATATTGTACATAGCATCAAAAATAGCCGCACTTTGAATATTGATTTTGACATTCAAAGTCTGACCAAAAACCTCAAATTCGTTTCTAAGATGAGTAAAATCTTGCTTTTCATCACTAGATACCACAGCCATCATTGTAAAGAATTCGTCCAAGACTGTTTGTGAGATATCATCAATATTTAAGCCTAATTCAGCAATTTTTGTCGCAACACCTGCAACAATTCCAGATTTATCTTTACCAACAACAGTAATAATAGCTTTCATGATTAAACTCCGTTTCTAACACAGAACAATATCCATTTCGGCCAAAAACAAAATAAAAAAGGGGAGATAGAGTAACTAAATCACTTAATAGTGAACAATTGTCCAAGTTGAACCCCTAAGAAATCTCTTAGTTGATCTTGTACCAGACTAGTATTTTTTTACCAAGTCGCTAGTTTAGAAATTGAAAGTGATAGTATATTGGCTCATAACCTCTTTATAGAATATTTTTGAAAAAATGAACATTGTTGATTTTCGTTTTCAATAGTATAGCATATTTCTTAATAAAATACTCAAAAACGCCTGCTTACGAAATTGTTCTTTAGTAAAAAACAATTTCGTAAACAAGCGTCTACCTTATCATCTTATGATGAGTGTTCCCGCTAGGACATAAGTCCTAGCGGTAGACCAGAGCTAGACTAAGAGCACAAGACCCCATCATCATAACACTCAACAAAATTGATGATTTTATACTAATTCGATGATCGCCATTGGCGCTGCATCACCACGACGTGGTTCAGTTTTAAGGATACGAGTGTATCCACCGTTACGCTCAGCATAACGAGGTGCGATTTCTGAGAACAATTTTTGAAGTGCTGTAGTAGAAGTGTACTTATCAGTTGCTTCATCATAGTTTTCAGATGCGATTTCATTACGTACGAAAGCAGCTGCTTGACGACGTGCATGCAAATCACCACGTTTACCTAGAGTAATCATTTTTTCAACAGTTTTACGGATTTCTTTAGCACGAGCTTCAGTTGTCACGATTGATTCGTTGATCAAAAGGTCAGTTGTCAAATCGCGAAGCATTGCTTTACGTTGTGAGCTAGTGCGTCCTAGTTTACGGTAAGCCATTTATTCCTCCTTTATTTATCTTTTAATCCAAGACCCAAATCAATGAGTTTGACTTTCACTTCTTCCAAACTCTTGCGTCCAAGATTTCTTACTTTCATCATCTCTGCTTCAGATTTTTCTGTCAAATCATGCACAGTGTTGATACCGGCACGTTTCAAACAGTTGTATGAACGCACAGACAAGTCAAGTTCCTCAATCGTACGTTCCAAGATACGGTCGTCCGATTCAGTATCAGCTTCTTTCATCACTTCTGCTGACTTAGCAATCTCTGTAAGATTTGTAAACAAATCAAGGTGCTCAGTCAAGATACGCGCTGAAAGCCCTAAAGCATCTTCTGGAATAATTGTTCCATTAGTCAAGATTTCAAGGGTTAATTTGTCGAAACCATCATTGCTACCTACACGAGCAGGTTCAACTTGATAGTTGACTTTTGTAACTGGTGTATAAATAGAATCTACAGCAAGTGTTCCAACTGGTGCATTATCTTTTTTATTTTCATCAGCAGGTACATATCCACGACCACTGTTAACAGTCATTGTCGCCTTTAGAGAAGAACCTTCACCGATTGTAAAGAGATAATGATCTGGATTTACAATTTCAATGTCGCTATCTGTCAAGATATCTCCAGCTGTAATTTCAGCAGGACCTTGCACATCTAGTTCAATGATCTTTTCGTCTTTAACGTAAGATTTTACTGCAATACCTTTGATGTTCAGAATGATTTGCATCACGTCTTCGCGAACACCCGGAACTGTATCAAATTCATGCAATACACCTTCGATATTGATAGATGTTACAGCAGCCCCTGGAAGAGAAGCTAGAAGTACACGACGAAGAGAGTTACCAAGTGTTGTACCGTAACCACGTTCAAGCGGTTCGATTACAAACTTGCCATAATCTTTATTTTCATCAATTTTTGTTATATTTGGTTTTTCAAACTCGATCATTTAGTTACTCCCTCTTAAACGAAAAGCAGTGTAAGGTTATGATTATACACGGCGACGTTTTGGAGGACGAGCACCATTGTGTGGCACTGGAGTCACATCACGAATTGCTGTTACTTCAAGACCAGCGGCAGCAAGAGCACGAATAGCTGACTCACGACCAGAACCTGGACCTTTAACAGTAACTTCAACTGACTTAAGACCGTGTTCTTGTGCAGATTTAGCAGCAGCTTCAGAAGCCATTTGAGCAGCAAATGGTGTAGATTTACGAGAACCTTTGAAACCAAGAGCACCAGCTGATGACCAAGCAATTGCATTACCATGCACATCAGTAATCATAACAATAGTGTTATTAAATGTAGCGTGAATATGAGCAATACCAGATTCGATATTCTTTTTCACACGACGTTTACGTGTTGGTTTAGCCAAGACTTTTACCTCCTATATTATTTTTTCTTACCAGCAATCGCAACAGCTTTACCTTTACGAGTGCGAGCGTTGTTTTTAGTGTTTTGTCCACGGACAGGAAGTCCACGACGGTGACGGATACCACGGTATGAACCGATTTCCATCAAACGTTTGATGTTCAAGTTAACTTCACGACGAAGGTCACCTTCAACTTTGATTGCATCCACTTCACGACGGATAGCATCTTCTTGATCTGGTGTAAGATCGCGAACACGTACATCTTCTGAAATTCCAGCAGCTGCCAAGATTTTCTTAGATGTTGGAAGTCCGATACCGTACACATAAGTCAATGAAATTACTACGCGTTTGTCATTTGGAATGTCAACTCCAGCAATACGAGCCATGTTTTCTCCTTTCTATCTTATCCTTGACGTTGTTTGTGTTTTGGATTTGCTGGGCAAATTACCATAACACGACCATTACGACGAATAACTTTACAGTATTCGCAAATTGGTTTGACCGATGGTCTTACTTTCATTTCTTATCCCTCCAAGTTTTTCGATTATTTAAAGCGGTAAGTGATACGTCCACGTGTCAAGTCATATGGACTCATTTCGACAGTAACACGATCTCCCGCTAAAATACGAATATAGTTTTTACGAATTTTACCAGAAACTGTTGCTAAAATCTGATGTCCATTTTCAAGTTCAACCGTAAACATTGCATTCGGCATAGTATCAACTACTTTACCTTCAACTTCAATCACATCGTCTTTTGCCACGCAAAAGTACCTCCATAAATTTCGATTTGATGCCTCTAGACACAGAGACAACAATTATAAGTCAGACTAACTCAGTATAACATTTGTAGAGACATTTTGCAAGCATGAAAAACGCTTTTATTTCAATTTTGTCAATACTTTTTCGATATCTGCAAATACATCATTGATATCTTGATTACCTTCGATATCATGTACCAAACCTTTAGCACGATAGTGAGCAATAATCGGTTCACCTTGGGCAATATTGACATCCAAACGACGTTTTACTGTTTCTGGTTTGTCATCTTCACGTTGATAGTAGTCTTCTTCTTTGTAATCAACTGGTGGATTGAAAACTTTGTGGAAAGTTTCGCCAGTTTCACGGTGAATGATACGACCACTCAAACGTTCGAGTAGGCATGATGGATCTACTTCAATATTGATTACACCCTCAAGTTCAAGACCAAGGTCTACCAAAATTTGATCCAAAGCGTGGGCTTGTTCAATGGTACGAGGGAAACCGTCTAAGAGGAATCCTTTTTCCTTAATGTCACCTTGAGCCAAACGTTCTTTAACGATTCCGTTTGTAACTTCATCTGGAACTAACTCACCCTTATCAATGTATGACTTGGCTAGAACACCCATTTCAGTTTGGTTAGCCATCGCAGCACGGAACATATCTCCTGTTGAGATATGAGCTACATGAAATTGTTCCACAATTCTAGCTGCTTGTGTTCCCTTACCTGCACCAGGTAATCCCATAATCAAAAGATTCATGATTCAAACTCCTTTTTTGTTTTTAAATAGAAGCAAAAATTCATTTCAACTCCTATTTAAGAACAAAATAGAAGAGAGGAGTAAAAAATCTGACAAGGTCTTTGATTTTTACACTCCACTCTCTGAGCAATAGTGAATTTTATTTTCTATTACAATTATTCTGTTGTATTCATAAAACCAACATATTTACGTTTCAATAGATAACCTTCCAATTGTTTGATTCCTTCAATACCTGTTGAGATAATGATCAAGAGACTGGTACCTCCAAAAGCAACGACTTCTGAAAGACCAAAGACATCCTTAGCCACAATCGGTAAAATAGAAATCACACCAAGGAAGAGTGAGCCGACTGTTGCGAGACGACGAAGAAGTTTTGACATATATTCTTCAGTCCCTTTACCAGGACGGACACCGTGAATGTAAGCACCGCTCTTTTGTAAATTCTCTGCTGCTTTCTCAGGATTAATCTGTACAAATGTATAGAAGAATGTAAAGAGGATAATCAACAGAGCGTACAAAGCGATACCTGTAGGGGCTGTTGTAGATAGTAACTCCTGAGCACTACGTACCCAGGCCCAATCAAGACCAGATGCACTTACAAATTGTAAAATTGCCGCTGGTGCTGCTGTAATTGAGCTAGCAAAGATAACTGGAATAACTCCTGCAGGGTTAATCTTCAATGGAAGATAGGAACTTGATGGTGCTCCTTGTGCTACCTTAGTATACTGAATTGGTATCTTATATTCAGCTTGTTGAACATAAGTTGTAAAGTAAACAATCAATAAGACTGCTACGATTAAGATAGCAACAAAAATGAGGGATGAAGTCAAGCGGTCGCTTGGTACGTTGACAAAATAGTCAACATAGATACCCTTGATCATATCAGGAATTGAAGCAACAATCCCCGCAAAGATAATCATGGAAACACCATTCCCATAACCCTTATCAGTAATTTGCTCTCCCAACCAAGTTACAATCATACTACCCGCTGTTAGGATTGCTCCAATCACAAGGAAAACTTGTGGTGTTAGAGGAACAGTCAAAAGTTTGGCTCCAGATAAAGCATTAAAACCAGCTGTAATTCCGATAGATTGCACGAATGCAAGAACAAGGGCAATATATCGCGTTGCCTGGTTCAACTTTCTACGACCAACTTCCCCTTGTTTGCCCCACTCTACAAACTTTGGTAATAAATCCATTTGTAAGAGTTGGACAACGATAGAAGCAGTAATGTATGGACTAACACCAAGTGCAAAAACTGAAAAGTTTTTCATGGCATTACCAGACACCAAGCTCAACATATTTAGAAAAGATAGACCACTCAAAGCATTCAAGCTGTTGGCATTGACCCATGGAACTGTAATGCTAGTCCCGATACGGAAGACCAAAACGATAAAAATTGTAAAAAGAATTTTTGATCGAACTTGCTTGACCTTGAGAGCTTCTCTCAATAATTTAAAAAACATAGGTCACCTCTCTTAGATGACTTCTACTGAACCACCTTTAGCAGTGATAGCTTCTTCAGCTGATTTAGAGAATTTAGCTGCTTTCACAGACAATTTCTTAGTCAACTCACCGTTACCAAGGATTTTGATACCTGATTTTTCAGCTTTAACAATTCCTGCTTCGATAAGAACAACTGGAGTTACTTCTGCACCATCTTCAAAGACGTTCAATTGGTCAAGGTTAACAATTGCGTATTCTTTAGCGTTGATGTTAGTGAATCCACGTTTTGGAAGACGACGGAACAATGGAGTTTGTCCACCCTCAAAACCAAGACGTACTCCACCACCGCTACGAGCTTTTTGACCTTTTTGACCACGGCCAGATGTTTTACCGTTACCTGATGAAGTACCACGACCAACACGGTTACGAGTTTTACGAGAACCTTCTGCAGGTTTCAATTCATGAAGTTTCATTATATATTTTCTCCTCTTTTGTAAAATGCTAGCGCCGATAAGAGAGAAAAGGTTGTCTCTCCTATCAACTCGCCTATACCTTTGTCATCAAAGATGACTATATCTAGTTTTAGGGGATGGTATACTGCACATCCCCTAACATTTCATTAGTTTACTTCTTCAACTGTTACCAAGTGAGATACTGCAGTGATCATACCACGGATTGCAGCGTTATCTTCTTTAATAACAGAGCTGTTCAATTTGCCAAGTCCAAGTGCTACAACAGTTTTACGTTGTGATGGAATGCGTCCGATTGGAGACTTAGTCAAAGTAATTTTAATTTGAGCCATTTTATCCCCTTTCTTATGCCAAATCAGAAACTGAAATACCACGAAGGGCAGCAACTTCTTCAGCGCGTTTCAATTGTTTCAAACCTTCAACAGTTGCGCGAACAATGTTGATTGGAGTATTTGAGCCAAGAGATTTAGATGTAACATCAGCTACACCTGCCAACTCGATAACGGCACGAACAGCACCACCAGCGGCAACTCCAGAACCTTCTACAGCAGGTTTCAACAATACTTTAGCTCCACCGAATTCTGAAATAACTTCGTGTGGGATTGTTGTTCCAACCATAGGAACTTCGATCAAGTTTTTCTTAGCATCTTCTACTGCTTTGCGGATTGCTTCTGGAACTTCTTGAGCTTTACCAGTACCAAATCCTACGCGACCGTTGTGGTCACCAACGACTACAAGAGCTGCAAAACGAAGACGACGTCCACCTTTAACAACTTTAGTAACACGGTTAACAGCAACTACGCGTTCTTCTAATTCAACTGCATTGTCTTTAAATGCCATTTTCTAGTGTCCTCCTATTAGAATTTCAATCCGTTTTCACGAGCTGCATCAGCCAAAGCTTTCACACGTCCGTGATATAGATATCCACCGCGGTCGAACACCACTTCTGAAATACCTTTAGCGTTTGCACGTTCTGCAACGAGTTTACCGACAGCAACGGCTTGTTCAGTTTTTGTTCCTTTTGAAACTTCTTTGTCAAGAGTTGAAGCACTTGCGAGCGTTACACCCGCTACGTCATCAATAACTTGAGCGTAGATGCCTGTATTAGAACGGAATACGTTCAAACGTGGGCGATCAGCAGTTCCAGAGAGTTTTCCGCGAACGCGACGGTGGCGTTTTTGGCGGAGTTTGTTTTTATCTGGTTTAGAAATCACAGTTTTCACCTCTTTAGTTTTAAATCGTGTGCTATGCACAAAGTTGGAAATGATATTGGTGGCTGAAAATCAACCACTCAATATTATTTACCTGTTTTACCTTCTTTAAGACGAACATATTCGCCAACGTAACGGATACCTTTACCTTTGTAAGGTTCTGGTGAACGAAGGCTACGTACGTAAGCAGCTGTTTGACCAACTACTTCTTTTGAAATTCCGCTAACAACGATTGTTGTTGGGTTTGGAAGTTCAAAAGTAATTCCTTCTGGAGCTTCAACTTCGTCTGGATGTGATTTACCAACAGCCAAAACAAGTTTTGATCCTTGAAGTTGTGCACGGTAACCAACCCCACGCATTTCAAGTTGTTTCTTGAATCCTTCTGATACACCAATAACCATGTTGTTCAAAAGAGCACGAGTAGTTCCGTGGATAGTTTTCATTTCTTTTGAATCGTTTGGACGGTGAAGAGTTACTTCAGTACCTTCCACACGAATTTCAATATCTTTTGAGAACTCACGAGTAAGTTCTCCTTTAGGTCCTTTTACAGTTACAACGTTGTCATTGTTAGTGATTTCAACACCAGCAGGCAACACGATAACTTTATTACCAATACGTGACATGTTTTTATTCTCCTGTTAAATTGTCAGGCCTTGTCGGCCAGTTTTCACGGGGGGTTAAATCGATTTCTAGATTTAAAGGAATATTTAGGTTTCAATTTCAAAGTGAATCTAGGCATCGTCTCGCAGATATAACTTTGGGTTAGGCAAGAGACGATAACGACGAGTCACAAAGAAATTGGGAGCTAAATATTACCAAACGTAAGCGATAACTTCTCCACCAACGTTCTTTTGGCGTGCTTCTTTATCAGTAAGCAAACCTTCAGAAGTTGAAAGGATAGCAATTCCAAGACCGTTAAGTACTTTTGGAAGGTCTTCACGTTTTTTGTAGACACGAAGTCCTGGTTTAGAAACACGTTTCAAGTTTGTGATAACTTTTTCACCGTTTGGTCCGTATTTAAGGAATACACGGATGATGCCTTGTTTGTCATCTTCGATGATTTCTACGTTCTTAACAAAACCTTCGCGTTTAAGGATTTCTGCAATCCCTTTTTTGATGTTTGATGCAGGTACTTCAAGTACTTCGTGTTTTGCTTGGTTAGCGTTACGAATACGAGTTAGGAAGTCTGCGATTGGGTCAGTCATAACCATTTTATTTTTCTCCTCTTACTAGTAGTTTGCAAGTTGCACTTGCTAGTTAATGATTGAGCTAAGCTCAGATAGTATTGACACATTCAAATAAGATAACTCTCATTTGAACACGAGCTACAACCTGGGCAAAAAAGATAGATTTGTCTTGGAGCATCGCTCCTGCACCAAATCTCCTATTTTTGCTATGGTTGTTACGCTTTTTGTATCATGATATTACCAAGATGCTTTTGTTACACCAGGGATTTGACCTTTATATGCCAATTCACGGAAGCAAACACGGCAAAGTTTAAACTTGCGGTAAACTGAGTGTGGACGTCCACAACGTTCACAGCGAGTGTATGCTTGAGTAGAGAACTTCGCTGGGCGTTTGTTCTTAGCAATCATAGATTTTTTAGCCATTAGTTATACCTCCTATATTATTTTGCAAAAGGCATTCCAAGGCCTGTAAGCAATGCACGTGACTCTTCGTCAGTGTTAGCAGTAGTTACGATAACGATGTCAAGACCACGAGTTTTGTCAACGTCATCAAAGTTGATTTCTGGGAAGATCAATTGTTCTTTCACACCAAGTGTGTAGTTTCCGCGTCCATCAAATGATTTTGTAGGAACACCGTGGAAGTCACGTACACGTGGAAGTGAAACTGAAACCAATTTGTCCAAGAATTCGTACATACGTTCACCACGAAGGGTAACTTTTGCACCGATCGCAACACCTTCACGAAGACGGAAGCCGGCGATTGATTTTTTAGCTTTAGTGATAAGTGGTTTTTGACCTGAGATAAGCGCCAATTCTTCAGCAGCTTTTTCAAGGCTTTTAGCGTTTGATACAGCTTCACCAACACCCATGTTCAAAACGATCTTATCTACTTTAGGCACAGCCATCACTGATGAGTAGTTGAATTGTTCTGTCAAAGCAGGAACTACTTCATTAAGATATTTTTCTTTTAAACGATTTGCCATTATACTTCTCCTTTCCTTCGTGATTAATCAAGCACTTCGCCTGATTTTTTGTTGTAGCGAACTTTTTTACCGTCTACAAATTTGTAACCAACACGACCAGCTACACCGTTTTTGTCCAAAACTTGAACGTTTGATACGTGGATAGCTGCTTCCTTCTCGATGATACCACCTTGAGGAAGTTCGTTAGTTGGACGTTGGTGTTTCTTAACGATGTTAACACCTTCAACGATAACTTTGTTTACTTTTGGAAGGGCAGTAAGGACAACAGCTTCTGTTCCCTTATCTTTACCAGCGATTACGCGAACTTTGTCGCCTTTTTTTACAAACATTTTTTTCTCCTTTTATTCTTACGCCCAATGGGCACCCTGGCTTAGCCAGGGGACTGTGTTTGTTTGTTTTTGCTCTGTAAAAATTAAAGCAATCCTTCGTCAGTTTCAACTCACCTAACTTAAGTTATGCTTTCGTCTTACTTCCTAGACTTGTTTTAATTTTCTTTGAGCAATCAATTAAAGTACTTCTGGAGCAAGTGACACGATCTTCATGAAGCCACCTTCACGCAATTCACGTGCAACTGGGCCAAAGATACGTGTTCCGCGAGGAGTTTTATCTTCACGGATGATAACTGCTGCGTTTTCGTCAAATTTGATGTATGAACCATCAGCACGACGAGCACCTGATTTAGTACGAACGATAACTGCTTTAACAACGTCACCTTTTTTAACCGCACCACCAGGAGTAGCTTGTTTTACAGATGCCACAATAACATCACCGATGTTCGCAAATTTACGTTTAGAACCACCAAGAACTTTGATAGTCAAGATTTCGCGTGCACCGCTGTTGTCTGCGACTTTCAAACGAGTTTCTGTTTGAATCATTTCAGTTTTCTCCTTTCAGGTTTGATTAGATGATAACCGCTTCTTCAACGACTTCTACAAGACGGAAACGTTTTGTAGCTGAAAGCGGACGAGTTTCCATGATACGTACGATATCACCTTCTTTGGCAACATTGTTTTCATCATGTGCTTTGTATTTTTTAGAGTAGTTAATACGTTTACCATAGACTGGGTGGTTACGTTTTGTTTCAACTACAACTGTGATTGTCTTGTCCATTTTGTCAGATACAACACGTCCAACAAGAACTTTACGATTATTGCGTTCCATTGAAATTTCTCCTTCCCTAGTCTATTATTTCGCTTCAGATTGAACTGTTTTGATACGAGCGATTTGTTTTTTAACTTCTTTCAAGCGAGCTGTTTGTTCTAATTGACCAGTAGCAGCTTGGAAACGAAGTTCAAACAATTCTTTTTTCAATTCGTTTTCGCGCTTCGCGAGTTCTTCTTGAGAAAGACCACGAAGTTCTTTAACAAATTCTTTTACTTCATTAAGTTTCATGCCTTCTCCTTATTCTGCTTCACGTTTTACGAATTTACATTTAACTGGCAATTTGTGGCTTGCAAGACGAAGCGCTTCGCGAGCGATCTCTTCAGATACACCTGCAACTTCAAACATTACTTTACCACGTTTAACTGGTGCTACCCAACCTTCAGGTGCCCCTTTACCAGATCCCATACGAACCCCGATAGCCTTAGCTGTGTATGATTTGTGTGGGAAGATTTTAATCCAAACTTTACCACCACGTTTCATGTAACGAGTCATGGCGATACGAGCAGCCTCGATTTGGCGGTTAGTGATCCAGTGGCTAGTTGTAGCTTGAAGACCGTATTCACCGAATGCTACTTCTTTTCCACCTTTAGCTTCACCGCGCATTTTACCACGGAATTCACGACGGTGTTTAACACGTTTAGGTACTAACATTGGTTATTTACCTCCTTTAGTGTTTTTACGAGCTGGAAGAACTTCACCACGGTAGATCCATACTTTAACACCAAGTTTACCGTATGTAGTGTCTGCTTCTTCCCAAGCATAATCGATATCTGCACGAAGTGTGTGAAGTGGAACAGTTCCTTCAGAGTATCCTTCAGCACGGGCGATATCTGCACCGTTCAAACGACCTGATACTTGAGTTTTGATTCCTTTAGCTCCAGCACGCATTGCACGTTGGATTGCTTGTTTTTGTGCACGACGGAAAGCAACACGTTGCTCCAATTGACGAGCAATTCCTTCACCAACAAGGTGAGCATCCAAATCAGGTTGTTTGATTTCGATGATGTTGATGTGTACTTGTTTTCCAGTCAATTTGTTAAGTTTAGCACGAAGTGCATCAACGTTAGCACCACCTTTACCGATAACCATACCTGGTTTAGCAGTGTGAAGTGAAACGTTAACTTTGTTTACTGCGCGTTCGATTTCAATAGTTGAAACAGCTGCGTCAGCAAGTTCTTTTTGAACGAATTTACGGATTGCAAGATCTTCATGAAGGTAATCCGCGTATTCTTTTTCAGCATACCATTTGGCATCCCAATCACGGATGATGCCGACACGCATACCAATTGGATGTACTTTTTGACCCACGATTTTACCTCCTTATTTTTCTGCAACAGCCACAGTGATGTGAGCTGTACGTTTGTTGATTGGTGAAGCTGAACCTTTCGCACGTGGACGGAAACGTTTCATAGTTGGTCCTTCATTTGCGAATGCTTCAGATACTACCAAGTTAGCTTTATCCAAACCAAGGTTGTTTTCAGCGTTAGCTACAGCTGAGTTCAAAACTTTCAAGATGATCTCAGCAGCTTTGTTTGGAGTGAATGTCAAGATTGCAATAGCATCGGCTACGCTTTTACCACGAATGTTGTCAAGAACAAGACGTGATTTACGAGGTGAAACACGTACTGTACGAGCCATTGCTTTAGCTGAAGTAATTTCTGCCATTTATGTTCTCCTTATTTTCTACGTGTTTTCTTGTCGTCTGCAGCGTGACCTTTGTAAGTACGAGTTGGTGCAAATTCACCAAGTTTGTGACCTACCATGTCTTCTTGGATGTAAACAGGTACATGTTTACGTCCATCATAAACTGCGATAGTGTAACCAATGAAACTTGGGAAGATCGTTGAACGACGTGACCAAGTTTTGATAACTTTTTTCTTTTCGTCGTTAGCTTGAGCTTCAACTTTTTTCATCAAATGCTCATCGACGAAAGGTCCTTTTTTAAGACTGCGTCCCATTTTTATATTTTCTCCTTTAAATGTTGTACCACAGCGGCTTGCGCTCACAAGGAGCGCTACCGAGCTGGCGGAATTTCCTAGTTGCTTAAGCGACTAGTTTTAAATTATTTCTCGTTGCGACGACGAACGATAAGTTTGTCAGATTTCGCTTTCTTGTTACGAGTTTTAAGACCAAGAGCAGGTTTGCCCCATGGAGTAGATGGCGCTTTACGACCAACTGGTGCTTTACCTTCACCACCACCGTGTGGGTGATCGTTAGGGTTCATTACAGAACCACGAACTGTTGGGCGGATACCTTTCCAACGGCTACGTCCTGCTTTACCAAGGTTTACAAGTCCATGTTGTTCGTTTCCGACAACACCAACTGTAGCACGACAAGTTCCAAGAATCATACGAACTTCGCCTGATTGAAGACGAACAAGAACGTATTTACCTTCTTGTCCCAATACTTGAGCAGAAGCTCCAGCAGCACGGACCAATTCACCACCACGACCTGGTTTCAACTCAATGTTGTGAACCAAAGTACCAACTGGGATGTTAGCAAGTGGAAGAGCGTTACCTACTTTGATATCTGCTTCAGGACCTGAAACGATACGTTGTCCAACTTCAAGACCTTTTGGAGCGATGATGTATGCTTTCACACCGTCAGTGTAGTGTACAAGAGCGATGTTTGCAGAACGGTTTGGATCGTACTCGATAGTTTTAACAACTGCTTCAACGTTATCTTTGTTACGTTTAAAGTCAACCAAACGGTAGAAACGTTTGTGTCCACCACCTTGGTGACGAACTGTGATACGACCGTTGTTGTTACGACCAGCCTTGTTCTTCAAAGCAACAAGCAAAGTTTTTTCTGGTGTGCTTGTTGTGATTTCAGCGAAATCCAAAGAAGTCATATTACGGCGACCGTTTGTTGTTGGTTTATAAACACGAATTCCCACGATATTTCCTCCTTAGATTATTCAGCTTCAGCAGCAAACAACTCGATTGCTTTTGAATCAGCTGTAAGTGTGATGATAGCTTTTTTAGTTTTGTTAGTAAAACCAGTGTAACGTCCAACACGTTTAGCTTTAGGTTTTACGTTGATTGTGTTAACATTTGCAACTTTAACACCTTCGAAAGCAGCTTCAACAGCTTGCTTGATCAAAAGTTTGTGCGCACGAGTGTCAACTTCAAATACATATTTGCCTGCTTCAAGTTGAGCCATTGAGCTTTCAGTGATAACAGGTTTTTTGATAACATCATACAAATTCATTATGCAAGAACCTCCTCGATTTTAGAGATAGCTGCTTGAGTAACAAGAAGTTTGTCACTATTTGCGATGTCAAGAACACTTGCAGTTGTAGCAGTCGCAACTTTCACGTTTGGAAGGTTACGAGCTGAAAGAGCTGCGAATTCGTTTCCTTCTTCAAGAATAACAAGGACTTTAGAATCGATGCTCAAAGCTGCAAGAACTTTTGCAAATTCAGCAGTTTTTGGAGCTGTAAATTCAAGAGAATCAACGGCTACAAATTTGTTTTCAGCAACTTTTTCTGAGTAAACAGATTTTAGTGCAAGGCGACGAACTTTTTGAGGAAGTTTGTACGCATAGCTACGTGGAGTTGGTCCGAAGACGATTCCACCACCACGCCATTGTGGAGAGCGGATAGAACCTTGACGAGCACGTCCAGTTCCCTTTTGACGCCATGGTTTGCGTCCGCCACCTGAAACGGCTGAACGATTTTTAACAGCGTGAGTTCCTTGACGAAGGCTAGCACGTTGGCTGATGATGACATCAAACACAACAGATTGGTTTGGTTCGATACCAAAGATTGCATCGTTAAGAACAACTTCGCCCGCTTGTTTACCAGTTTGGTCGAATAATGTTATATTTGCCATTTTGACTGTATTCCCCTTTCCTTATTATTTACCAGCTTTAACTGCTGATTTGATAGTGATAAGAGATTTCTTAGCACCTGGTACGTTACCTTTGATAAGGATAACGTTCTTTTCTGGAACAACTTGTACAACTTCAAGGTTTTGAATTGTTACACGGTCGCCACCCATACGTCCTGCAAGGTTTTTACCTTTGAATACGCGGTTAGGTGCAACAGGTCCCATAGAACCTGGACGACGGTGGTAACGAGAACCGTGAGCCATAGGTCCACGTGATTGTCCGTGGCGTTTGATAACACCTTGGAAACCTTTACCTTTAGAAGTACCAGTTACGTCAACAACATCTCCAGCTGCGAAAGTTTCAACTGTGATTTCAGCACCAACTTCCAAGCCTTCAACGTTTTTGAATTCACGAATGAAGCGCTTAGGAGCCGTGTTAGCTTTTGCTACATGTCCTTTAGCAGGTTTGTTGCTCAATACTTCGCGTTTGTCATCAAAACCAACTTGGATAGCGTTGTATCCGTCTGTTTCAACAGTTTTAACTTGAAGAACAACGTTTGGAGTTGCTTCAATAACTGTTACAGGGATCAATTCGCCAGCTTCAGTGAAGATTTGAGTCATTCCCACTTTTTTCCCTAAGATTCCTTTTGTCATGAGAAAATAGTTCCTTTTCTATATTTTTTATTCAAAAAGTTTTTAACGAGCGTTTTTTATGCTCAAGTCTAAGATACAAAGGGCGTCAAACTCAAAGTGAAAATAGGAAACTGACGCAGTGTCTTGCAGACACTAGGAAGTTTATCTTTTTCACACCGAGTTTAGCCCGTGTTCAATTCAATTGAAACACCAGCTTCTGCTCTTTTATATTTTAGATTAAAGTTTGATTTCTACGTTTACACCACTTGGAAGATCCAATTTCATCAAAGCGTCAACTGTTTTTTGAGTTGGGTTAACGATATCGATCAAACGTTTGTGTGTACGCATTTCAAATTGTTCGCGAGAGTCTTTGTATTTGTGAGTCGCACGAATGATTGTGTAGAGGCTACGCTCAGTTGGAAGTGGGATTGGACCCGCAACTTGTGCACCTGTACGAGTAGCTGATTCTACGATTTTTGCAGCCGCTGTGTCAAGCGTACGGTGTTCGTAAGCTTTCAAACGGATACGGATTTTTTTGTTTGCCATCTTTTTCTCCTTTTCGTCTATTTAAGATAATAGGCTAGCTCCACAAGAAAACCGACGCGCGTTGCGTGGCAATGCAACCGAGCGTGTCGCAACCTCTTGCATCAAAGCTAAAGCTGTAATTTACAGCACCATAATAGAATAACACAAATCCCCTGCGATTGCAAGGGATTTGACAGGATTTTTTAAATTTTTCGAATGAAACTGTTTTCTTTTTATGAATGGCGAAATTCCCCCTCTGCTTGGAAGTGAATTTACAGTTTTTCTTCTATACATAGTGTCAATATTTGATGATAAATTGATCCCCTGATTGATCCACCAAGATATCTGCCATTGACTCGGTTGTTTTATAGTATCGTAGATACTGCTCTCGTCTCATCTGCTGACTAGCCAATATAAATTTTGTATCCCGATTTCTCACAGTCGTATCTCGAGCTAGACGTCTCTTTAATTCTGTCTCTTCATCCGTGTAGAAACAAACAGTTTTATCAAAGAGTTCCTTTGGTAGAAAACCCACAGACATCCCTTCGACTATCAGAATTGGTTTTGCTCCCGATAAGATCTCACTAGCCTTCCAAGGTTCTTCTATTGTCAAGACATCCATACCCGCCTGCAAAGCGAGGATATCTCTTTGTAAACTTGCCAGCTCATGCGCTACTGGTAAACATGCTGTCACCTTTTGGTCCGGTGTCTCTTTAGGTACCACTAAATGTCGTTCCGAAGTAATATAGGGATCTGTTTCTAGTAAATTTACCTTTTGGGAATCAAGTTCTTGGTACAATTCTTGAGCAAAAGTTGATTTTCCTGAGGCTCCATGGCCGTAGATACCTAGCGTTTTTACTTTTCCAGACTCTATTTCTGATACTAGTCTTTCTACTAACTCTTTTTTCTTCATTCTCTCTTCACCTGTTCATAGCTTTCTTTTCCATCATTAAGCTTGTCCCAAATAACTACTTTTCCACTTTGCAGAGATTTTTGCACATCTATAATCCGCTGATTAGAAGAGCCTCGGAACTGGAGCATGAGATTGCGCTTGCTTTTATCATAACGACCATCGACCAGGATATCAATCAACGACAAGAGTTCCAGTTTGTCTGGAGCCTCCAGCATCATTTCTTCCCAAGTGTAGCCCGTCCAGGACCAGATATCTTTTTCTGGCAATTCCTTACGAATGCGTTTTACGAGAGGTAAGATTATACCTGTATTGAGGAAAGGCTCTCCTCCTAATAAAGTCAATCCTTGAACATAGGGTTGGGCCAGATCTGCCATGATTTGTTCTTCTAACTCTGGCGTATACGGGATACCAGCATTGAAAGACCAGGTCGCAACATTATAACAGCCCTCGCAGTGAAACATACAACCTGCTACATAGAGAGAATTGCGTACCCCCTCTCCATCGACAAAGTTAAAAGCCTTATAGTCAATGATACGCCCTTGACTGAGTTCTTCACTCTTCCACTCTCCTGGTTTTGGTGTATTCCATGTCATCCTTCTACTCCAACTCTATCCAATAGCGCTCCGTTCCATTTCGAACATCCTCATAGACACCGCCGTTAGCTAAGATAACAGCTCGGCTGGCAGGATTTTCCGTGCTACAAGTCACAAGCGCTCGTTTGATATTCTTTTCCTTAGCAATTTGTAG
The DNA here is from genome assembly GCF_001068775.1 of Streptococcus pseudopneumoniae. Taxonomy (GTDB): domain Bacteria; phylum Bacillota; class Bacilli; order Lactobacillales; family Streptococcaceae; genus Streptococcus; species Streptococcus pseudopneumoniae_N. The sequence goes on from NZ_JWAJ01000097.1 coordinate 40,443, forward strand.
ACCTTGTCGGAGGGACTCTTTGGCGTAGCCCTTGCCTCTTTCAGACGGTCGGATGGAATAGCCAATATGGCCAGCATGATTCAGCAATCCCTCATTTAGTCTCAGCCGTAGATTCAAAAAACCTAGAGCATAGCCTGATTTATCAAACAATACGAACTGAATTGATGGAACGCGATTTTCCAGCAATCCTATTCCCATTTCTTTATTTCGGCTAGTTTCTAGCCAGTCCTCGTAAGAGAAATTCTCAATATCCCAAAATCCGCCATTGTGGGTCGATTGGGTCTCTTCAAACTCCTCTATCATATCTAGAACAGCTTCCTTATCCGCCAATGTCGGCCTGCGTAATATCATCTTTACCTCCAACTAAGAGAAAAGCGAGAGCGGACTCTCACTTTTTCTTATTCTTATTTAAAAATTGCTCTCTTAGGCTAGCCACTCGGTCTTTTTTATTACCTCCACCTTTTGAATGTTTCTCGTGGAACCGTTGAACCAAGGCCTTCCCCTTATCGTCTAATTGATATTTTCCCATTCTATTTCTTTCTAACTTCTTACTTCATGTCCTGCTGTTTTGATAGTAGAACCGTTCATGTGTTTGACACGCGCAGCAATTTCCTTGTGGCGTCCATTAACCATCGGACGCGCTTGTGGATTCCCAAGATAACCACAGGTCCGTTTAACCACGTCTACTGTTTTAGGATCGTTATTTCCACAGTTAGGACAAGCAAACCCTCTCTCTGTCGGCTCAAAATCTCCTTCAAAATCACACTTGTAACAGCGGTCAATTGGAGTATTGGTTCCGAGATAACCTACACGGTCATAAGCATAATCCCAAACAGCTTCCAAGGCCTTTGGATTTTGTTGAAGAACTGGATACTCACAGTAGTGGATGAAGCCACCTGATGCACCCGCTTCTGGATAAACCTTTTCAAAATCTAGTTTTTCAAAAGGAGTTGGATTTTTACGCACATCATAATGGAAGGAATTTGTGTAGTATTCTTTATCAGTAATGTCTGGAATAGAGCCGAATTTCTCCGTATCCAAACGACAGAAACGGTCCGTTAAACTTTCAGATGGTGTTGAATAAATAGAGAAGTGATACCCATATTGGTCTGACCACTCTTCCACTCGATGTTTCATATCTCGAATGATATCAAGGGTGAATTCTTTAGCTTCCGGATTGGTTTCCCAATTGTTGCCAAAGAATACTGTCGCTACTTCATAAAGTCCAATGTAGCCAAGCGAAACAGTAGCACGACGGTTCTTAAAGAGCTCGTCAACACTTTCTTCTTTACCAAGACGACGTCCGAAGGCACCATATTGATAAAGAATTGGTGCATTAGCTGGAGTGGCTTCCTTGGTTCTTTCCACACGATAAACTAGAGCATCTTCAGCAATATTCATGCGCTCATTGAAAATTTCCCAGAACTTATTCAAGTCGCCTTCTGATTCGAGGGCAATACGAGGAAGATTGACCGTCACCACCCCTAGATTCATACGGCCAGAGTTAACTTCAACTCCATTTTCATCCTTCCATCCTTGAAGGAATGAACGACATCCCATCGGAACCTTGAAGGAACCTGTCAATTCGATAATCTTATCGTAAGACAAGACATCTGGGTACATCCGTTTAGTTGCGCATTCGAGCGCCAACTGCTTGATGTCGTAGTTAGGTGAACCTTCCTCCAGATTAAGTCCTCTTTTTAGCGTAAAGATGAGTTTAGGGAAGATGGCTGTACGGTGTTCTGAACCAAGCCCCTTGATTCGAATGTTCAAGATAGCCTTTTGAATTTCGCGTTCAAAACGATTGGTTCCTAGACCAAAACCAAGAGAAGTAAAGGGTGTTTGCCCATTTGATGTAAAGAGGGTATTAATCTCGTACTCTAGAGATTGCATGGCATCGTAGATGTCTTTTTGGGTTTTCTTCCAGGCGTACTCCTCACGCTTGTCAGGTAGTACCCATTCCTCTGCATCTTTGAGGTGTTTTTGGTAATTTTTTTCTGCATAAGGAGCCAAAACTTCATCAATACGGTCTGCTGAACAGCCTCCATACTGACTTGATGCAACGTTGGCGATGATTTGTGAAATCTGCGCTGTCGCAGTTTGGATAGACTTGGGGCTCTCTACCTCAGCATTCCCAATCTTAAAACCATTTTTCAACATGCCCTTGAAATCAATCAGACAGCAGTTGGTCATCGGGGTGTAAGGGCTATAGTCCAAATCGTGATAGTGGATATCCCCTTTTTGGTGGGCATTAGCCACATGCTTAGGAAGCATTTGAAGACCGATTGATTTCCCAACAATCCCCGCCGTCAAATCACGCTGGGTATTAAAAACATCACTATCTTTATTAGCATTCTCATTGACAACTGCCTGGTCTTTGTTGAGAAGTTTATGGATACTGAAATTGATATCTGTTGCTTTTGAACGCTCAAAATCCCTTTGAGTTCGATAAGTGATATATTCCTCTGCCAAGGCATATTCTTTAGCTTCCAATAACTCATGTTCTACGATGTTTTGGATTTCATAAATTTTTACACCTTGAGGAAAGCGACTATGAATCTCTTCTACAATACGTTCAATTAGAGTATTAAGACGCTTTTCTACCAAGGGGGTTACATCCATGACTTTTTCTGCAGCCTTGTGTAAGGCTTTATCAATCTTATCTACATCAAAAATGACGCGTCTACCGTCACGCTTTTCAACAAATAAGGTTGGATCAGGGTTTGTTTTCTCTTCCAATACAATCATATCCAGGCTCTTTTCTAAAAATAGTATCTAAAAAGTATTATATCACTAAAAAAATAAAAATCAATATCTAGTGTAAAAATTCCTATTTTCATAAAATTTACACTAGATATTGATTATTTTATTTTAATTTGTAAAGTTTAAAGTCTTTGAATTCACTTTGAACTGGTTGGTAGCTTTCTGCTAGAAGCTGTTCCACTTCCGTCCAGAGAGCTGTTTTGGTATTGACCACAATCACTTTAGGCTGATTATCGCGTAAATCATTGACAAGTTTGCTACGATTTGCATCAAGGCCAGTATATAATTTTGGTGATAGCAACTGACTAGCTGCTAAACGTTCACTAGTCTTATAACCATTAGCAAGATCATCCCATATATAAATACGATCGGTTGCCTGCGTTTGTCCTTTAACCATAGTTTCCATACGAGCACGTTCTTGATATTGTTCTGAGTGAAGAACATAACGGGCTACCAGAGGAGCCAAAAATAGGTAGGCCAAAGCTAAAACTGGCAAATAGACATTACCCTGAAGAAATACTGCCAATATTGAGGGTACTTCTCGATGTTTTCTACGACGATTAGCTCCTTCTAATTTCCCAGTTCGAATATGAGTCAATAAAAGAATGGACAAGAAAGGAAGAAACTCAGCTAGACGACTTCCATGGATCGGTTCGGTAGAGAAAATTTCTAAACAAACTAACAATAGGATTGCTACTGAAGCAAAAATGGATAAGACGTATTGCTTGGTTGGTTTAGACTGGAAGAGTCCTGTAAATACGAGCCTTAATCCTCCAAGACCAATTGTTAACAATCCATAAAAAAGGAGGTTGTCCAGTAAGGCTGGATTGGACATAAATTTCAAACTATCTACTGGATAGAGGATCTGACTGATAGCGTTCCCAAAACTCCCATTATAAGCCGTATAGTAACCAATTGGATAAAAGAAGAGCGAGAATCCAAGACCAGCTGCAAAGAATTGATAGAGCCCATGAACAAAGCGACCACGCCCAATATTAAAGGCTAACAAAGCAAAGAATAAGACTAGAGCATATAAAGTTGTGACGAGAGGGGCGAAGAAAAATGCTAGAGCCAGGCTAATCCCAATACGCACGAAACCTTTGTCATGATTATACTCTACCAAATACCTAGTTACTAAACTGAGAGCGTAAAACAGGAATGGAAGGGCCAAAATAGTGGCATAGCCACCGCCAAAGCTAAGTCCTCCAGCAAGAAGATAAAAGATGGTCAACACTTGTTGCGACTGCTTGTTCTCCTCCGTCAAGGTATAAGTTGAACGGAAAAGAAAAATCCCAGCACCCACTAGAGCAAGCCAAGTAAAGGCGGCAAACAAAATACTACCCTTGCTTAGATACTGTAAAAAGTAATAGAGAAGACCACTCGTTCCAAAATAGTCTGTGTAGATATCTCCCCCCTGGTGCATAGCCCATCCGATATAAAAATCTTGTGCCTGCTCTGGGCTAGTTAGTCCTAGCAAGAAAGGAAGAACTACAGATACAAGTACAACTAGAGTGCTCCAGATTAGGATCTTAAATAATGGTAAGGGAGCAAATGAACTTGGTTCATCCTCGAAACGCTCCTCTCTCCCAACTAAATCATCCTGAATTCCCGTCCAAGATGGAGTTGGTTCCTCTTCTAATCTGCCATATACGTTCATTCATTCTCTCCTATGTTTTAATTTGTTCTAGTATATCAAAAAGTCTAAATCTTGTCAGCCTGTGGTGGCCATTTGTCTAACTTTTGACAGAGACTAGCGAAGCGTTCAATCTCATAAAAACGATGATAGGAAGCATTTTTATAGTGGTCTAAAAAATTTTTTTCTTCTACCGTCAGCATGGTCATTCCTCCTTTTCTCTTTATTCGAAAATGGAGGACGATTCTATCAAAAAAGCTGAATTCCCAAAAGAGAATTCAGCACTTTATCTTTAGTCAGCCTTTTTTTCTAAATTTTTTGAAATGCTTCGATTTTTACCTTCCAGATACACCATAAGAATGGAGATATCTGCTGGGTTAACCCCAGAAATACGACTAGCTTGACCGATAGTTTCCGGATTGATGAGTTTGAACTTCTGGCGAGCCTCAGTCGCGATGGAATCAATGTCATCCCAGTCGATGTTGGCTGGAATACGTTTTTCTTCCATGCGTTTCATCTTGGCAACCTGATCCATGGCTTTTGAGATGTAGCCTTCGTACTTGATTTCTGTTTCAATCAATTCGATAATCTTGTCATCTAACTCTTCAGCAGCAGGTCCAATAAAGGCTACCACATCTTGGTAAGAGACTTCTGGACGACGGAGGAACTCCTTGGCAGTGACTGCATCTGTCAATGGTTTGAAGCCCATTGCTTCAACCTTAGCATTGGTTTCCTCGACTGGCTTGAGTTTGATGCTATCCAAACGCTTCATCTCATTGTCAAATTGATTTTTCTTAATTTCAAAACGAGCCCAACGTTCATCATCTACAAGACCAATCTCGCGTCCCATCTCAGTCAAGCGCATATCGGCATTATCATGACGGAGAATGAGGCGATATTCAGCACGACTGGTCAAGAGACGGTAAGGTTCAATGGTTCCCTTGGTCACCAAGTCATCAATCATAACCCCGATATAACCGTCACTGCGCTTCAAAATTAACTCAGGCTTACCTTGGATTTTCAGAGCCGCATTGATACCTGCGATAATCCCTTGGCCTGCTGCCTCTTCGTAACCAGATGTACCATTTGTCTGGCCAGCTGTGAAAAGCCCTGAGATTTTCTTGGTTTCCAGAGTCGCACGCAACTGGTGTGGTAAGACCATATCATACTCAATGGCATAACCAGTTCGCATCATTTCTGCATTTTCCAAACCTTTGATAGAATGCACCAGCTCACGCTGGACATCCTCAGGCAGACTGGTTGAGAGGCCTTGCACATAGACTTCCTCTGTATTGCGCCCTTCTGGCTCAAGGAAGAGTTGGTGGCGTTCCTTGTCTGCAAAGCGCACAATCTTGTCCTCGATTGACGGACAGTAACGAGGCCCTACTCCCTTGACCACACCTGTAAACATAGGCGCACGGTGGAGGTTGTTTTGGATAATCTCATGGCTGGTACCATTGGTATAGGTCAACCAGCATGGCACTTGGTCCTTGACATAGTCCTCATCACGTGAAGTGTATGAGAAGTGATTTGGCGCTTCGTCTCCTGGCTGAATCTCTGTCACATCGTAGTTGATAGAGGAAGCCTTGACACGTGGAGGCGTCCCTGTCTTGAAACGACCGATTTCGAGCCCCAGTTCCTTGAGATTGTCAGCAAGGTTAATAGAAGCTAGGCTGTGGTTAGGACCTGACGAGTACTTGAGGTCTCCGATGATGATTTCCCCACGGAGGGCTGTCCCTGTCGTCACGATAACGGCCTTGGCAGCGTACTCTTGATGGGTCGCTGTACGCACACCGACAACCTTGCCATCTTCTACTAAAATCTCATCAATCATGGTCTGGCGAAGAGTGAGATTTTCTTGATTTTCAACCGTTTTGCGCATTTCCTTAGAGTAAAGCTCCTTGTCAGCCTGCGCACGAAGAGCTCGAACTGCTGGACCTTTCCCAGTGTTAAGCATCTTCATCTGGATATAAGTCTTGTCAATGGTCTTAGCCATTTCTCCACCGAGAGCGTCGACTTCACGCACAACAATTCCCTTGGCAGAACCACCGATAGAGGGATTACATGGCATGAAAGCCAACATTTCAATGTTGATGGTCGCAAGCAAGACCTTGCAGCCCATACGGCTAGCTGCTAGAGATGCTTCTACCCCAGCGTGTCCCGCACCGATAACTATAATATCGTATTCTTCAGTAAAATTATAAGTCATTTCTTAACCTTTCAAAAATTTCTCGTAAATAAGGAACTAACTTCTCCTCCTCTAGAGCTTGAGCCATAGTAACCCATTTAAAGTGCGTATGCTCTTCAGGATCTAATCTGATAATTGGCTTCTCCCCAACCCACTCTGCTTTATAAACTAAGCGAGTAAAGACAGTATCCTTAGTGGTATCCAGTTGACTATCTTCGTGAAGAAGTTTGAGCGAACTGCTGTCTAGCCTAACTCCCGCTTCTTCAACACATTCTCTAAGAGCTCCATCTCGCGGAAGTTCACCCTTTTCAACCCCGCCACCAGGAATATCCCAGTAAGTTGGATAAACGTTGGGTTGTCCTCTTTTAATTTCCGAACGCTGAATGAGCAAATAATCACCACCACTATGAACAAGCACATGGGCAATAAGCTTAACCATCATTTTCTTTCCTATTCTTCAAGATGAATGTGTCTTAGTTGGCCGTTCCAAGCTGGCAAAGCTGTTTTTAAAAAGGCTGGAACCAGCTGGATATTCTGGAGTTTATCCAAATCAATCCACTCACAGGGCTGCGTTTTTTCATCTTCCTGCATGGTCAACGGTGCATCCTCAAGTAAGTCCACCAGATAATGAAACTCGATATTGTGATAATAGACACCGTCTTGTTCAAAACGATTTTCAACTACAAAAGCTAGTTGCCCAGCTTGAGCTTTGACACCCAGTTCTTCCCTCACTTCACGCACTACCGCGTCTTCCGTTCTCTCATTGACTTGAATCGCACCACCAATAGTGTAATACTTGCCCTTGTCTTGGGTAACTAGAAGCTTGTGATTTTGGACAATCAAGGCTGTCGCCCGAACTCCAAAAACCGTATGTTCTACTTTTGTCCGAAAGTCTTGTTGAATCATCTTTTTTCCTTTCCTCTAAACGACACAAAAACAGTCAAAACTCCAAAGAAGTGCAGGACAAAAAAGCCTGCAACATCCATGAGCTTTGACCATCATTTCTATTGCTTTTATTATTGTAGCAAATTGAGAAAATTTGTCAATCTAAATGTACTATGATTGGCGAATTGCTTCAAAAGCTCCTTTGTCAATCTCAACTGGGTCAGAAAAGGCATCCAGAACAATCCCTCTCACAGGAAGACTCTCCATCCCTTCCGCAGCAAACAAACAGTCCGTAAGAGGCAATTGCAACCAAGAAAATCGGTCATAATAGTCCTTGGGGATGTCCTGAATTTCTAAGAAGCAAGGATAAAAGTAGTCATCTCCCTTTTGCAGAATATCCGGTTTTAGGCGAGCACCTTCTTGTTCGTCACTCTCACCCATCAGATAAGGATTGAAGGGAACCCAGACTCTAGCTTGCTTCAATTCCTTAAACAAGGCCTCTATCGACTCTGTCGTTTTCTCCCTCAAATACTCTTTTTTATAGTCCGAGAGAGTCATTGACTTCTCTTTTTTAGCCGTTTTTTTCTTAAAAAACTGAAACATTCTCATTCCTCTTAGAAACTCTTAAATGTACTGACAAACCTTGCCATCACGGTAAGCATTATCAATCAAACCACCACCGAGACACTCTTCACCGTCGTAAAAGACAACTGCCTGTCCTGGTGTAATGGCTCGCTGTGGCTCCGCAAAGATGACTTCTGCCTTGTCTCCTTTGACATGAACAGTCACCTTGGAGTCAGGCTGACGGTAGCGGAATTTAGCTGTGCATTCTAGCGTAAATTCCTCTGGCATATCACGAGTAAAGTGGACCTGACTGGCTTCTAAGCTAGTTGACATAAGCGAATCATGGTAAAAACCTTGACCTACATAGAGAATGTTCTGGCTCAAATCTTTGCCGACAACAAACCAAGGAGCATTATCACCGCCGTGTTGCCCACCGATACCGAGCCCGCCACGCTGACCGATCGTATAGTACATTAGACCAGCATGCTCACCCATATCGCGTCCATCCACAGTCATCATACGCCCAGGTTGAGCTGGTAAGTAGTTGCTGAGAAATTCTTTAAAGTTCTTTTCTCCGATAAAGCAAATCCCTGTCGAATCTTTCTTCTTAGCAGTCGCAAGGCCTGCTTCTTCTGCCAGTCTGCGAACTTCAGGCTTTTCCAAATGTCCCAATGGGAACATGGTCTTTTGTAATTGTTCTTGTGAAAGTTGGCTGAGGAAATAGGTCTGATCCTTGCCATTGTCCACGCCACGAAGCATGTGAACAATGCCATCCTCATCACGCGACACACGGGCATAGTGCCCAGTCGCTACATAGTCTGCTCCCAAGGTCATGGCATAGTCCAAAAAGGCCTTAAACTTGATTTCCTTGTTACACATAACGTCTGGATTTGGTGTGCGTCCTGCACGGTATTCCGCTAGGAAGTACTCAAAAACGCGGTCCCAGTACTCTTTTTCAAAATTGACAGAGTAGTAAGGAATGCCAAGTTGGTCTGCCACTGCAGCCACATCCTTGTAATCTTCGGTCGCCGTACAGACGCCGTTTTCATCTGTGTCATCCCAGTTCTTCATGAAGATACCGATCACATCGTAGCCCTGCTCCTTGAGCAAGAGAGCCGTCACCGACGAATCAACACCACCACTCATCCCCACGACAACACGTATTTTAGAGTTATCACTCATGGTAGTTCTCCCATCTATTCGTTTATTCACGATTGAAGGTCGTGTTTGCTATCACGATTGAAGGTCGTTTGAGCAGTTTTCATTATAACATGCTTAGATAGAGAAGACAAGGAAGATGCTGACAAACCTAGCCACCTCTTTTATAAATACATGAAGATAGGATACAAAAGAAATCAATTCATCCCTAAATCTCTATTCTCTTTAAAAACTTATTTTTAAAATCAACTAAAAATGATATACTTTAATAAGGAGGAATGCGCACATGATTCCATATATACACCATCATCCCATGTGCGTAGGACTAATGTGAACAACTACAAAGATATTCTAAAATCAAAAAATACTATTTTTATTATTACACTTATTGCAGGTATTGGACTTTTGACAGGCTTAGTCCTCCATCAAGAAAAAATCCAAGCAGAGAGAGGGAACGTTGCTCTCATCAAACAACAAAAAAATCAACAAGATGTCGAACAAGTAAAAAACGCCATTAAAGACTTCAATATTGATTCTGAAACCATTATAGAAGATTGGAAAAAAATTCAAGAATTAAAACTAACTACTGATGAAGGCAAAAAGACATTAGCAGACTTTCTCGCTTCTACTACCGATAAAGTCACAAATCATTATAGTGAAAAAGCTTTGAAATTAGATATAAAGGATTCTGATAGCCAGTTTCAAGATAAACAAACACTTGAGACAGACATCACTTCCTTGCAAAAAATAATAGACATCATTAAAAACATTAATTCTGCCAGCGACCAAGCTGCTCTTGAAGAAAAGATAAAACCAATTCAAGAACTAATCTCTAAATTCCAAAAACAAGTTGAAGTCTTGACCAAAAAAGAAGAAGAAAAAACTACCCAAACAGAAACGACTACTAGAGATGCCGGACTGGAAGCCAGCCGTTCAGAAGATAGTAGCTATATTCAAAGCTATCCAGAAACAAATGGAAGAATATCTAATTCCCAAGCACCTGCAACGGACCAATACTCAACTGATAGTGCTAGCAGTGGAGGAGATAATGGCGCTAATACAGGAGGTCAAACTGCTGATTCTTCAGGTTCTCAATCAGAGTCTAATAGCGATACAACCAATTCGTCTAACTAATAATCTAGATGGCGAAATCCCATAAACTTGTAAGTCCTCAACACCAATGTTTATAATGATCTCTCATCAAATGTAAACACACAAAAAGAGCCTTAAACGGCTCTTTTTTAGGGCTCTATGATATTTGTAGTAGGTAAATTCCCTATAGATATTATGGAGCCAATTATTGATAAAAACTTTAGTCATCTTCGTCTCTATAAAAATATTTTCTATACACCCTTGATAATATCAAAATTAATGCCCATATCGTACTGAGAGCTATAATAATAGAATTTATTGGATTTATTTCAGTATGTCCAATCACTAGTCCAATAATTGGACTAGTAGACATGCTTAGATATAATAAAAATGACAAAAAATGACTTTCACCAATTCCTGCAAAAAAATGTTTCATTTTAACTATCCCAATTTTACCTTTCGTCTTAATAATCCTCTAGCAAATCTATTGACTTCTCTTTTTTTGAAAAATCTTAACAATAAATTTACTCCACTTAAAGCCACTAAAATTTCAATCGTTATAATTTCTCCAAGCGAAAAATGCAAACTGAAAAAGTTCCTGCTAAAACACTATGCTCCCATCAAATAAAGAGTCAGCAAAAATAAAACAACCGAAATTGGCAGAAAAGCAGCACGATTTGTTTTACAAAAAATGGCATAACAAAGACTACCTATCGAAAACGTCATAATAACTTCAATAGTTATCTTTAGAGCAGGGTAATATATATTTTTAATAAAAAGAATTAAAAGGATAAAAAATACCAATGAACAAAGAACGGATTTGATATAAAATTTTAAATGAATCATAATTTATTTTTTAGATTCTACCTACTATAGATAAAATCACCTTTCTTATTTTCTTCTCATGATATCCACTTTAATGTCTTGATTAGAACTTCTGTGAATATAAATATGGTAAATGAAAAATCAGGATTCTAACTAAAAGCAATTGATGAAATAAGCAAATCTTACAGCAAATTAAATTTATCCAGAAGCTCTCATGTAATGATTTTAAATCCTAATGAATCTAACCAATGCAGATTTTATTTTGACAGTAGTTCTATAACAACTCTAAATAACACTGGGGTTGCTAGAATCAAAATAACCCCTGCCACAAAGACAATGATTACCCGAAATAGATCTTTATTTTTACGCATTGAAACAACCTCCAATCTATTATTTTCTAGCTACATGATACCTCTTATTTACTTTCTATATTCTTATGATACAATATATTTAATAGAATTCTATTTACTGTTAACTTTTTTCACGAAAAGGAGGAAATCATGCGCTATGATTTCGGGAAAGTATATAAAGACATACGTGAGTCAAAAGGATTGACACAAGAAGAGGTCTGTGGAAATAGCCTTTCAAGAACCAGCCTTTCCAAGTTTGAAAGTGGCAAGGCAACTCCCAAATATGAAAACATGGAGTTTCTTCTCCGTCAAATCAATATGAGTTTTGAAGAGTTTGAATACATCTGCCATCTCTATCAGCCAAGCCAGCGAACAGAAATCATGCAAACCTATCTCAATACGAGTTCCATCTTTGGTACCAGTAGTCTAGTCAACTTATTTGAAACATGCCAAGACTATCTCAAGGTCCATCACGATCTCCCTATAGAGGAAATCAGAGATATGCTGGAAGTTGTTATTTATATCCGTCAACATGGAACAGGACAGCTTTCAATCCAAGTGGAACAAACGGTCAAAAAGCTTTGGGAAAAAATTGAAAAACAAGATACATGGTATGAAGGTGACCTAAAAATCCTCAATACCATACTTTTTAGCTTTCCCATCGAACACCTCCACCTCATCACTGAACAAATCTTGCAGCGCTTGGAAGAATATAAAAACTATCGACATTTATATGAATTACGAATGACAATCCTACTCAATCTGTCCACCATTTACTTGTACAATCAAGATAAAAATACCTGTCAACAAATCTGTTACACCTTACTAGAGGATGCCAAGAAAAAGAAAAGATACGATATTTTGGCAATCACTTATGTTCGAATAGGTATTTGTACTAGTAATGATCATCTTATTCAAAAGGGCTTCTCCCTTCTGGAGTTAACTAATGAAACCTCAATGCTATCTCACCTCAAAAAGGAAGTAGAGACCTGTTATCAAGCAAAGGAAATATAAAAAAGTCGAGGAAATCCCTCGACTTTTGCATCTTATTCTGCTAGTTAGTTCTTAGTACCAACCGTTGTTAAGCCAGAAGTTCTTAGCAGCTGCCCATGAACCGTAACGTCCTGCAACGTAAGCATCTGCTACACGTTCTTGGTTTTCAGCTGAGTAGTCACCGTTCAAGTATGAATCTGTCAATTGGTAACGTCCGATGTAACGTCCGTTTGTAGCTGTGTAGCTACCACCTGATTCTTTTTGAGCGATCCATTCTTTAGCTTCTGCTTCAGATCCGCTGACGGTTGAAGTTGATGCTGAAGTTTCTTCTGCTACAGTTACGCTTGCTGCTGGCGCTTCATAAGTTGTTGCTTCAGAAGCTGCAGGTGCTGCTACTGGAGCTTCTGCTGGCGCAGCTGAAGTAGTTGCAGTTGCTGGTGCTTCACCATCAATAACCAATACTTGGTCTACATAGATCAAATGAATATCTTTAATCTTATTTTTTTCTGCCAATTTTTCAACAGTTGTATTGTATTTTTCAGCGATTCCTGATAGAGTGTCACCTGATTTTACTGTGTAAGTTGTTGTTTCTTGTGCAAAAGCAAGTGATGGTGCAAGGAAAGCAAGTGCTGCTGCTACTCCTACAAGTCCTGTTTTAATTTTGTTAGTTGTTGATTTCATATTAAAAGATTCTCCTTCTTTCTTATATTTCCATCATACCCTACTATTATTACTATTTCTTGACGGTTTTATGTAGAAATGTTACAAGACTATGTTTTATTTCACTTAAATAGCCTCTTTTTGTTACAAAAGGCTTGATTTTAGAGGCTTTATGGGGTTTTTAGATATTTTATCATGGAATTGAGCGCTTGCATCTAATCTTTGATATAATAGAGTTAAGAATCTTTTTAAGGGGAAACAGATGCAATCACTTCGTTTTCAATCTGTCTTTGATATTATTGGGCCAGTCATGATTGGCCCATCTAGTAGTCACACGGCAGGAGCTGTTCGTATTGGGAAGATTGTCTCTTCCATTTTTGATGATACTCCGACAGAAGTCGAATTCCAACTATTTAACTCATTTGCCAAGACCTATCGTGGTCACGGGACAGACCTAGCCCTTGTTGCTGGTATTTTGGGCATGGATACAGACGATCCAGAAATTCCAAATAGTTTAGAAATCGCCCACAAGCGTGGCATCAAAATAGTATGGACTATCCAGAAAGACAGTAATGCCCCTCACCCAAACACTACGAAAATCACTGTTAAGAATGAGCACAAAACCATCAGTGTAACAGGAATTTCAATCGGGGGTGGTAATATCCAAGTGACAGAGCTCAATGGTTTTGCAGTATCCCTCAACATGAACACTCCTACCATCATCATCGTTCATCAGGATGTTCCAGGTATGATTGCTCACGTAACAGAGGCCCTCTCTCGCTTTGACATCAATATCGCTCAGATGAATGTAACTCGCGAAAAAGCTGGCGAGAAAGCCATTATGATTATCGAAGTTGATAGTCGCAACTGTGATGAATCTATCGAAGAAATTCGCAAAATTCCTCATCTGCACAATGTCAATTTCTTTCAATAGGAGAAAATATGTTTTACTCTATCAAAGAATTAGTCAAACAAGCCGAAATTGATTTTCAAGGCAATGTTGCTGAACTCATGATTACGACCGAGTTTGAGCTAACCGGTCGTGAACGCGAAGAAGTCATCCTTCTCATGGAGCGCAACCTTGAAGTCATGAAAGCTTCCGTTGAACTTGGACTCAATGAGAATAAATCTCGTAGCGGTTTGACAGGTGGTGACGCTGCCAAACTAGATCACTACATCAAAAAAGGAAAGACCCTATCAGACTTCACTGTCTTGTCTGCCGCCCGTAACGCTATCGCCGTTAATGAACACAATGCCAAGATGGGTCTTGTTTGTGCGACACCGACCGCAGGTAGCGCAGGTTGTCTTCCCGCAGTTCTCACATCTGCTATTCAAAAACTCAATCTAACTCATGAACAACAACTAGACTTCTTATTCGCTGCAGGTGCTTTTGGACTCGTGATTGCTAACAACGCTTCTATCTCGGGAGCCGAAGGTGGCTGCCAGGCCGAAGTCGGTTCAGCTTCAGCCATGAGTGCCGCTGCCCTAACTCTAGCTGCAGGTGGAACACCTTATCAAGCGAGCCAGGCTATCGCCTTCGTTATCAAAAACATGCTCGGCCTAATCTGTGACCCCGTTGCAGGTTTGGTTGAAGTTCCTTGTGTCAAGCGGAATGCCATGGGAGCAAGCTTCGCCTTCATCGCAGCCGATATGGCTCTGGCTGGTATTGAATCCAAAATTCCAGTTGATGAGGTCATTGACGCCATGTATCAAGTAGGATCTAGCTTACCAACTGCCTTTCGTGAAACTGCTGAAGGGGGACTCGCTGCCACACCTACTGGTCGTCGCCTCCAAAAAGAAATCTTCGGCGAATAATTTCAAAATAACTAGGAGAGTATATGTCATCAATTTCCGCTATTTTTTTCGATTTAGATGGAACGCTCGTGGACAGTTCTATCGGCATTCACAATGGTTTCACCTATACCTTTGATCAACTGGGAGTGACAAGCCCTGATGCCAAGACTATTCGTGGTTTTATGGGGCCTCCGCTAGAAACCAGCTTTGCCACCTGCTTACCAACTGAGCAGATTGAGCAAGCTATCCAGCTTTATCGCTCCTACTATAAAGAAAAGGGTGTTTACGAAGCTCAGCTTTATCCTCATATCAAAGATTTACTGGTAGAACTAGCTAAACAGTTTCCTCTTTATATCACCACGACAAAAAACACCCCAACCGCTCAGGATATGACTAAAAACTTTGGAATCTATCATTTCTTTGATGGCATTTATGGTTCCAGCCCTGAAACTCCACATAAAGCAGATGTCATTCGCCAAGCCTTGCAGGCACATCAACTAGCACCTGAACAAGCCATCATCATCGGTGATACCAAGTTTGATATGCTGGGAGCTCAAGAAACTGGCATTCAGAAATTGGCCGTCACTTGGGGATTTGGAGAGCAAGCAGACTTGCTAAACTATCAACCTGATTATATCGCCCACAAACCCTTAGAAGTTTTGGAGTATTTTCAATAACATAGACTGGGCAACGACTCCATTCCAGAAGAAAATGAGGCAAGCTTCTACATAACAAAACGCATATTACCAAGGCTCTTCAAGACCTGATAATATGCGTTTTTCTTTTTTATTCAACGTGGGTTGTTTGATTAGCAAAGGCGATAATGGCTTGCTTCAATTCATCTCCACTGAGAGTTCGGAACTCTTCAATTTTTTGATCGATGGCTTCTAGAGGCATGACATTAACCTTACCAACGAAAATCTTATCCATAACTTGGTTATCAACAAGCTCGGTTGATACCAAGAGTTCTTCGTAGAGTTTTTCACCTGGACGGATTCCAACTTCAACGATTGGAATTTCGCTCTCAGTGTGTCCACTTAGAAGCACCATTTTCTTGGCTAAGTCATAAATTTTGACTGGTTTGCCCATATCAAGGATAAAGACTTCCCCATCTTTGGCGTAGGCACCAGCATGGATAACCAAACGGCTAGCTTCTGGAATGGTCATAAAGTAACGAGTCATGCGGAAGTCTGTCACCGTTACAGGCCCACCTTCAGCAATCTGACGTTCAAAGACTGGAATCACACTACCACGGCTACCAAGAACATTCCCAAACCGAACTGCACAGTAGGTAGATTGGCTACGTTGGTTAAAGCCAGTGACAATCAACTCAGCCACGCGCTTGGTTGCTCCCATAACATTGGGGGGATTAACCGCCTTATCTGTCGAAATCATAACCATCTTAGGTACTTTGGCTTCATCAACAGCCTTAGCAACATTGTAAGTTCCACGGATATTATTTTTGAAGGCTTCTTTTGGATTGCGCTCCATCATAGGAACATGCTTGTGAGCAGCCGCATGATAAACAATAGCTGGCTTGTACTGCTCAAAGACTTGCAACAAACGGTCATAGTCTTGAATGTCTGCGATAACTGGCACATAATCAATCCCTTGGAACTTACGAATCAGCTCATGATAAACAAGGTAGATTGAGTTTTCCCCATGACCGAGCAAGACGATGCGTTCAGGATTGAAGCGACTAACTTGGCGACAGATTTCAGAACCGATTGAACCACCAGCCCCTGTGACTAATATGGTCTTACCTGTCAGTTCTGCGCCCAGACGCGATTCGTCAAGACGAATTTCCTGACGACCCAAAAGGTCTGTGATATCAATTTTCTGGAATCCTCCACCTGCTTGGTGAAGTCCCTGAACAACGGTTTCAACCTTAGGCATCTTGTAACACTTGACACCCAGCTTATTACACATCTGCAAGATACGCTCATATTCTGACGGGTCAAGAGACGGAATCGCAACGATAACACGTTCGATTTGATGACGTTTGGCTAATTCAGGCAGACTATCATAAGAGCCTAAAACAGGGATTCCACCAAGTTTTTGACCCTTTTTCTTAGCATCCTTATCTAAAATACCGACAAGTTCCAAATCACTGGTTGGATGTTGGTAACTATCCATAAAGAGAGCACCACCATCACCAGCACCAATCAAGAAAGTACGGCGGTGTTCTCCATCACCACTGCCTTTTTTGCGTCTAGAGTAGATTAACTGCCAAGTAATCCGTGGCAATAAAATCAAAAAGGTACTCAACAAGATAAAGAGAATGATGAAACGGATTGAAAAAAGTGGCAAGAAGGCATAGCAGATACTATATGACAAGACACTGCTCGCAGTCACGCCAAAAAAGATTTTCATAAAATCCGTAATCTTGCTGTAACGGCTGATACTAGCATTCAACCCCCAAAATCCAATCATGATTTGATAGAAAAGGAAGGTCAAGCTAGTATAGATGACATAGTCCACAGGAGCTGGATTGATCAATCCATAAAACAAGATGTAAGAAACAATGATTGAGGAAATCATGCTGGCAGCATCAAAAACCCCCCAAAAGACTTGTTTTTGTTGTTTATTTAACACTTCAACCAGATCAATTACATAATCTGTCATTTTTTTATTCATGTGAATGGTATCCTCCTACACAAAATCACATTTTCTAGTAATTACAAGACGTTTTTTTAACTGATTAGCTATTTGCTTTTTCTCAATAGTTTTAAAAATATAAACTGTCGGACAAATCCTGGACAGAGGGCAACGACAACTTGGATTAAAACACTTTTCAGATACTCGCCATAAGAAATCTGTCCACGCGTGTGCATTCTTTGACGTGCTTGGCGATAGAGTTTAAGATAGCGAAGGCCACCACGGCGTTCAAACATCCCCGCTCCCACGCGAACCTTACAAAGAATCTGATCCACATTTCCAGTTCGAGCACCAGCGCTAATCATATTAAGCCAAAGCAAATCGTCTTCCATATAGAGCCCATCTTCGTAGTTACCTGCCTTGAGAACCATCTCTTTTTTAAACATAACTGTCATATGATTAAAGGCACTTCTCATACGTTGGTAGGCGACAATCTCTTCGTGCTTGATAGGAACGCGACGATAGGACACGATTTCATCAGGTTGGTCAATAAATTCTGCGATATGACCTCCCAGCAAGTCCAAGTTTTCCTTTTCCATCAAATCAAACTGTTGTTCGAAACGATCTTCGACAGCAATATCATCTGTATCCATACGAGCAATGACGTCATATTGGCACTGTAAGACACCGTACTGTAGTGCCAAGCCCAAGCCACGGTTTTGCTCCAGTGGACAACGTTTGATTGGAATACTTGACTGTGCTGCCAACTTTTCCAACACTTGATATAGTTCAGGTGTCAGTAGACCGTCTTCAACGATAACCACTTCACTAGGTTTGAGCGTTTGATGTAAGATACTTTTTACAGCCTCTTCCAAAAAGACAGGATTTTCTTTGATGTAGACTGACATCAAGACGCTAAATTTCCTATTTTCAGACACAGTTTTTCTCCAATGTATATATTTTCTTTCACTATTTTATCACAATTTTTCAGACTTTCCTATTTTTATTTGAATCCCAGAAAAAAACTAGTAAATATATTGTCCTTATTTTCTATGATTTCTATCGGCTACGTAGCGAATCACGTCAGGTCAACTTGACATCTTTAGGAAAAAAAATTAAAATAAGCTGTTATCAAAATCAGTTTATTGAGGTGCACATGAACAAACGATCACTCTTTTTTATTCTAGGAATTATCTTAATCGGAGCGGTCTTGAGAGCTCCTTTCACAGCTTTACCAACTGTTTTGGGAGATATTGCCCAAGGTTTAGGCGTGGAAGTTAGTTCACTTGGTGTTTTGACCAGTCTCCCTCTCTTGATGTTTGCCCTCTTCTCCTCTTTTGCGACTCGTTTGGCTCAAAAAATTGGACTCGAGCACCTTTTCACCTATAGTCTTATCGTCTTGACTGTGGGTTCAGTGATTCGTATCTTCAATCTCCCCCTTCTCTATCTGGGAACCTTACTCATCGGAGCTAGTGTCGCTATTTTTAACGTACTTCTTCCTAGTATGATTCAGGCAAACTACCCACAAAAGATTAGCTTCCTGACAACGGTTTATGTGACGACTATGGGAATCGCGACAGCACTAGCCTCTTATCTATCTGTCCCAATTACTCAGGCAACATCTTGGAAGGGCTTGATTCTCTGCCTATCCTTGGTCTGCCTACTAACCTTATTCGTCTGGTTCCCCAACCATGGCCACAATCATTTCCTAGAAAGGCATGAAGAGAAAAAAGAAAAAGAGAATATCCTAAAAAGCAAGCAAGTTTGGGCTATTATTGTCTTCGGTGGACTACAGTCCTTACTCTTCTATACCAGTATGACCTGGTTACCAACCATGGCCATCAGTGCAGGGCTAGCTCATACGGACGCTGGTCTTCTGGCTTCTATCTTTTCACTGATTAGTATCCCCTTCTCGATGACCATTCCAAGTCTCACAACTCGTTTGTCCAATCGTCACCGTCAAATCATGTTAACAGTCATCTCTCTGGCTGGTATGTTAGGAATTGCCATGCTTTTATACCCAAGCAATAGTTTCCTTTACTGGTTAGTAGCGCATCTCTTGATTGGTACTGCTTGTAGCGCTCTTTTCCCTTACCTCATGGTTTGTTTCTCCATCAAAACCAGCTCTCCTGAAAAGACAGCCCAATTATCTGGACTTGCCCAGACCGGAGGCTACATTTTGGCAGCCTTTGGACCAACTCTCTTTGGTTACAGTTTTAACATGTTCCAGTCTTGGGTTCCAGCGGTACTGATTCTTCTAGTAATTGATATCATCATGACAATCGCCCTCTTTATGGTAGATAAAACTAAGAAAATCCTCTAAAAAGTTTTTGGAATTTACCACAGATAAACACACTTTTCAAGCCAGACTGAGTCTGGTTTTTTATATGAGTATATGTTTAAAAAGCATCATACATATACTAGGAGAAAAATATGGTTTTTGATATAATAAAATATGTAGAAACTAATTATGAAACGAAAAGGCAGATTAGTTTGAACTAGCAATAATTACTATTTCAAAGTGAGGGCATAGTATGGATGAACAGAAATACAATTTGGAACAAAGTATAGCAGAGGTAGATAGATTAGTTGACTTATCAGCAGACCAGACAGATAAGACTGCCTGTGAAGATCTAGCAGAAAAGGCAAGAATAATTTATGAGAAATTTCCAGAATCTGAAGAGATTGCTTTGCAGTATGCCAGGATTTTGCTCATTTTATCTACCAAGCAGACTGTGTTGAAGGAACTGGAGACTACTGCTAAAAAATTAGAGAATTTGCAACAAAAATTCCCTGAATCACATGATATAGCAGAAGCATTAGCTGGGACTTTGCTCCTTTTATCATTCGAGCAGACTGTATTGAAGGAACTAGAGACTACTGCTGAAAAATTAGAGAATTTGCAACAAAAATTCCCTAAATCGAATGATATAGCTTTGCACTATGCTAGGTTTTTGTTCATTTTATCAAGCAAGCAGTCTGTATTAAAAGAACTCGAAGCTACTGTCGAGAAATTACAGAGATTGCAGCAAAAATTTCCTGAATCGCATGATATAGCTTTGCACTATGCTAAGATTTTAGTTAATTTATCAATCGAGCAGACTGTGTTGAAGGAACTCGAAGCTACTGTTGAGAAATTACAGGAATTACAGCAAAAATTCCCTGAATCGCATGATTTATCTTTGCAGTATGCTAAGATTTTAGCTAATTTATCAATCGAGCAGACTGCGTTGAAGGAACGGGAGGCTACTGTTGAGAAATTACAAGAATTGCAGCAACAATTCCTTGAATCGCATGATTTAGCTTTGCACTATGCTAGGTTTTTGTTCATTTTATCAAGCAAACAGACTGTGTTGAATAAACTTGAGATTGTTGCTGAAAAATTAGAGAATTTGCAACAAAAATTCCCTGAATCACATGATATAGCTTTGCCGTATGCCCTGGTTTTATTTAATTTATCAAATAAGCAGACTAAGTTAAAGGAACTAGAGACTACTGCTGAAAAATTAGAGAATTTGCAACAAAAATTCCCTGAATCACATGATATAGCAGAAGCATTTGCTAGGACTTTGCTCCTTTTATCGTTCGAGCAGACCGTATTGGACGAACTGGAGACTACTGCTGAGAAATTACAGGAATTGCAGCAAAAATTCCTTGAATCGCATGACATAGCTTTACAGTATGCTAGATTTTTGTTCGTTTTATTAATCAAGCAGACCGAGTTAAAGAAAATCGAGGCTACTGTCGAGAAATTAGAAAAATTGCAGCAAAAATTTCCAAAATCCGAAGAAATTGCTTTTATATATAGCACGGTCTTAGCAAGCTTATTTGAACACCAAACAGAGTTAAGTGAACGTCTGCAAACCACAAAAATAATTAAAAAACTCTATGAACAGTTCTCCAAATTTATGTTACAAAATTTTGATGATCTATTTTTTCATGATGATAATGTTTGTTATAGAGAGGAGTACAAGCTATTCAACTTTATCCTAAAAGAAGGTCTTTTAAAGAATACTAAATATGCTATTTTACAAACATGGGTAAAACGTTATAAAGAAGACTCGAGTGAACTAAAGAACTTGCTATCTATTTATCAACTTGTTCAAAAAATCAAGTATCAACTTGGGCTAAAAGACGAAGATAAAAATCAGATGCTTAAATTCGGTCACTACACCAAGGGAAGCACTCTCCAAATTATGTTAGATCAAGAGGAGAATGAAAAGAAGAAAAGTACTTTTTCGGTATCTGGGAAAACTCGCTTGTATAATGCTAATTATATGAATGATCCTGAAGAAGGAATCGTCATAGAAAAGATATTAGGTTTAGATAGACGAGATATCTTAGAACCAAGCTCATGGTTTTTAATGAGTTTTACAAACAAAACGGATGATCTGGCCATGTGGTCCCAGTATGGTGATGATGCCAAAGGTGTTTGTCTAGTACTTCGTGAAGAGGATTTTTCTAGATTTACTTCCTTCAATGATGTTTCGTGGCGTCAAGAAAAAAACATTTTAGAATTCTCTGATAAGATGTATTTACTGAAATCTGAATTAAATAGTGGTTTTGAAAAATCTATCTCTCGGAGTGAAAGCGAAAATTCAGTCGATACTGTTAATGATGAAGGAACTGAACCGAATTCTGTAGAAAAAGCTAGTGATTCAAAAGGGAATCGTGATTATCTCTACCGAATTGCCTATGTTAAGCATATAAAGGAAAATTTAAAACTAGAACGAACTGAACTATTTGAGAAGTCGGAAATAGAAGAATTAGAAAAATTGTTGAATAGTTTAAAAGAAAAACTAGATATCGGTTCAAAAGTCACGGAGGAGAACTATCAAAATGCTATTTCTGAATGTATCGAAGAAATTCGCTACTTATTTAAATCTGTCGATTACAAATATGAAAACGAACTGCGCATCTTACGCTATGCTAACCTAGACCCAAGTAATGAGGAAATCAAAATTGACAAAACCTCTGGGGTAGGTAAACTTTATGTAGAACGAAAAAATTCAATTCAAATTGAGGAGGTTATTTTCGGACCTAAGTTTCCAAATCCTGAATATGTAACTCCTTTATTGAAACTTTTGGATAAGGATATTAAGTATAAAAAATCTACGATAAAATTCAGATAAAGTTCTCAAAAAAATCCTCTAATCTTCTAGTTTTCACTAGGAGATTTTTTATATATAAAAATTTTACACATATTACTTGACAGGGCTTACAAATAGATGTATGATGTATGTGTAGAATAATTATATATAAAATTTTTACATACTAAAAAAGGAGGTGCCCCATGTATTTTCCAACATCAGCGGCTTTGATTGAATTTCTCATCTTGGCCATCCTAGAACAAGGGGATTCCTATGGTTATGAGATTAGCCAAACCATTAAACTCATTGCCAAAATCAAGGAATCTACCCTCTACCCCATCTTGAAAAAACTGGATACCAACCGCTATCTGACTACATACTCTCGCGAATACCAAGGTCGGATGCGGAAATACTACTCCTTGACAGAGATTGGGGAGGAGCAACTATTTGTACTCAGAGAAGAGTGGACACTCTACACTGACACTATCAACGGCATCATAGAAGGGAGCATTCGCCATGACAAGAACTGAATATTTGAATCAGCTTGAAGCCTATCTGATGAAGCTTCCTCAATCTGATCGCATTGAAGCCATGGATTACTTCAAAGAACTCTTTGATGATGCGGGTCCAGAAGGTGAGGAGGAGCTTATCGCTAGCCTGGGAAGTCCAAAAGAAGCTGCCCATGATATCCTGACTACACTTCTTGATAAGAAAATCAACGAAGAAAATTCCAGTAAGAACGACCGCCATATTTTACGCATCGCTCTACTAGCCCTTCTTGCAGCTCCTATCGGCATTCCGGTCGGAATTGCTCTTCTCATGGCTATCATCGGGATTTTTATCGCTGCTGTCAGCGTACTTATAGCCTTCTTTGCTGTATCAGTAGCTGGACTAATCCTAGGAGGCGTTCTCCTATTTGAAAGCTTCTACGTTCTGGCTGAATCGACATCTGCTTTTATACTGATTTTTGGTGGAGGTTTACTAGCTATTGGAGCTTCATCTTTAGTTCTGCTGGCAACGTCCTATGTAACACGTTTCTTTGGATTACTAGTCCTTCGACTTATCCAATGGATTCTTAATAGAGGAAAGAGAGGTGAAAGACATGCGTAAATGGACAAAAGGATTTCTTATCTTTGGTGTTGTTACCAGTATCATCGGTTTTTCCATGATGATCATCGGCATCCAAACAGACGGAGTCAGAAGCCTCCTTGCAATGTCTCAAAATCCAGTATTTGAAAGTCGAATGGAAGAACTCGTTTTTGATCAAGATATCGAAAACCTTAACATCTCACTGAAAGAACATTCGCTCGTCATTACGGAGTCAAACGATGATAAGATTCACCTTCAGTATCACCCGACCATCTCTGAAAAAGAAAATCTTCAACACTCTATCAAAGAGAAAAGTCTTGAAATAACTGATACCAAATCAACTACACGTCGCTCTATAGGTTCTAGTATCGAAGGTATCCTCTTTATCGCAAGCGGAATTTCTAGCCGCAATGATGAAGTTGTTCTCTCATTACCAAGAGAAAGAGAATTAAAAAATCTAACTGCCCAGGTAAACCATCGTATCCTTTCAATTGCCAATACAAAACTCAGCAATGCCAAGATTCTGTCAAATGGCTATCTTCTTCGTATCACTGATAGCGAGATTAAAAATAGCCAACTGATCACAACTGGAATTGTCAATGTATTTGAAACCAGTCTAACAGATAGTCGTATCCAAGCAGACCATCAACATATCACTGCAGACGATATCCAAGTGCACGGTAGAGTGGAATTCGAGGCAAGAAAAGATATCTCACTCGAGTTATCCCAAAAGGAACTTGAGCGAATCAATGTTGAGTTTTCTGCTGAACATGGTGATATCTATCGCTGGCATCGAGACAGACGTGACATACATACGGGAGGTAGTAAAGGTGAAGCATTAGCGAACCCTTACAAAACAGAAAAAAAAGATACGCAAGATCTCCTCGTCGCAAAATCGAATCAAAGTATCTATTACCCATAATAAGATCGCTTGCTTTCTTATAGAAATCATGAATAAAGACAACTAGTAGTTACTACTCAAAAATTAATCAAAAAAGGGAGGTCTATTATGACTCAAGAATGGTTTGAAAGTGCTGATTTCGAAAAAACAGCCAACAATGATAAAAAAGATAGCCCATCCGACTCAGTTCTCCTTGAAGAAGATACAGAGACAAGAGAAGAGGCGCCAGTAGTTGAGGAAAATCCTCAAGCCAACCCAGAAGATAAGGAAACTAGTGAGGAAACTGTAGAGACTGAAGAGCTCGCTGAAAAATTAGAAAAGATAGACGAGTCAGAAGAACCTGTTAAAGAAGCTTCTCAGAAAAGTCAATCTTTGACTAGCAAGTCTTTGGAAAGCCCATTTTTACCAGATTCTGCATCTACAAAAACAGCAGTATTTGCAGTTTTCAAAGAAGAACTGGCTGATCTTTGGGTTTGGCTACAAGGAGCCCTTAAAGAACCGACAGCAAGCATTGATACAGATAAAAAACATAGTTATAATGCCTTTGCGCTACTGACTATCTTTTCTGCTCTTAGTTTCTTCTGTGCGATTTATCATATTAAGCATGACTACTACGGCCATATGGCGGCTATCAACTCTCATGCCATCGAGCAGTTCCCTTCACTGAATCTCTTTTCTATCTTCTCCATCTTGGTAGCGACAAGCTTATTCTTCTTTTCTATCCTTATGGGTGGATTCGTAGTTAAACGTTTTGTCAATCAGGACAATGACTGGACACTGGAAAAAGCCTTGCAAGAGTATAGCAGACTCTTCGCCCTTCCTATCCTGCTCACGGGTATTGCCAGTTTCTTTGCCTTCTTTAATAGTCTACGTTTTGCGGCTCTTCTTTGCCTCATTAGCATTGGTCTCGTACTTCTTGCCAACCTCTATACCATCTCAAGACCAAGTAAAGATAGCCAAACTGACTCCTTCTATCGCCTTCTCTTAGCATTTCTAGTTAACGGTGGTATCCTATTTCTCTTCTTCCTAGCAGAAATGACTCTGGTTTTTGAATATCTACGAATCCTAGCTTTTATGTAAGATAAAGGTAGCGAGATAGAAAGATATTAGCTTTAGAGGATCATTACTATAAAATTTTAAAAACAAAAAAAGCGAACAAGACAGAATTCTGATAATCAGAAAACTAATCTTGTCCGCTTTTTAACTTTATAGAAACTTTTGTCACAGATTCCTTATTTATCTATTTGCTAAAGCTTCAAAATCCTCTCCTGAAACTGGTCCTACCACTATTTGGTTGGCATCCAAATCCTGACAAAGTTCCTTTGGAAGAGCTTCTAAGAAGGTTTGATAATCCAGTCTAGCTACTGCTTCATAATCTTCTAGTTTTGAGCCATCCCCAGAGATTTTTACCAAATCAATCTCCCAAACAAGTTCCTTGCCTACCAATTGCTCAACATAAGGAGCTGGAATCACCGGTTCTTTTGGCAAAATAGTCTTTACTCCTTGAGCCAGGTGGTAGATTCCATGAACCTTACCCTCACTATCTGGGTAGAATTTAGCACTTGCAGGGTAAGCATCTGACCCTTGAACCCTCTTAACTAGCTCTTCAAAACGTGCCAATCCATCTTCTTCTAGGAAACTTTCTAAATCCTTCTTATCAAAGTAAATAGTTGATAGAATTCCTTGGCAAAAGGCCAAACGAGTATCCTTGTCAGCTAAATAGTTTTTAACAGTTTCTTGGAAATAAAGATTCAAGTCGAAGTCCTCAATA
This sequence comes from Streptococcus pseudopneumoniae, assembly GCF_001068775.1. Lineage (GTDB taxonomy): Bacteria > Bacillota > Bacilli > Lactobacillales > Streptococcaceae > Streptococcus > Streptococcus pseudopneumoniae_N. The sequence continues at coordinate 66,797 of NZ_JWAJ01000097.1, forward strand.
CCTTCAACTGCTTCTCCTATCTTACTAGAAAATGCTCGCAAAAAATCTTCTACAATTTCCCAGTCAGCTCTTGTGATAAAATCAGGAATAACAACTTGATAGCCTTTCTTGCTATCTTCATAGCTAACTTTAAAGAGAAATTGAGACTTGCCTATGATTCCACACTCGATATACTCAAGGCGATTGAGGGATTGACGAAGATAGACAGCATCATAACTATGTGACTCTAAGCCATCTACTAGGGCCAAGACTGACTTAGCTGTTAAAATCTCCTGTTGTCCTAAAATACTTTGTTTATTTGGAATAAAAAATGTTTTCACCATAAATGGCCTCATTTGAAATCGTTTACATATAGTATACACCATTTTCCTGAAAGATGCAGAAACAAATTTAAGATTTTTTGGTCAAAAGCATAGAAAAACAGCCCGTCAGGACTGTTGATACTATTATACGACTTCAGAATGATCTAGATTCTCACCAATCGCTGCTAAACGCTCGATAACTTGATCTTGCGTTAATTCATGTTCCAAAACATAGCGATTACGTGGGTGAACACGGCACTCGTGTGAGCAACCACGGAGATATTTATCTTCGTTGTCTTCTGATGCCAAGATACGACGGTTACAGAAGGGATTTCCACAGTTAACATAACGTTCACATGGTGTTCCGTCAAACCAGTCTTTCCCTACGATGGTTGGGTTAACATGGTTAACATCGACTGCGATACGCTCGTCAAAGACATACATTTTCCCATCCCAAAGTTCCCCTTGAACTTCTGGATCTTTACCATAAGTGGCGATTCCTCCATGCAATTGACCGACATCTTTGTAGCCTTCACGAACCATCCAACCAGAGAATTTCTCACAGCGGACTCCACCAGTACAGTAAACTACGACGCGCTTGTCCATGAACTTTTCCTTGTTATCACGGACCCATTGTGGCAATTCACGGAAGTTGCGGATATCTGGACGAATAGCCCCACGGAAGTGACCAAGATCGTACTCGTAGTCATTCCGAGTATCAAGGACAACTGTATCTTCATCAAGAAGAGCTTCTTTAAATTCTTTTGGAGACAAGTAAGCACCCGTTGTCTCAAGTGGATCGATGTCGTTGTCAAAGTCGTTGTCTTCCAAACCAAGGTGGACAATCTCTTTCTTGTAGCGAACAAACATCTTCTTGAAGGCTTGTTCACTTTCTTCGTCAATCTTGAACCAGAGGTCTTCCATACCTGGAAGGCTGTGAACATAGTCCATGTATTTTTGCGTGGCCTCATAGTCACCAGAAACAGTTCCATTGATCCCTTCGTCAGCGACTAGGATACGACCTTTGAGGCCGATTGACTTACAGAAAGCCAAGTGGTCTGCAGCAAATTGTTCCGCGTTTTCGATGGGAACATATTTATAGTAAAGTAAAACTCGAATATCTTTTGACATGTGCTTCTCTTTTCTAAGATTAAATTATCAGAATTTTTCATTCAACTATTCCAGTATACTCTCCCAAGAAAGCGAATGCAATTTATTTGACCGAAAATTGAAAACAAGACCATTTTCAGATCTTGTTTCAACTAAATATTCGGTGAAGAAAAGTTAACAAAAATGGCAAGGTTGCTACAATATTATTAATCACATGGACTGCATAGCCAGGATAGATACTCTTGGTATAACGAGTTAATCCAGCACAACATACTCCAAATGTCGAAAAAACAAGAATATCTAAGAAATTTGGAAAGCTAGAAAAGTGAGGAAGAGCAAACAAAACCGAAGGAAGAATCAGGTCAAGTCCAAGCTTCGAATCTTTAAAGAAGGCGTGTTGGAACAAACCCCTATAAATCAACTCTTCCATCAGAGGGCCTAGGAAAAATAAAGTCAGGTAGATACCCAATTCAGCAAAATTTGTCTCACTATAGCCGATTAGTACAGCCCAGCCTTCAGAGGTTGACTGTACATGTTTTGCCGTTTGAAAATTAAAAGATATGCAAAGTACAGTTACGAAAACCGTCAAAACTGTGTACCATAGCCATTTTTTCTTTGGAATAACAAAAAGGTAGCCATGTCCTGTCTTGACTAAAATCCATATCATGAGGCCAATAAAGACAAGACTAATAAGATTTTTAATCCAGAAAAAATTCCCAATCTGAGAAGAAAATTGCCAGTAATTTTGGACCACAAGTGTTAGCTGAGAGAGTCCATATACGAAAAATAAGTAAGATAAGATTGCACTGATTTTAAAGAGTAGATGGTATTTTTTCATATGTCGGTGTCCAACGTTATATGTAAGAGTAAATATCTGATTTTAAATACAGATAATTATATGTAAACACTTTAAAAAGAATCACCACCTCGTCTGGAAAAACCAGACAAGGCAGTGATCGCTCTTTTTAGGAATGAATACACGAAATCAATTGTTCTTGCGATTATTTGCTTTTCAAGAATTCGTCGTATTGTTTTTGCATTTCATCCAATACTTTTTGGTAAGCACCTTCAGATTTCAATTTTTCCATCAATTCTGGAATAGCTTTTTCTGGGTCTACAGTACCAGTGTTGATAGCTGTATCGAATTGTTGCATAGTGTTAGTGATAGCTGAGATTTCAGATTTCACGTTGTCAGTGTTAAAGATGAATCCAAGCGCTGGAGATTCTTTTGCAGTTTCCAAGTCTTTCTTAGATTGTGCAATTTGTTCATCTGTAACGTTTTCGTTGATGTAAAGGATCCAGTTGTTACCAGTGTTCCATCCTGACATGTGAGTGTTTCCTTTGTATCCGTCAAGGACTTTAACACGGTTTTCTTTACCTGCAACTTTTTCCCAGTTCTTGCCTTCTGGACCGTAAACAAGGCCGTTCAAGAGTTCTGGATTAGTGTTCAAGAGATTCAACACTTCCATTGCTTTTTCTTTGTTCTTAGAGTTGTTTGAGATTACAAAGTTAGCAACTTGAGTTGTTTGGTTTTTCTTGATGAAGTTAGTAAATGGTTTGATTTGGATGTCTCTGTTAGCAACACGAGAAAGTAAGCTGCTACCGTAGTCAGCTGGTCCTACTGTCTCTTCACGAACAAACCAAGTATCTTGAGTAAGGTCATATGAAGTATCGCTAGTTGCTACGTCTTTTGGAATGTATCCTGCTTCATAGAATTTGTGAAGAGTCTTCAAGTGTTCTACGAAACGAGGAACTTCGTAACGGTTAACGATCTTAGTAGTATCGCCTGCAAGGTCGATGACAAATGGAAGCCCGTTTGCAACTGGGTAGTCAAAGTTTTCTGATGGGATAAAGTTTTTACCAACAGCGAATGGCATTACATCTGGAGCTTTTTCTTTGATTTGTTTCAATACTGGTTCAAGTGTTTCGTATGAAGTTACACCTGAGATATCGATTCCATATTTTTCAAGAAGTGGGCCGTTGAAAGCAAAGTTTTGTGAAGATGCAACGTTAGCCGCAACTGGAACTGAATAGATTTTACCGTTTACAGTGTTACCTTTGATGTAAGCTGGGTCAAGAGCTTTGTAAAGGTCAGCTCCTTCTTTCTTGTACAATTCTGTCAAGTCAGCATAAGCACCTTTTTGAGCGTTTACGACGTAGTTATCTGCAAATGCGATATCATAGTTTTCACCTGATGAAGTGATAACTGACATTTTCTTACCGTAGTCACCCCAACCAAGGTATTGGATATCCAATTTAGCGCCAACTTTTTCTCCGATGATCTTGTTTGCATTTTCTAGCAATTCATCCAAGTTATCTGGTTTGTCACCGATTTGGTACATTTTGATAACAGTCTTGTCACCTGATGCTGAGTCAGCAGCTTTTTGGCTGTTTCCTTTAAGGTTTCCACAAGCAGCAAGGCTAGCAGCTAAAGCTACAAGGCTAGCAGATGCAAAAGCATATTTTTTCCAGTTTTTCATTATAAAAACTCCTTTTTTTATTTTTAAAGTTATTAACAAGTTGAAATTGTTGATTTTCCTTAACTAGAAAAATCAGGGCTAGGGGAGAAACAAGGTTTCTCAGATTTCCTTATTCTTTAACACCACCGATGGTCAAACCTTTTACAAAGTAGCGTTGGAAGAATGGATAGAGAATCGCAATAGGTAGGGTTGCAACTACAACCATGGCCATACGAGGCCATACGACCTGTTTCCTTTGGTAGGGCAACTGCAAGTTGTCCTGACATACCAACTGACTTGGCAATGTAATCCATGTTGTTTTGGATTTGCATGAGCAAATATTGCAATGGATACAAGTTATCACTCTTGATGTAAAGAAGGGCGTTAAACCAGTCATTCCAGAATCCAAGCGCTGTCAATAGTGTAATCGTTGCGATACCTGGTAGTGAGAGCGGCAAGCAGATTTGGAAGAAGATACGAGCTTCACTAGCTCCATCGATACGAGCTGACTCGAGGATTGCTTCTGGGATGGTCTTCTTGAAGAAGGAACGCATCAACATGATGTTGAATGGCGATAGAAGCATCGGAACGATCAAGGCCCAAATAGTATCACCAAGGTGAAGCAATTGAGTCACTACGATATAGCCTGGTACCAAACCAGCATTGAACAACATACTGAGAAGAGCGAAGATTGTAAAGAATTTACGATACTTAAATGTTGAACGTGAGATGGCATAGGCGTAAGTTGTTGTGATAAAGACGTTTGTCAATGTCCCAACTACTGTTACAAATACTGAAACAAAGAGCGCTTGTAAAATCTTATCTTTGAACTGAGTTAAAAACTCAAAACCATCTAATCCAAATTGTGATGGGAAGAAGCTATATCCATGTTGAATGATACTCTTCTCATTTGTAATTGAGATAATGATAACAAAGATGAAAGGCAAGATACAAGAGAAGGCTAGCAAACCAGATATGATACTAAAGAAGATATCTGCTTTCTTGCTGAAGGAGTGTATGCCAACATTATCAATTTTTGCTTTTTGAACTTTTTTTGCCATATGCTCCTCCTTTCTAGAATAGGGCTGAGTTAGGATCTACACGTCGTGCTAGTAAGTTTGATAGGATAACCAAAATCAAACCAACGACTGACTGGTAGAGACCTGCTGCTGAAGCCATACCGATATCTGCTGTCTGAGTCAAACCGTTAAAGACATAGACGTCTAATACGTTTGTTACACTATAGAGCTGACCAGCATTGTGAGGGATTTGGTAGAAGAGACCGAAGTCTGCACGGAAGATGTTTCCGACTGCAAGGATGGTCAATACTGTCACAAGTGGTGTTAACTGAGGGATGGTTACATTGCGGATACGTTGCCATTTGCTAGCACCGTCCACTGTTGCTGCTTCGTAGTAGGTTGAATCGATACCCATGATTGTTGCATAGTACATAACACTACTGTATCCAAAGCCTTTCCAAATACCTAGGAAAAGGAGAAGATAAGGCCAGATACTGATGTCAGCGTATAAGTTAATCCCCTTCATGCCAAGAGCTTCCAAGGTGTGGTTGATGACCCCTTTATCGATGTTTAGGAAAGCATCTGTAAATAAACTGATGATAACCCAAGATAAGAAGTAAGGGAACAACATAGATGTTTGGTAGATTTTAACCATTTGCTTAGAGCGAAGTTCACTAAGGATAATGGCAATACCAACCGATACAATCAAACCGATAAAGATGAAGCCAAGGTTGTAAAGAACAGTATTTCGAGTGATAACAAAGGCATCTTTTGAACTAAACAAGAACTTGAAGTTGTCTAATCCGACCCATTTACTATTTATAATACTGTGGACAAACCCTTCGCCAGTCATTCGGTAATCTTTGAAGGCAACCACATTTCCAAATACCGGGATGTAGAAGAATAAGATCAACCAAAGTGTACCTGGTAGAACCATTAAGAGAAAAATCCAGTTATCTCTCAAGGTTTTTGAAAACTTGTTCATAATTTCCTCCCTTTTTATTTTTCTAAAACTTAATAATCTCACAATTTTTTAGATTTGATAACGTTTACAATAAGAGTATACTCTTATTTTAAGGATAGTTTAAACTACTAATTATAGAAAAAACTCCACAAATTATTTTATGTGGAGAACTTTTTTATATAAGAAGGATGTTTCACGAGAAACGCCTTACTTGCAAGAGGAGTTGCCCATCTCTACTAATTGAAAACTCCTTCCAATATCGGTTGGTGAAATTCAACAAAATGAATCTGGGCATCTATAATAGTACCTGCTTCGTTTTGATTAATCTCTGGTTGCCCCTCAGTATGTAAAATAGTAGGGCGACCATCCTTATAGCCAAAGAGAATCACTTCTGTCCCTACTTCATTCACATAACAGGCCAAGATTTCAAATCGTTTTTCTCCAAGACCAGCAGTATAGCCATGCCATTTAAAAGTATATTTGACTCCATCGACTTGCCCAAATTGCATAATCTGATCCGGAACTGCAAGCACATAATAGCGACCATATGTTGCTAGGCTAGCCGACTTATATCTTTCACCACTACTATCCGAGTAGGATTCCATGACTATTTTTATCTTGTCTATTAGAGCACTATAGTCTGTATCTGGCTCATTCTCTCTAGTGACACTTGTTTTTAATAGAAATTCCTTAAAGCCTTGTGCTAAATCTGTGTTTTCAGTCTCTTCAAAGTTTGCAGCACTGATAGTTTCTAACGTCTTATCGGCATGTAAGACCTGTGCTTGCCCATCTTTCAGTGTAAATAAGTAGAAATGTTTGTCCTGATTGTCATAGTAGGCATCCAAAACCAAGTAATCATAGGCATTGTCACTGGATACCCCGAAAATATTCCATATGACTCTTTTCTGAGAAACAGTCGTTGTTTCTAATTTTTTGATGAATTCATTTTTTTGGTCAAAGTTTCTATGCTCTAGTCTATAATAGGACTGTCCCATAGAAGCAGCCCAGCTTGCAAACTCTTCCTGCCACTTTTCAGTCTTGTATTGGATTAGCTTCTGAAAATCCGAGTAGTTCTTCATAATCAAGGCTTGGTCAGTCGGATTAGATTGCTGGAGTTCTTCCATAGCTACAACGGTAGCAGACACGGGTGATTGAACACTTGTATCTTTGGCTTCTTTTTCGTGCGCAAGAGCCTTTTGATAGGAATCCGCTAGGTAATGAAAATAGTTGGTTACTTCCTTGGTTTGTTGCTCTCTTGATGTTGACTGACTAGTTACGCTATCTTCTGTCGCCTTGTGGCAAGCAGATAAAACTAGCACACTCGCACCTAGGACTAGTAGTAGCTTTTTCATGATCAAACCTCCAAACTATCCTTATACTCAATGAAAATCAAAGAGCAAACTAGGAAGCGAGCCGCAGGCTGTACTTGAGTACGGCAAGGCGAAGCTGACGTGGTTTGAATTTGATTTTAGAAGAGTATTATACCTTCATTATACTCCTTCCCAACCTCCAAATCAAAAAACATCTCCATTTATTTAAAAGGAGATGTTTGGCTATTTGTGATAAATTTCTAGGTTGTATAAATGGTCGAAGCTGTCGCAATAGTATGCCACTGGTTGGCTGTCGTTGCTGCGAAGTCCTTGTCTGCGTAGAAGTCAGTAAATGGAAGAATCTCTACTTCTAGTTCGTCAATACGAGAGATTTCGCCTGCCAGGTAGTTTTCAATGCGACTTTCTGCTCGCTTGATCCGCTGCAAGAGTCCGCCCATACGGATATCGACCGTATCTAAGCCAAAGACCTTGTTTTCTTTCAACCATTGTTGGCTAAAGAGGGCATGGAAGTTTTCAATCTCACTTCTGAGTTCTGGCAGTTCTTCTCTAGCGATTTGTTGCAAGCTTTCTTTATCATCCACTTGATAAGCCTCACGAATGCGTCGCCCCACATCAACCTTGCTACTTAAAATAGCATTCAACTGGGCCTGAGTTTCGAAAAGATAAGCGTAGACTCCAGCTTTATCTTTAATGTCAGAAAGAGTCTCAGCTGCCTGGGCAAAGTGAGGCTTGTCCTGTTCAGGTGTCATGTGCTTATCAAGGATTGGACAGAGAACATCCTGATAAAAGACATAGCGATTGGGGTTGATTCCGCTGAGATTATCTGGTAGATCTGGTAAGAGGTTGGCAAGGTCAAGCTGCATAAAGTCCTCAACAGATAGACCTGTATTGGTCTTGAAGTGAGCAGATAAACGCTCTAAATCATTTCGATAGCTGAGTTCTGCCCAGATTTGCAAGCTTGGTAGAATAGAGAACTGAGCTGTTTCACCACCATTGTCCCCCCATCCAGTCACGATGACTTCTTTGATCTGATTAGCACGGCAGGCTTTGTTTGCTTCGATAGCGATGAGACGACTGAAATGGTTGTGTGGTGTGAAACCAATCCACTTCCAAGCACCACCTGCAAAGGCAATATCCTGGCTAATCTTGTGGTGGTTACCGAAGTTACGGTTGTATTTTTCTTCGCTATCCTGATAATAATCCCAGTAAACCAAGGTCACACGGTCTTTGAGACGGTCTAAGTAAACACGAGTTTCTTCTGGAATTTCCACATCACGGTCGTACTGGCCATCTGCTGACATGAGTTTGAAGAACATATCGCTCCACATCTGGCAGTGGAAACCATACTTGTCTGCAATATCCAGCACGCGCTCCAAATGTTGACACATGAGGAGGCTACGGTCCACAACACCGTTTAAGATGAGGTAGCGTCCCAAACCAACCAAGTGGGCTTCGTCCATGCCGATATTGACCTTGCGTGTTTGTAGCTTAGACAAAGTCGCAAACATTCCGTCAATCAAATCATAAACCTTTTCTTCACCGATGAGGAGAATGTCCTCTACATCACGGAGTTGTTGAACTTCTTTGACGCCCCATTTGACAAAGGCTGACAAGTGAGCCAAGGTCTGAATACAAGGTACAAAAGTCATGTCAAACTGCTGGGCATAGGCTTCGATTTCCTGTAATTCTTCAGCTGAGTATGCTCCACGGAAATAGCCAAAATAAGGTTGCCCTTCAATCTGATAGGTGTCTTCCATGTAGAGCTCAAAGGTTGAATAACCCATCAGAGCTAAGACTTCAATTATCTGTTTGGCAGATGCAACATTTAGAACTGCATTACGGGAACAATCCGCCATGTAGGCTAAATCTTCATAAGCCACTTGCTCCTCAATCTCTACCTTATCACCTTCTACCAAAGCTGTTGCGAGAACAGACAAGGCGCGATAGAGTTGGTGAGGTTTGCGATAAGTCAATTGATAGCTTCCGCCCTCACCCTTGATAGAAATAGAAGATTGATCAGACTGGGTGACTGCCACTTCTACATCTGGTAGAGAAATGTGCTTTTGAAGTAAGTCTATAGCTTGCTGTTGTTTAGTGCTAATTCCGGTAAAATTTACCATTGCTTTTCCTCCTGTAACCAGTTGACAAGGGCACCGTAGAGATTGGCATCTGCCTGATAGGTGCAGGCTTGGATCACTGGCGCAATTGTATACTCTTCATATCTTTCCACAAAGACGTCTACCGCTTTTTGCACCCCTTTGATAAAATCTGGGTTCTGACTGATAGAGCCACCTAGGCTAATGACATCTGGGTCGATTAGATATTGGATATTGAGTAATCCTTGAGCTAGGTTACGATTCATACGCTCAATGGCTTCTTGGCAAAGGGCATTGCCTGCTGCAGCCTCTTGGTAAACCTTACGGCCATCCCAGTCTGACTGACCTGATTTTTCAATCACATAACGAACCATGTTTCCTGTAGAAGCTAGTTGTGACCAGTTATTGAGTTTTTCTGCTGGTTCGATAGTTGTCATGTAGCCAAACTCACCGCCCAAGCCATGGCGACCACGGTGAATTTTGCCATTGATAATCATAGCACCGCCAATCCCTGTGCCAATGACAACACAGGCTGCATTTTCAATCTCAGGATGAGCTAGCAGTTCACTAAGTCCAACACAGTTAGCATCATTTTCTAGATGGACAGGTAGCTGGTGATGAGAAAGGGCCTGGTACCATGAAAAACCATGGATATAAGGAATGGCACTAATCCCCTCGATCACTCCTGTTTCTTGATTGACCGCTCCTGGAACACTCATAGCAATCCCACGATAGTCCTGTTCTGACAAGCGTTGGTCCAACCAAGCCAATAAATCTTCTAGAGTTTCTGGAGTTGGGGTGCTGGTCTTATCTAAAATCTTTCCATCAGGAGTTAGACTAGCAAACTTAATACCAGTCCCTCCGATATCAATCGTTGCAATGGTCATTGCTTTCACCTGCAAAAGGAGCGAATCAGCAGTTGGTTCTTACTTTTTCGCTCCTCCTTTCTGTTTATGTTTTATTTTTGAAATTAAATTTCTTCTTTTTGAATGAATTCTGTACGAATTTCCTGTGGTGCCAATAGTCTTGAATGGACTGGGTATGGGCGTTCCAACAAGTCAAGAATGGTTTGTTGTTTTTCAGACACACGGATATTTTCTTGACTCATGTTGTAGTAACGAAGGACATAACCTTCTTCATTCTCAGCCACCTTAAAGGCTGTTGGGCAGACTTGTGGCAAGTTCAGTGCTGGATGGTTAAAGAGGCTACCCGTTGCTGCAACGCTACCCTCTTGTTTTGCAACTTGAAGAGCTGTAAATGGCACCTGGAAGGCTTTGGCACGACGGAAAGCTGAGAAGCGTTCCCCTGCTTGGTGACATTCTACTGCAAACTCAACTTCGATAGCTCGCAAGCACTGGGCTTCTGGCGTTGGGAAATAGCCCCAGTCACCGAGTTCGCCTGAAGCACGAAGAAGGGTTACAGCCATGGTGTCATCTCCAAGAATTTCATACTCGTGCAATCCTTTATTGGATACTGTCACTCCTTTAACATCATCATACAAGCTGACAAAGGCTTGTTGGTGTTGTGGATTTTCAGGATTTTCCCAAGAAGCTGCCGGTTTATTTGGTCTTGTCACAACTTCATAGATGCTTTCAGAATCATTGCTTGGACGAGTGTTATGAGTTTTCACCAAGAGACGGATGCGGTGGTCTTTGGCTGTATTAGTAAAGCGAGTCTTGAAGCGAATCTGTGGATTGTCCACAAAGACAGTCATTTCTGTTTCAAGAGGAATAGTTGTCAAATCTTCTGAACGACCTGCATCTCGTTTCATGAACTCGATGATACCTCTTTGTTCAGCATCCAATTTTTCATCTGCGCTAACTGGAATAGTCAAGTCATGTTTGAGCAATACCTTAGCATAGCGAGCATTGTTTTCTAGGACATCGTATCCCTTCAATTGAGCATAGATTGGCTCAGTTCCTTTTGGTTGGAAGTAAATATACTCGTTTCCGACATCTCCTCGATCCTCGAAGCGAATAAAGTCTTCGTAAGCTTCGTTTGTAGTCTTGTCATAGACTGTGATTCCTTGGTCTACACTGACAGTTACGAATGGGGTATCAATGACTCCGTTTTGGTAAATACCATCACGGTAATCTACTTGACCCTCGACCAATTGGAAGCTTGCCCAAGAAAGCGGTGCAAGGTGGACTGGGACTGTCACGCGCACTTGGCGTGCAATATATGGTTGGCGGAATTTATCCTTAGGCAAAGTATAGCCAAAACTTGCTCCCAAGTCTTCAACCTTGGCTTCAAGGATATGGCCATCCAAATCTTCAACATGGTAATCTGGCAAGATCACGGCTGCCATCTTCTTGTAACCTTCAGTCGGATGCAATTCTTTGAAATCACAAGTCACAACATCCACTACAACACTAACTGTATCAACCTTGTCATGTAAAGCTGTGTTGACAACGGTAAAGAGGTGGTCGCTTTGCGCATTTTGAGTAGCTAGCTTGCTCTTCCACTCGTTGAGAAGGTTAGTCTTAACAAAATTCCCGACTTGATTAACCTTTGCAAAACGAGTTTCCATTTCACGGTGAACTTCATCAATACTACAACCACAGATACTATCGTGCGGTGCATTTTGCAGAAGTACTTTCCAAGCATAGGTCAATTGATCCTTGTGGTTGTGTCCACCAGTGATAATGGTTAATGGTTCCACGACCTGCTCTAACAAGTTGCTATTTTCTTGGAAGGCTTGTTTGAGGTAAATACGGGAAGAAGATGTGTTAGCAAGAGTATACCAACCATCCGTTTCCTGACTGGTCAACTCACCTGTAACCGTTGATAGGTGTTCAGGAAGTGCACTTTCCACTGCTTGGACATATTCATCAAAAGAACTGTGAATAAAGGTCACGTCTGGGAAAAGTTCGTTGGCCACACGAATCGCTTCACTAATATTTCTCTGTACAGGCTGGTGGTCACAACCGTTCATCATCAACCATTGGTTGGTAGATGCATAGTCACGGACGTCTGCCAATTTTTGTTTCCAGAAGGTCAAGGCTTCGTCTCTATCCACTGGAATTTCATTCCCGTTACTGTACCAGTTAGCAAAAAGAATGCCGAGTACACGGCTACCATCAGCCCCTTGCCAGTACATCTCAGAAAATTGAGAGGTAAACTGTTCATCTTCAAGGACTTGATTGTCAAATCCGATTGGCTTGACACCGCGACCAAAGGCTGCTACGTGAATACCTGATTTTTGAAGGATTTGAGGAGCCTGCCCCATATTTCCAAAGGTGTCTGGGAAGTAACCAATTTGAGTAGATTTGCCCCATTTAGCACATTCCGCTTGTCCAATCAAGGTATTGCGGACGTTAGCTTCACTGGAAATCAAGTAATCATCCTGCAAGATATAGAAGGGCCCAATCTTCAATTTGCCTTCGTCGATATAACGCTGCACCTTGTCACGGTTTTCAGGGCGAATTTCTAAATAGTCATCGAGGACAATGGTCTGTCCATCTAGGTGGAAGCTCTTGAACTCAGGATCATTTTCAAAAAGATCAAAAAGATTGTCAAAAAGTTCCACCAATTGCATACGGTGACTTTCAAAAGGTAGATACCACTCACGATCCCAGTGACTGTGAGAGATGATATGTACAACAACATTTTCCATGAGTAAAACCTCATTCTAACTTAAATTTAAAAGTATATTTGTGATTCTTTGCAAGAACCAGTGAAGCTAAAGCGTGCTCCTTATACTCAATGAAAATCAAAGAGCAAACTAGGAAGCGAGCCGCAGGCTATACTTGAGTACGGCAAGGCGAAGCTGACGTGGTTTGAATTTGATTTTCGAAGAGTATTAGCGGATATCCAGGTAATCCAAGACTAATTCGCAGAACATCATGTTGGCCCATGAGAACCATTCGCGTGAGTAGAGTGTCGGATCGTCTACGTGAAAGCTTTCGTGCATAACACCTGTTCCGCCATCACAGGCAACTAGTTGGTCTAGCAAGTATTTTTTCTCAGCTTTATCTGTAGCTGTTAAGCCTTGAATTGATAGGGCAATCGGCCAGATATAACGATAGAAGGTATGAGAGCTTCCAAGTCCGCTAGCGTATTCTCCTTGGTAGAAGTAGGGATTTTCAGGGCTGAGAATGGTGCGACGAGTGGCTTGATAGACCTCATCGTTCACATCACAATAACCAAGATATGGAGCAGCTAACAAACTTGGTACGTTAGGGTCGTCCATGATGCTAGCATTTCCTAAACCGTCTACTTCAAAGGCATAGATCTTCTCGCCCTTGCTATTAGTCGTGTAGGCGTAATTTTCAATCCCTTCTTGGATTTCAGCTTGCAGACGTTTAGCGTCAGAAATGATACTCTCGCTATCAGCTAGATTCAATTCTGCAAAGATTTCCTGGACATAACCCAAGACAACCACTGCAAACATATTCGACGGAATCAAGTAGCTATACTGACAGCAGTCATCACTTGGACGAAAGGCTGACCAGGTCATTCCTGTAACGGCAAAGTCAGGACCAAAGCCGTCATTTACCAAGGTATCTTCCTTACGGTCGGTATCACGAACAAAGCGATATGGTGAGTTCTTGTGGTCTTGTTCCACCGTCCAGAGATGGAGAATCTCCTTAGTCGCCGTAACAAAAGTTCCATCAAACTGGCTAGTCTCACCAGTTTCTTTCCAAAGAAGGTAAGCCAACTGCAATGGGTAGCAAAGCGAATCCACTTCATACTTGCGCTCCCAAATCCAGCCATTCAAGTCTGTATGGTCTGTCTCATGGTGGCCTTTCCAGTTCTCCTCAATATTGAAAGAGTTGGCATAGGGATCTTTGAGAATCAAAGTCATCTGACGTTTAACCAAACCAGCAATGGTCTGACGCAAACGAGGATCTCTTTTAGCCACATGGAGGTATGGTCTCAGCTGAGCAGTCGAGTCCCGAAGCCACATAGCAGGGATATCTCCAGTCAGTACAAAAGTTGAGCCGTCTTCTAAGATCTCAACTGTATTGTCCAAGGTGTCTGTATAGCAACGTTCAAAGACATCAACCCACTCAGGATGATCTTTAGCACGCTTTGCTACCTCATCTAGCCACTCTCTGACAATTTCTTTTGAATAAACCATAAACTATTTTGCCTCTTTCAAACAAATTTTCATTTTCAGTATATAGCTTTTAGTCCAGAAAATATATACACAAATGTTAGTCATTATTCTACAAAATTGTTATATTTTGAAGTCGCTTTCTAAAAGTCTCCTTTTTCTGATATAATGTAGAAAACTACTGAAGGAACTACTATGAAACCTATACTTGAAACCATTGATACGCGTTTTGGAACAGCCAGTAAACATGCTTTTTCACGAGGAAACACCCTACCTTACACGGGCGTACCTTTTGGGATGAATTACTTTGTGCCCCAGACCAGTGACCAGGAGGGCTCTTGTTTTTTTGATCCTCATCTTCCTATCTTTCAGGGTATTCGACTAACCCACCAGCCTAGTCCCTGGATTGGTGACTACTCTTGGCTACTTCTAACTCCAGTCACAGGAGATATTATCGGGGATACCCTCTACCATCGCCAATCCTCTTATAATCTAGAGCGTGCTATTTTCAATCCCCATTATCTCCGAATTTTTTCTGAGCGTTATCAGATTGAAACTCAACTCACACCTACTTGCTATGGGGCTTCTATTCAACTAAGACAGATACAAGGCAAGAAGCTCTCACTCTATCTGCATGCAACTGATGATTTATCATTAGAGCAAGTAGATGAGCGTACTGTCAGCCTTGGTCAAAGCGGATTAACCGAAACCAACAAAAGTCCCCTCGTCATGTTTACTGCTCTCGCATTCTCTACGGATATTCTATCTATCAATCAAGTGGGGCAAGACTGGCGTATCGACTTGGCTGGAGCAGAAGCTCTAGTTCAACTAGCCACTTCTTTTATTTCTAAAGAACAGGCCCTCTTTAATCTGCCTATAAAAGACTTTGAAGAAACGAAAACAGAGGCTAAAGAAAGTTGGGAAAACCTTCTAGGTCGTTTTGATGTCGTAGAAACCGGCCCTGTAGACCAAACATTTTTTGATTACTGTCTATATAGACTCTTTCTTTTCCCACAAACCTTCTATGAGGTAAATGAGCAAGGCGAGAATATTCATATAGACCTTGCTTCAGGGACTATCAAACCAGGTCTTCTCTTTACCAATAATGGTTTCTGGGATACCTTCCGCACTTCATTCCCACTCTTTGCCTTGATTATTCCAGAATACTATCGTCAGTTCCTTGAAGGCTTCCTCAATAGCTACCGCGACACTGGATATCTTCCTAAGTGGCTTGCCCCTGATGAAAGAGGAATGATGCCTGGCACTTTGATTGATGGTCTTATTGCAGATAGCGCCTGCAAAAACATGGCACCTGAGCTTGAGGAAGAATTTCTCAAAGCCATGATCAAAACTGCGACCAATGCAGATCCAAAAGCTATCAATGGACGACACGGCCTGGCCCAATACCAAAAGCTAGGATACCTATCCACGGACTTCCATGAAAGTGTCAGTCATACACTGGACTATGCTTACAGTGATTTTTGCATCTCTACCTGCGCAGCAAAATTAGGTCAAGAAGAGCTGGCACAAGCCTATGCTCAATATGCTAAGAATTATCAAAACCTATTTGACCCTGAGACAGGCTATATGAGGGCGCGTGA
Source organism: Streptococcus pseudopneumoniae (assembly GCF_001068775.1). Lineage (GTDB taxonomy): Bacteria > Bacillota > Bacilli > Lactobacillales > Streptococcaceae > Streptococcus > Streptococcus pseudopneumoniae_N. The sequence continues at coordinate 82,738 of NZ_JWAJ01000097.1, forward strand.
TGTAGATGGCTACTTCCGTCCTGACTTTTCTCCATATAGTTGGGGGCGAGATTACGCCGAATGTTCAGCTATTCAAGCCAGTCTAGGTGTCTTACATGACATTTCTGGACTTAGCCAACTAATGGGTGGAAAGGAAGCCTTTAGTAACTATCTTTTAAAAACTTGTCAAAGTCTCCCTCTCTTTGAAACGACAGGCTATGGATATGAAATTCATGAGATGAGCGAAATGGCAACAGCGCCATTTGGGCAACTAGCCATTTCAAACCAACCAAGCTTTCACATCCCTTATCTCTTCCGCTATAGCAATTATCCTCAATACACCAGTCTCTTAATCAAGACTCTCCGTCAAAAAGCCTTTCGAGCTGGCTGGGATGCTTATCCAGGAGATGAGGATAACGGTAGTCTATCTGCTTGGTATGTCTGGTCTGCCCTTGGACTTTACCCGACCTGCCCAGGAAAAGCAAGCTATGACCTTGGGATTCCACTCTTTGATCACCTTCGTATCTATCTGACAGAAAGAAACAAGTGGTTGGATATTCGTACACAACAAAATCATGAACACTTCCACTTTGTACAAGACTGTCATCTTGACGGAAAAGAAGTTCAGAGTATTAGTCACCAGGATTTGCTAGATGCTCAAACTCTCAACTTTACCCTCAGCTGGTTACCAAATCACTAATCGATCAAATCCCTTTGCCATGTACAAGGGGATTTTCTGATTTATAGTAAATCTTCCACAAAGTTATCCACAGATTGTGCATAACTTTCAATCAACTTTCAAATCAATTTCATGTACTTCCAAACGATTTCTCTCAACCATTTTTTTGACATTCTAAAGTAAAACACCCTCAATAGACTGTTCTATCAGTCTTTATAACCGACTAGCTTAGTACCCAACTCATACATTCTATCTCTTTTTTCTAAACTAACATTTGGAAAATAATTTTTTATTTCACAAAGTTATCCACAGATTGTGTATAACTTTTACTCAAGTACAAACTCCATCTGATAAATTCCCTCCTACATTTTTTATAGTAAATTTCAAATTTTGTTAGGCGCTTTCAAAAAATCATGATATACTGAAATTATAAGAAAAGGAGACATTATGAAAAAAGATCAACACCAACTTAATTGGCTGATGGTTTCTCTTATTGCTTTCAACATGGTTTGGGGGCTCGGAAACGTCGTCAACAACTATTCTCAACAGGGGATTTCAGTAGTCGTATCTTGGGTTTTAATCCTCGCACTCTATTTTATCCCATACTCCCTCATCGTTGGACAACTAGGTTCTACCTTTAAGGAAAGCGGAAGCGGTGTTAGTGACTGGGTTGAAAAAACATCAACCAAACGTCTAGCCTACTTTGCTGCTTGGACCTACTGGGTTGTGCATATCCCTTATCTTGCACAAAAACCTCAAGGAATCCTGATTCCGCTTGGATGGGCCTTGCAGGGTAACGGACAATTTCTAAAACAAATCGACATCCACTGGATCGTTATTCTCTGCTTACTAATCTTTGGACTTTTCCTCTACCTTTCTACAAAAGGATTGACAACACTGAAAGTCATCGGTAGCTTGGCAGGAAGTGCCATGTTGATTATGTCTTTACTCTTTGTACTTTTGGCTGTCGGTCTGCCTTTCATTAAGCCAGACATCCAGTTTGCGACACCGCACATGGATCAACTGAGTACTTACATTCCAAACTTTGATTTCTCTTATTTTACAACAATCTCACTATTGGTCTTTGCAGTTGGTGGTTGTGAAAAAATTTCCCCATATGTGAATCAAACTCGCAACCCTGAAAAAGAATTTCCAAAAGGTATGATTGTGATGGCCATCATGGTGGGGCTATCTGCTATCCTCGGATCAGTTGCCATGGGAATGCTATTTGATGGTAATAACATCCCTGAAGACCTCATGCGTAATGGTGCTTATCAAGCCTTCCAAATGTTAGGAAATTCTTGGGGAGTTGGAAACCTATTTGTCGTGATTTACGCTCTTACAAATATGGTCGGACAAATAGCGGCACTTGCCTTCTCTATTGACGCACCATTGCAAATCCTTCTCAATAACGCTGATGAAAACTACATCCCAAGCTGGCTTCGCAAACGTACTGAAAAAGGTGTCCTCATTAACGGTTACCTCCTTACAGGTGTCCTCGTTAGCCTCATCATCATCCTTCCAATTTTTGGTATTCAGGAAATTGATGGACTTGTAAAATGGATGACCAACCTCAATTCTATCGTAATGCCAATGCGTTATCTCTGGGTATTCCTTGCCTATATGATGCTCAACCGTGCTTGGAAAACATACAAAAATGCGGAATACAAGTTTGTGAACAATCCTAAACTTGGCTTTGTTATCGGTACTTGGTGCTTTCTCTTTACTGCCTTTGCTTGTATCCTTGGTATGGTTCCAAAAATTAACTACGCTGAGAATCCAACGGCTTGGCAATTCTCGCTTCTTACAAACATCTTGACCCCAATTATTCTGATTGGTTTAGGTGTTATTCTACCAATCCTTGCAAAAAAAGAACAAAAGAAACAAATCAAATAAATTCTACTATTAGCTAGATAGTTTCACTTTTGTCTTTTCCCGAAAGAAAAATCCCTTTGAACAGTAGCGTTCAAGGGGATTTCTTTTTGTCTAATAGTCTATTTTTTATTTGGCTTCATACCAAGTCACGCCTTCATTTTCATCAGCAATGAGGGGCACACTTAGTTGAATAGCTTCTTCCATGGTTTGTTTGACGAGTTTTTTTATGGCAGCTAATTCTGACTTAGGCACTTCAAGAACAATTTCATCGTGTACTTGTAGAAGCATCTTAGTCTGATAACCACCCTCTACCAATGCTTTATCTAGTTGAATCATAGCGATTTTGAGAATATCTGCAGCCGAACCTTGGATAGGGGAGTTGATAGCTGTACGTTCTGCAAAACCACGAATGTTAAAGTTACGCGAATTGATATCTGGCAACTCACGACGACGTTTGAAGAGAGTTTCTACATAACCCTTATCACGCGCCTCACGTACCACTTCATCCATGTAGTTTTTGATCCCTGGGAAGCGTTCAAAGTAGGTATCAATGTAGGCCTTAGCCTCTTTACGACTGATACCTAGGTTATTGGATAAACCAAAGTCTGAAATTCCGTAAACCACTCCAAAGTTGACAGCCTTGGCATTGCGGCGGTCGTTCGGAGTCACATCCTCAGGACGTTCAATCCCAAAGACACGCATGGCTGTCGAGGTATGGATATCCGCTCCTTCTTGGAAGGCCTTGATTAAGTGCTCATCTTTAGAGATATGCGCCAAAACTCGCAATTCAATCTGTGAATAGTCAGAGCTGAGAAGGACACTGTCCTCCCATTCTGGTACAAAAGCCTTACGGATAAGGCGACCTTGTTCCAAACGAACAGGGATATTTTGCAAGTTTGGATCGACACTAGACAGACGACCTGTCTGAGTCAAATCTTGCACATAGCGCGTGTGAATCTTGCCATCAGCTAAAATCCAGTCCTGCAAACCAATCACATAAGTGGATTGAATCTTAGCAATTTGACGGTAGTCTAGAATTTTCTTGACGATTGGGGCAATCGGAGCTAGGCGCTCCAAGACATCCACGGCTGTCGAGTACCCTGTCTTGGTTTTCTTGGTATATTCGAGAGGGAGACCTAGTTTTTCAAAAAGAAGGACACCCAACTGTTTAGGTGAATTGATATTAAATTCCTCACCTGCTAGGTCATAAATCTCTTGCGTCAGCTTTTCAATGACAAGCTCATTTTCAGCTTGCATCTCGAGTAGAGTTTCTTTTTTAACCTTAATCCCAGCGATTTCCATCTTAGCAAGAACAAAGGCCAGAGGCTGCTCCATATCATAGAGAAGGTTTAACTGTCCGTTTTCACTTAACTTTTCAAGCAATACAGGCTCTGTCTCAACCAGCACAGCAACCTTGCGAGCCAAGTGCTCCAAGAATGTCTCTCTCTCAGGGATAGCTTTCTTGATCCCCTTACCGTAGAAGGTCTCATCATCAACCAAATAAGTTTGGCCGTAGAGACTAGCGATAGTTGAAATTTCATTATTCTCGACAGTAGAGAGAAGGTATTTGGCCAAGCGACTGTCAAAAGCTGGAGCCTGTAAATTCAAACCAAAACGATTTAAGAGAACTTTAGCTTTCTTAAAGTCATACACTTTCAGAGGTGTTTTTTCTAGAAAATCCTTGAGAATCGGATTCTGCAAAAGTTCCAACTTATCTGTAGCGTATAGCTTGTCCCCACAAGACCAAGCAAAACCAACCAAATCATCTGTATGGTAATTTTCACCAAAAAGTTCAAAGTGGAAGATAGAGTCGGCACTCAGCATATCTTCAGTCACTTTGTCAACCATGGTAAAATTCAAACTCTCAGCTTGGTTAGTCTGAGAAGCATTCAAGGCTTGCTTGAGCTGTTTAAAGCCCATCTCATCGTAGAATTTTCCTAAGCTTTCCACATCTGGACCGCTATAAACCAAATCATCTAGACTGATTTCAATTGGCGCTTTCGTGTCGATGGTCGCTAGTGTTTTAGACAGAAAAGCTTGTTCCTTGTCATTGACAAGATTTTCCTTCATCTTGGAAGCCTTCATGCCATCGATATTTTCATAAATACCTTCCAGCGATCCGTGTTCTAACAAGAGCTTGATCCCAGTCTTTTCACCAATCTTGGTCACCCCAGGGATATTATCAGACTTATCCCCCATGAGTGCCTTGAGATCAATGAACTGAGCTGGTGTGATTCCCATCTTTTCCATGAGATAAGCCGGTGTAAAGGCCTCAAACTCAGCCACACCTTTCTTAGAAATCTCAACCACAGTATGCTCATCTGTCAACTGAATCAAGTCCTTGTCTCCGCTGACGATAGTTACATCAAAAGAATCCTTTTCAGCCAAACGACCCAGAGTCCCGATGATATCATCTGCTTCATACTGAGCTAACTCATAATGACGAATCCCAAGATGGTCTAGCAACTCACGAATAAAAGGAAATTGCTCACGAAACTCATCCGGAGTCTTGGCACGACCACCCTTATAGTCTGCATACATATCTGTACGGAAAGTCGTCTTCCCAGCATCAAAAGCAACCAAGATATGACTCGGTTGAACACGCTCCAGTAGGTGATTTAACATCAGATGAAATCCATAGATTGCATTGGTATGTAGTCCATTGTCATTTTTAAAACGATCTAGTTGCTGATAAAGGGCAAAAAATGCTCGGAAAGCAACTGAAGAACCGTCAATCAATAATAATTTTTTCTTGTCCATACACCCATTATAAAGGAAAGCAGGGAAAAATACCATTAGGAAGAGCCCAAATGCTGAATAACACTTATGAGACTGGTTTTTCTACTCGAACTCCATCGCCATCAACTTGAAATCCATCGATAGTAGTATTTACTGCCAATTCTCCAGATGCATTTACATAGTAATGTTTTCCTGAAACCTGGAACCACTGGCTGGTTTTCATAGCTCCAGAACTTTCCAGATAATACCAAATACCTTTTTCCTTCAACCAACCTGTCTGCATTTCACCAGATGACTTCAAGTAATACCAATTCGAACCATCTTTTAACCAACCTGTCGTCATTCTACCATCAGCTTGCAAATGATACCAGTTCCCATTAATCTTCTTCCAACCGACGGCTATCTGACCATTTTCATAGTAGTACCAACTTGTTCCCTCTTTTGCCCAACCATTTTTAGAGCTAACTGTTTTAGTTAAGGGGATATAACGTCTGTTTCCACTTCGTGAAATATAACTAATCCATTTATAGCCTTCTTTTTCAAAGGTTTGATCATAATGAACACTCATTCCAGCTTCGTAGTAATCGATAACAGTAGATGTCAATGATGGCTGATCCATAATAGCAGATTTTTCTGTGAAGTGATGAGTTCCACTGAAAGCTAGTAGAGACTGATGATGCCCTACACTAGCATTCCCTACATCTTTAAAGTGAATGAAACCAGTCATAGAACTCGCCTTTACAATTCTACTATGATATGTTTCTGTATAATCATAATTGTACTCCTCGATTTCAATCATGTCTCCAATCACATTAGATACCCAGGCTACGTGACCGTACTGCCCTCTTGTACTCCAAGCAATCGCACCAATTGCTGGTTGCTGGTCCACCCGATAGCCTTCTTTTTGGGCTCGATAACCCCATTGATTAGCGTTCCCATAAGCAGCTGGTAGTTCAAAACCATTGACACTACTTAAACGAAAAGCAGCAAAAGAGGTGCATTGTCCCGAGTACATACGCCACTTATCAATTTTTTGACTTCCATTTTTATAATAATAGGGATAATCATCTCCTCGTGCCAGTGATCCATTGTTTGCCTGGTTGGCATGAACAGTTCCTTCACCAAACAAAAAAGCTCCTGCTAGTAATAGTGAAGCTGATCCTACAGCTGTCTTTCTGAGAAAAGTTCCCTTTTTATGTCCTGCTTTAGTAAATGTCATGCATTCTCCTTCAAATAATTAGATTTTTGAGGTTGACCTCATCTATATCATTCGAAAGAAAAAGAAAAAAGTGAGAAACTTCCCACTTTCATGAATATCCTTAATCTAAATAATGAATTAAGTTCTTTTCTGTTAAAATATCTGAATAGGTGAAAGATTCAACATAGACGTTTGCCTGTTTGTCTCCTTCAACATTTCCAAACTCAACGATGAAGAGCGATGGATAAACCTCAATTAGTTTTCCCAAACGATTTTTTTGGCGTTTACGACCATTTTCTAAGGTCATTTCTACCACTTGTCCCTCATGCGCCTTAATTTCTTCTTTGATTTTTTTCATTTTAGCCACATCTGTAAATGCGTCTGTCATCTTGCTTCCTCCATCTTCGAAATACTTGAAAATTTATTATATTCTTTTTGGAAAATCAATTCTACCGTTCCGCGAGCACCGCTACGGTTTTTCTCGATAATCACTTCTACTTTATTATTTGGAATGCCTTCCTCCTCTTCACCACCGCGCTCATAATAGTCATCACGATAGAGAAAGGCTACGATATCAGCATCCTGCTCAATAGATCCAGATTCACGAATATCAGACAAAACTGGTCTCTTATCTTGACGTTGCTCTACACCACGAGAAAGCTGACTAAGAGCTATAACTGGAACTTTGAGTTCTTTTGCTAAGATTTTCAACTGACGGGAAATCTCAGATACTTCTTGTTGACGATTTTCTCGACCAGTTCCAGTGATAAGCTGAAGATAGTCAATCAAAATCAAGCCCAGATTACCTGTTTCTTGAGCCAGTTTACGGGAACGAGAGCGAATTTCTGTGATCCGAATCCCTGGTGTATCATCAATGTAGATACTTGCATTAGCCAGATTACCCTGAGCAATCGTATACTTGCGCCATTCTTCCTCAGTCAATTGCCCTGTACGGATAGAATGCGACTCTACCAAGCCTTCCGCAGCTAGCATACGATCGACCAAACTTTCAGCACCCATTTCCAGAGAGAAAATAGCAACTGTCTTGTCTAATTTGGTTCCGATATTTTGCGCAATATTCAAAGCAAAGGCTGTCTTACCAACCGCAGGACGAGCTGCCAAAATAATCAATTCTTCCTCATGCAGACCTGTCGTCATGTGATCTAAATCTCGATAACCTGTCGCAATACCCGTGATATCCGAAGTCTGTTGCGAACGAGCTTCTAGATTCCCAAAGTTGATATTCAATACATCACGAATATTTTTAAAACCATTTCGATTGGCATTCTCACTAACGTCAATCAAGCCTTTTTCTGCACGAGCGATAATTTCGTCAGCAGGTTGAGAAGCTTCATAGGCTAGGTTTACAGACTCTGTCAACTTAGCAATCAGGCGTCGAAGCATAGCCTTTTCTGCTACAATTTTAGCATAGTATTCCGCATTAGCAGAGGTTGGCACTGAATTGACAATCTCAACCAGATAAGACAAGCCTCCGATAGTTTGTAAATCACCTTGACTATCTAGTATAGTCCGAACTGTGGTTGCATCAATAGCATCTCCACGATCAGACAAATCAACCATAGCCTGAAAAATCAAACGGTGAGCATACTTAAAGAAGTCCTGTGAATCGATATATTCTCGGACAAAAACGAGTTTAGTCTCATCAATAAAAATGGCTCCCAACACAGATTGTTCTGCTAGAATATCTTGAGGCTGAACACGTAGTTCTTCAACTTCTGCCATCAGACTTTCCTTCCTTTTACAATGTTGTCAACCAATCGTAAATTAAGCTTCCTTGACACGAAGATTGATTACACTTGTCACATCTTGATAAATCTTCACCGGAACATCAATCAAACCAACTGCTCGGATTGGTGATTGAACTTGAATATGACGTTTATCAATTTTAATACCAAATTGTTTTTGCAATTCTTCTGCAATCTTCTTGTTAGTAATTGACCCAAATGTACGTCCATCTGGACCAACTTTTTCAACAAACTCAACGATTGTTTCTTCTGCTTCCAGTTTCGCTTTAATTTCCTTAGCTTCTGCAAGCATCTCTGCATGTGCTTTTTCTTCTGATTTTTGCTTACCACGCAACTCACCAATGGCTTGAGCTGTAGCTTCCTTAGCAAGGTTTTTCTTAATTAAAAAGTTTTGTGCATATCCAGTTGGTACTTCTTTAATTTCACCTTTTTTCCCTTTACCTTTAACATCTGCTAAAAAGATTACTTTCATTCTTCTGACTCCTTTTCTTTTGTTTCATTAAAAATAACTGTTTTCAGTTTATCTCCTGCTTCTTGCAGGCTCATATCTGTCAAACGTGCCGCAGCTAAGTTAAAGTGACCACCGCCACCTAACTCTTCCATAATTCGTTGGACATTGATCTTACTTCTGCTTCGCGCAGAAATGGAGATTGATCCTTGACTATTCTTAGCAAGTACAAAGCTGGCCTCTATACCAGACATAGCAAGCATAGCGTCAGCAGCCTTACTAATAACAACCGTATCGTACTCTTTATCCTCCAAAGCTTGAGCAACCAGGATTGATGGCTGCACCATTTGCCCTTGTAAAATTAACTCATTTACTAATCGATATTCTTCAAAATCCGTAGCCGAAATTTCCTGAATGACAATGCTATCACTCCCTCTCGTTCTGAGATAACTTGCAACATCAAAAGTTCGACTAGTTACCCGAGAGGTGAAATTTTTAGTATCCAGCATCATCCCTCCCATAAGAACACTAGCCTGAATACGACTCAAACGTTTCTTCTTAGAGTTTTGAAATTGAATCAATTCTGTTACTAGTTCACTAGCACTACTAGCTCCACTCTCGATATAGGTAATGACCGAATTATCTGGAAAATCTTGGTCACGACGATGATGGTCAATGACAATCGTCTGGGTAAACAAGTCATAAAACTCTTTGGATAAGGTTAAAGCTGTCTTAGAATGGTCAACCATCACCAGTAAGGAGCGTTTGGTAACCATTGTCATAGCCTGGCCTAAAGAAAGAAGTTTTGAAACACCCTCCTCTTCCAAATAGTTAACCGCTCGAGCAATATCTGGAGACATCTGTGTAGGTTCATAAATCACATAACTCTCTTCCAGTACATTACTCGAAAACAACTGCATTCCAACTGCTGAACCAAGAGCATCCATATCCAGATTCTTATGACCAACAACAAAAACTCGATCAACACTTTTAAGTTTGTCTGAGATAGCTGTCATCATGGCACGAGTTCGTGTCCGAGTACGTTTAACTGATGCTGCTGAACCTCCTCCAAAGTAGATTGGATTTTTAGTTTCATCATTCTCTTTTACGACAACTTGGTCACCACCACGAACTTCAGCTAAATTGAGATTAAGAAGAGCCACCTTCCCAATCTGATCATGATTCCCATCACCATAGGAAACTCCCATACTCATCGTTAGTGGTAAATTCCGTTGCTTGGCTTCTTCACGAAAGGTATCAATCACAGAAAACTTATCCTGCATCAAGTGATTAAGCACAGTGTAATCCGTAAATAGATAAAAACGATCCATACTTACTCTACGAGAAAACATGGCATATTTCCCAGCAAATTCGGAAACAAAATTTGCAACAAAACTATTGATATGACTAATGTCTGATTCAGACGTTTCATTTTCCAAATCATCATAGTTATCAACTGAAATAACTCCAATTACAGGACGACTTGTTACCAATTCAGCAGTCGCCTCATACTCACCAGAAACATCAAAAAAGTATAAGACACCTGAATTTCTATCTAAATGCACTGCATAACGTTTCTCCCCAACAATGGCATAAGACCCTGGGGAAGAAATCGAACTCTTTAAAATCTTTTGAAATTGAGGAAAATCAATTTCTCCATCCTCAGTTGTCAAAATTAATTCCGCATAGGGATTGAACCATTCAATCTCACTGCTGTCCATATTTAATTTAACAACCCCGACAGGCATTTGCTCCAACAGAGCACTCAAACTATCCGTAGCCTGATGATTGACATACTGGATTTGCTCGATATCTGTTTTTTTGTAATATTTTTTCTGGAAATTAAATAGCAGAACATAGAATACGATAAATAAAAATAGACTTGCTATAGTGATAAGATTATCCTTTACTAACACAATCAAAATGGTCATAATCGTAAAGGTTACCATAGCAATCAGATACATAAAAAAGGGATTTATTTCATTTTTTTTCATTACAAACCTCTTGCGCATTATTATACCATAATTGTAGCCAAAATGCGACTTTTAAAGAGGTATCTCTAGCTACCAACTTCAGATTTTCAAACTAAAAAGTGGTTTACACTAGTGTAAACCACTTTTACAGACTAATTTTTAAGATTATTTAACTTCTAGAAGACCAATATCTCCGTCTTCACGACGATAAATAACATTTGTTGTTTCATCTTCAACATCTACATAAATAAAGAAGTCATGTCCCAATAAATCCATCTGTAAGATAGCTTCTTCCAAATCCATTGGTTTCAAATCAATTTGTTTTGAACGAACAACTTTTGGTTGTGCTACATTTAAGTCCTCAACTAAAGCATCTGTAAAGAGTTGACTTGTAGATACTTTATTTCTGTTCTTACGTTCAATTTTAGTTTTGTTTTTACGAATCTGACGCTCAATCTTATCTGTCACCAAATCAATAGAACCATACATATCTTGAGAAATATCTTCTGCACGAAGAGTAATAGATCCAAGCGGAATGGTTACTTCAACTTTAGCAGTCTTTTCACGGTAAACTTTCAAGTTAACACGCGCATCCAATTCTTGGTCTGCTTGGAAGTATTTTTCGATCTTTTCGAGTTTAGAAACTACATAATCACGAATTGCTTCTGTTACTTCTAGGTTTTCACCACGGATACTATATTTAATCATATAAGTACCTTCTTTCTAAACATATTTGTTTTTCTAATTATATTATAACGCTTTCATATTTTTTTTGCAAACTTTTTCCTCATCTTGCGAGGGAAAAAGTTTTAATATTCTGACAACCAGACTCTAATAGCATACTTTTAAGACGATTCAAGGTAGTTCCAGTTGTATAAATATCATCAAAGAGTAAGATATTTTCTGGGAGCTTCACACCATCTTTCAGAAAAAATGGGAACTCTGTAAGTAAACGATCTGCTCGATTTTTTGAAGAACTAGCCTCCACTTCGTTTTTAACCAAAATATCCAGATATGTTAGTCCAGTCTCCTTTATCAAACCCTCTACTTGATTAAAGCCTCTACTTTTAAAACGCTGCTCACTCAGAGGTACGATCACAATCCGATAACCCTTGTACTTTTTTAACTCTGTTTGCAAAATTTTAGAAAATACCTTTCTTAAAAGATAATCGCCATCAAATTTATAGCGACTAAAATACTCTTTCATAGCCTGATTATAGGAATAAAGAGCTGCATGATCAACCTTTACACCTTTTTTACACCAAAATTGACAATCTTGACAATTTGTTGACACGTCTTTTTTGAAACAACTAGGGCAATGGTTGTCACCGATACTCTCAAAAGACGATAGACAAGATTCACATACTAGTTCCTCCTCCTTTTTAAAACAGAGCAGGTTAGTAAAGCTTATCTCTGTTTGCAAGCTTTTAGCACACAATAAACACTTCATACTCCTGCCTCCTGATTCATTTGTTTAATCTCCTTTATGGCTCTCTTAATAGACTGATTGAGTCCGTCATGGAAAAATATAAGTTCTCCAGTAGGACGATCCATGCTTCTTCCAACTCGTCCACCAATTTGTACTAAACTTGACTTGGTAAAGAGTTGATGATTGGCTTCCACCACAAAAACATCTACACGAGGGAAGGTAACTCCACGCTCTAATATAGTTGTGCTTATTAATATCGATAACTTTCCATCTCGAAAGGCCTGTACCTGCTCTAATCGGTCTTCTGTGATTGAGGATACAAAGCCTATTTTCTCATTCGGAAACTTCTCCTGCAAAATTTCTTTTAGCTTTTCTCCCTTTTTAATCTCAGAGGCAAAGATTAGTAAGGGATAGGCCGTCTTTCTCTGTTTCTCAATGTAAAGTTTTAATTTTGGAGGTAAGCTATTTTTTTCTAAATATCTATTAAAATGCGATAACCAGATTGGCTTGGGAACAATGAGAGGATTTCCATGAAAGCGACGTGGCAAACTGAGACGCTTTAACTCCCCTTGTTTAACTTTTCTGTCTAACTCATCTGTTGACGTTGCTGTTAAAAATATTCTCAATCCATTTTCCTTTACACAATTGTTGACTGCATGGTAAAGTACAGGATTATCAACATAAGGGAAGGCATCCACTTCATCCACAATCAACAAGTCAAAGGCCTGATAAAACTTTAATAACTGGTGAGTGGTTGCTACAACTAAAGGGGTGCGAAAATAAGGATCCGAATCCCCATGTAATAGTGCAATCTCACATGCAAAATCATTTTGTAGTCGTTTATGCAGCTCTAAGCAAACATCTATGCGAGGACTTGCCAAACAAACAGCTCCACCCTGATTTATCACCTTGGCAACAACTTGGTAGATCATCTCTGTCTTACCAGCTCCTGTCACCGCATGTACCAAAGTAGCCTCCCTCTTCTCTACTGCCTGAAGGAGTCCTTGTGATACGCGCTCTTGAAAAGGAGTCAGTTGACCTGACCATTTGAGGACATCTTGCTCCGGAAACCTTTCTTGCGGAAAATAATAGAGTTCTTGATCACTTCTTATTCGCTTCATAATCAAGCATTCTCTACAATAAAAAGCACCAACAGGCAAATGCCAATCTTCTTGTATCTGACTACCACATCGCTGACAAGATAGTTTCCCCTTCTCTTTTTTCATAGATGAAATTGTTTTTGCTTGCTGTCTCTCATCATAACTTAATTCTTGTTCCGTAAAAAGGCGACCGAGATAATTTGGATTTACTTTCATATTTCTCTATTCGTAAAATGTAGAAGTTTAAGCTATTTTTTAGTACAATAAAACTATGGAATATAGAACTATAAAAGAGGACGGACAAGTCCAAGAAGAAATCAAAAAATCACGCTTTATCTGTCATGCTAAACGTGTCTATAATGAGGAAGAAGCCCGTGACTTTATCTCAGCCATCAAAAAAGAACACTATAAAGCAACCCACAACTGCTCTGCTTTTATTGTCGGTGAACGCAGTGAAATCAAGCGAACTAGTGATGACGGAGAGCCTAGTGGAACTGCTGGTATTCCTATGCTAGGAGTTTTGGAAAATCACAACCTTACTAATGTCTGTGTGGTAGTTACTCGTTATTTCGGCGGTATTAAACTAGGAGCTGGTGGTTTGATTCGTGCTTACGCTGGTAGTGTTGCTCTAGCAGTTAAGGAAATTGGTATTATTGAAATTAAAGAACAGGCAGGGATACAGATTCACATGACCTATGCCCAGTATCAAGAATATGGGAATTTTCTTAAAGAGCATAATCTCATAGAATTAGAGACAAACTTTACAGATCAAGTTGACACTATTCTTTTCATTGACAAAGAAAAGAAAGATGGTATTAAGGCTGATCTCATTGAATTTTTCAATGGAAAAGTTACTCTAACTGACAAAGGTTTACGTGAAGTTGAAATACCTGTAAACCTATCGTAAAGAAAGGAAATATCATATGGCTTTTGGAAGATTAATTCAGGGACTCGCTGGAAACTTCAGTGAGCAAAGTAAAGAAGCTCTTACCAAGGAGTTTGGACAATATTTATTAGAAAATGAAGAAATTCAAAGCGGATATAAACTCATTCGTGACTCAATTATCTTTACAAATATCCGAATCATCTTTACAGATAAACAAGGGGCAACCGGACGGAAGATGTCTATCAAATCCATTTTCCTCATAAACATTGTCAATGTTGAGATGGAGACCGCTGGTCTTGGGATTGATGATAGTGAGATTACGATTACTTACTTAGAAAATGCCTTTTTAAAAGCTCATAATGAGCACTTTAACTCTCACAAATTTGAATTTCCAAAGAAAACTGATATTGTACCTCTTTACACCTATCTATTTGAATTAGCTTATCACAATCGTTTGAATATTAACGGTTTGAATCACTGATATAAAAAAATCCTATCGCTTCGATAGGATTTCTATATTTTACAAAAGTTTAAGATAGCGTTATACTAGAAGCATCTTATATAAAGAGGTGCTTATATGGCTATTTATAACAACATCACAGAACTCATCGGTAGAACACCGATTGTTAAATTAAACAACATTGTACCCGAAGGTGCAGCAGATGTTTATGTAAAACTTGAAGCTTTTAACCCAGGATCATCCGTTAAAGACCGCATCGCCCTAAGTATGATTGAAAAAGCAGAACAAGAAGGTAAACTTAAACCAGGTTCTACTATTGTGGAAGCAACAAGTGGAAATACTGGTATCGGACTTTCATGGGTTGGTGCTGCTAAAGGCTATAAAGTTGTTATCGTTATGCCTGAAACCATGAGTGTTGAACGTCGTAAAATTATCCAAGCTTATGGAGCTGAACTAGTCCTCACTCCTGGTAGTGAAGGAATGAAAGGTGCGATTGCAAAAGCGCAAGAAATTGCTGCTGAGCGTGATGGTTTCCTACCATTACAGTTTATTAACCAAGCTAACCCAGAAGTTCACGAAAGAACAACAGGAGCTGAAATTCTAGCTGATTTCGGAGCTGATGGTTTAGATGCCTTTGTTGCTGGTGTTGGTACTGGAGGAACTATTTCAGGTGTTTCTCATGCTCTTAAGGCTGCTAATTCAAACATTCAAGTTTTTGCAGTTGAGGCAGATGAATCAGCAATCTTATCAGGTGAAAAACCAGGACCTCACAAAATTCAAGGTATCTCTGCTGGATTCATCCCAGAAACACTTGATACAGAAGCTTATGATGGTATCGTTCGCGTAACCTCAGACAATGCTCTCGCACTTGGTCGTGAGATTGGCGGAAAAGAAGGCTTCTTGGTAGGTATTTCTTCTGCAGCTGCTATCTACGCAGCAATCGAAGTTGCTAAAAAACTTGGGGAAGGTAAAAAAGTTCTTGCGCTTGCACCAGATAACGGAGAACGTTACCTATCTACAGCACTCTATGAGTTTGAAGTCTAGTCTCCTAAATACACAAAGTCCTTGTTAAAGGGCTTTTTGTTTACCTTTTAAAATAAACCTCTGAATCCCCCTCCAACAATCATAACCACCCGTCTAACGGGTGGTTTGCCCCAGGGCTATAAGCCCAAATTACCAGCCA